>CAYGPO010000026.1:0-40350 GCA_964351665.1 uncultured Gammaproteobacteria bacterium | reverse complement strand
CCGCCAGTGAGGCGGGAGCCGCAGAAACAGAGATGGTTCCGCCGCCGGTTACTGCTCCTAGGGAGCAGGAGGGCGTAATCGTTGCGTCCATGGTTGCTGGGTCACCATCGTTTGAAATTGTGATGATGCCGGTTCCGGCTGCGCCGCCCACTTCAGCGGTCAGAGCCAGGGTAGGAGGCTGGACGTTAAGTATTCCTGGTCCTGGTCCCGCCTGGACAGTTACAGAACCATTTTGTGAAGGATCGGCAGGATCTGGAGTTACTCCACCACCAAGTCCGTTAAAGTAGTTCTCGGAAGTGATGGTCAACGGACTGGTTGCCCCGTCCATCTGTCCCGCGGCAATAAGGAAGCCAATAGAACCCAGAGAGCCATCAGGGGCTACAGGAATCGGAAATGTCACGGGAGCGTTAATAAGAACCTGAATCGCGGTCCCAGTATCGTTGCAAGCCACGGTGTGACCGAGTGTGCCAAGTGTGGCGGCGCAATTGAGTGTTGGTGTTACAAATGCTGGGTCGTAGGAGAACGTAAAGTCCCCACTGGCCACCGCGCCATCGCTAAAGTAGTCCAAAGAAACAGAGGCAGTCGCTCCAGCTGCGGCTGTTCCGTCTCCAATCTCCACCCGGGGAACTGCGAAAGCAGCTCCGGACGATAAGCCCAATATCAAAGCAAAAGCCGTTTTACGGCAGGAAAAAACGTTCATCTAAGGTCACCCCTTCAATTTTTATACGACGCAGCGTGCGCCTCACATCAGCACAAACGCGACAATAATAACGTAAAAAGACCCCGGGCCGGAAGCCCCAGACCGGGGTTTTTTAAGTATTTCCAACAAATTAACGCAATTCCTTCAACTTCAACTCATCATTGGCGTTCTGCAATGAGCTACCCTGCGCCTGACTACCGTCAGCATTAAACATGTTCACAGAGTCAACCGAAATGGCGCCTGCCTTATTGAAATTGCCAGACGCTAGCACGCTTCCGATGGGGCCTGACTCCAGCACCACATTGGTCGGGCTATAGATGATCACTTTCAACACCCCGTTAGAGAACTGGCACTGACCTACGTGTGAGGAGGGTAGACCTGAAACACAAGAGCCACTTTCCAGTTTGCCCATGCCGTCGAGTTTAACGGTGAAGTCCAGTGCACTGACGCTGGCGTTGTTGATGAAATCAAAGCTCAACTCTCCGCCAACGTTGGTCATTACAAGGTCGCTAGAATTGGCAAGAACGGAACTAGATATCCCCAAGCCAAGGACGATCGCTACAGAAGTTACAAATTTCATTTTATTCACCGTTACCTTAGATTTGGCCAAAGAACGTCAAAATGACGCAGATGTTATCGCCAGAGTTAACGTTTCCGTCTTCATTACAATCAGGCTGGCCCGTGGCCGCTGCCTGGTCAAAAAAGTCCAGAATGTTAGCGATAATATCGCCTGAGTTGACGTTCCCGTCGCCATTGGAATCTCCGGCCACTTCCCGGCCAATGGCAGTCGTGCGACGTGACTCATACTGGTCGAAGTTGATGGAGCTGAATCCGCCCAGGCCACCGATCGCACCCAGTTGAATCGCGTCCACAGTTGCGCTTCCGGTGTCGCTACCCGTTGCATCCGCAGCATCGGTAGTAGAGTCACTGTTAACCCACAGCGAAATGGCACCACCCGAGTTCCAGCTTACTTCTACTGAATTCCAACCAGCCTTCATCGCAGCCGAGGCGGCTGAACCTGAATCTGGTGTGACTGTAACGTTGCTGCCATCTGCTGTGACGGCGAAAACTGAGCTGGCCGCACCTTCATCAGCGAACGCTTGGTAAACTGTGGTATTACCGCTCCCATCAGCGAAGAAATAGAACCTTGCGATCAGAGCACCCTCCGCAGCAGGTGAATTATCCTGCACGAATTGTGCGCCAGAATCTGCCTGCATCGAGCAAATGCCGGAATATCGCGCCAGCTCCACGGTATCGCCTGGGCCGCCGACCAAGGGGGCCGTCGCGCTTTGAGATGACCACGCGCTCAGCGTACATGCGCTGGCGACGGAACCGCCGGCCAACAGGCCAAGTGCAGCAATGGTAGTTGCTAACTTCTTCATGAAATAACCCTCTCCTTTAATGATCGTTGATCGATCTGTTTCCAAAATTTGGCTGCAAAAGCAGCAGTATCGTTTTAATAAGCGGATTGTCCGGCCAAAAAGCGCCAAAACCACGGATATTTTTTTATTGTCTTTGGTAAAAAGGCCGGTCGCTGATGAAAACAGGTGGTAAAATCATCACTTACCACACGTTGTTGGGAGCACTGGTGCCGCAACCGAACACGCAGATTGATATCGTCAATCTACCGCACAGGCGGCACGATTCCCACTTTTTAGTGGTCATTCCGGCCCGCAACGAAGAACGCACGGTGGGAGCTGTAATCAGCGACATCAGGGCCCGTCATCGTTGTTGTGTGGTGGTGGTGGATGACGCCAGCGATGATCGCACCGCCGCTGTTGCCGCCGCCGCCGGCGCCGCGGTGCTCAAGCTGCCCTTCTCAATGGGTGCCTGGTGCGCCACCCAGGCTGGCATGCGCTACGCCCGCAAACATAATTATTCCTTTGTAGTCACCATGGACGCTGATGGCCAGCACCACGCGCGCTCCGTGGGTAAAATCATTAGCGCGGTGCAATCGGGTCAAGTGGATGTGGCGGTGGGCGCCTGCCCGCACCGACTCAGTCCGGCCAAGCGGCTGGCCTGGGCCTATTTTCGCGCCTTGACCCGGCTCAGTATCCGCGACTTCACCTCGGGGCTGCGGGCCTACAACCGCACAGCCATCAATGTGCTGAGCCGGCGCTACGCCAGCCTGCTGGATTATCAGGACATTGGCGTTTTGATGCTGTTACAACGAGAAGGCCTGTCTATTCGCGAGGTGCCGGTAACCATGTCCGCCCGCCAGGCCGGCCATTCAAGGGTTTTCAGCTCCTGGTTCGTTGTTGCTAAGTATATGATCCAAACTTCGGTTCTGTGTCTGTCCAGACTGGGACCGCGGACGCGCAAACGGACCGATGTCCCCAGCAATCCGGAGCCGGCATGAGCTATCAGATCACAACAACATTGCTGGGCCTGCTGCTGGCAGGTTCCATCCTGTATATGGTCCGGCGCGATCATCTGCACGGACCCTATGCCCTTTGGTGGCTGAGCGTGGCCGCCATCATTGTTCTGCTAGGCGCCTTTCCTCGGATCATCGATGTTGTGGCGACGTATACCGGAGTCTCCTATCCACCCAATCTGTTGTTCTCGGTGGCCATAGGCATGGTTTTGCTGAAAATGCTCAGAGCCGACGTGGAATCGTCCCGGCACGAACGCAGAATCCGGCGCTTAGGCCAAAAGATGGCCATCCTGGCTGAAGAAAACCTGCGTTTACAGGCAGAAATCGATGGGGAAAAACCTGCCGACGGCCGTCGCGCCAGCGGCAGTTGATTCCCTGTTTTTCTTGCCTGGCCATCGGCGAGCCTCAACCCTCCCTGAGCTAAGGAAATTTCTGCCGAGGCGGAGGGGCGTCTGAGCCCACCAACCATGCGCGTTCTTCATATTGGCAAGTATTTCCCACCGGTGGCTGGGGGCATCGAGACCTTTTGCGGCGACCTGTTCGACGGCTTTGCAAAAAGCGATATCCACTGCCGTATGCTGGTGCACTGCAAACCGGGTCAGGCGCTGGAAAACAAC
The DNA here is from genome assembly GCA_964351665.1 of uncultured Gammaproteobacteria bacterium. Taxonomy (GTDB): domain Bacteria; phylum Pseudomonadota; class Gammaproteobacteria; order Xanthomonadales; family SZUA-38; genus JANQOZ01. Next base: position 36,659 of record CAYGPO010000026.1, on the reverse strand, counting down.
CCGGACCTGATTGGCGTCAAGTCATTGGGGGAGGCATTTTTTACCCCTATTGCGCCCTCTTTCGGCGGCCATATGCGGCGCCAGATCAAAACCTTCAAACCCCAGGTTCTGCATCTGCACCTGCCCAATCCGGCGATCTTTCGGCTGCTGGCCTCCCCGGCAGCCCGGCGCATACCCTGGGTGGTCAACTGGCACTCCGACGTTGTCCCCTCACCCCACCAGTGGCGCCTGCGGCTGGCCTACCCCGCCTATCGACTGCTGGAATCGGCCACCCTGGCTCAGGCGGCCCGGGTACTGGCAGCAAGCCAGGCCTATGCCGATGGCAGCGCCGCGCTGCAGCGCCATGCCAAACACAAACTCAGCGTCTTGCCCTTCGGCATTAACCCGCGCCGATTAGATGCCCGGCAGCCGGTTAACTGGCCAGACGGGGAATTTAAGATTGCCGCCGTTGGCCGGCTCACCTATTACAAGGGCTTTGATATTCTGCTGAAAGCCATGGTTAAGCTGCCCAGCGCCAGCCTTCTGTTGCTGGGTGATGGCCAGGAAGGTCCACGACTGGCGAAAATGGTCAGCGAACTGAAGCTCGTTGATCGGGTCACCCTGATTGGGAGTGCGTCAGATGCCTTGCGTAACCAGGTCATCGCCAGCGCTGACTGCCTGTGCCTGCCCTCCATCGAGCGCACCGAGGCCTTTGGTATTGTGCTGGTGGAAGCCATGGCCCTGGGCACCCCGGTGGTGGCTACCAATCTCGCCGGGTCCGGCGTGCCCTGGGTGGTTGGCAGTGGCGGCCATGGCCTGTTGGCTGAACCTAATGACGTTAGCGCCCTTGCCACTCAGCTGGGCAAGCTGATGGACGACGCCCCGCTGCGCCAAACCCTGGCCAACAACGCACAGGACAATTTTCCTGCCTTTCACATCAAGCAGACCCTGGCCGGCCTGGCTGATCTTTACCGTGAGCTGAGCTGACGGCCCAGCAGCACGGCGGTCCAAAGACCCGCCGCCGGCACCAGATGCAGGGCCAGGCGGTTGGAGGCGGTCATGGTCTCAGCCCAGACCGCCGCCTGGGTGCAGAAAAACAGCACAAACAAAAAGCCCAGCCCCAGAGCAAGAAAAACCGCCAGGCCTCGCCCCTGGGCTTGCCCTCGATTAGGCCAAATCGCCATCGCGGCTGCAGGAACCCCGAACAGCCAGAGCATATGCCAGTTGGGCAGCTCGACAAACGCGGAAAACATGCTGCCAAATTGATTATCAAAGCCCAGGGGATAGCGGCCAAGATAGGGCAGCTCAATGACCTGTGGCGTCACCGACACGGCCATACTGCCCAGCTCAAAGCTAAACCCGCCGCTTAACCACCACAGCACAAAGGCCAGTACAGCAACGCCCGCCAGCCACCAGCGCCCCCGGGCCGACAGGTAGGCTGCCATCAGGGTCGCGACGCCAATCATGGCCCAAACCACCCCTTCCAACTTCAGACTCAACACCAGGGCCAGCGCCAGCCAGCTTGCCAAGGGGGAAATCCAGCCCTCCAGCTGCCCCTGCAGACAGGCGACAAACAGCAGCAATCCAGCGCAGACCCAGATATCTGCGTAGCCCGCCAGCGCCAGCTGGGTGATCAGGATCGGCAAAGAACACAGGAAGAAGGTGGAAATCATCGCCGCCAGCGGGCCTAGGGCCAGCATCCGAGCGCTTTGGTAAATCAGCAAAGCCAGGGCCAGGCCGCAGCTTGCCCAGGGTAGATTGGCCGCCGCCGGGTCCCAATCCCGCTGCCAACCGCTCATCCACAGCTGGATCAGTGGCAGAGTTTCTGGATAGTTCCAGGCTTCATTGGTAAACACCTCAGCGCTGGCCGCCTCCACCCACCGAGGGAAAGACACAAAATCTATATTCGGCCCAAGATCCGCCCACACTCTGGCCTTAACGCTCCAGGCTGACCAGGCGTCCCAGGGATACGTTGGGCGCATCAGCACCTCGCTGACAACCATCAGTCCGATGGCGGCGATCCAAAGCCCCAGTAACCACCAAAGGGCTTGCGGCATTCGACTCATGGCCAGGTGGCTGTAGCTCCCGGGGGCGGCCAGCACACCATCGGACGGCTGGCGCACACCATGGCGCAGCACTAGCGCAGCGCCTGCCATAGCGCCAAGCAGCCACAGGCTGCCAGCGGTCAGCGGTAAGACCTGATCTGACAGGCCAGCCAGTCGAAACAGGGCCATCAGCCCAGCGGTTAACGCCAGCCCAACAAAGTGCCCCGCCGCCAGGGACCACAGCAGCGCTGCCCGATTGAGGCTGCAGCGCAGCAGGCTCATCACAATCAGCGCGCCGCAGATGAGCGGCAAACCCAGAGCGCTAACCACGCTGACCCACCACTGGGCTGTAGTTGGCTCCATCAGGACACCGGATGCAGCAAGCGCAGCAAGGCACCGGCAGGCTGGCTTAGCAGTGGCTCAATCTTCCAGCGCTCGCCACCCAGGCGCACCTCGCCCTGGCGGATCATCTCCGGCAGTTCCGGCTGTCGGTAGATGAACATCAGGTCGCCGGACTTCACCACCCCGGCCGGTTTACGCGATGGCAGATAAAAGGTCGACACATTGGCCGGCCTTAGGTGCCAGGCGGCACGCAGACTAAAAAAGCGATCGTCGGTCACCGCATGGACGCGATCATCCGGGCCTATAAGTGGCTTGGCTGCGGTGGTCAGGTCGATCAATTCCTGGTCGAACTGAAACCGCGATCGCTGCTGCGGGCTCAAGTCCGCCAGCCTGGCACGGGTTTCTGTCACCTGAGCGAACAGGCTGCGGGTGAATTGCCACTGCAACACCATGGTTGCCAGCAGCACCACCGCCACTGAGGCCAGAGCCAGCTTGCGGCCTTTCAGGCCACTGGCCAGCAGCACAGAAAACAGGGCGATTAAGGTCATTCCCGCCACTGCAGGCACCAGCCCCACGCCCTCATCTAGATCCGGGTATCGGCCCAGGGAACTCACTGACAACATGGCCCAGGGGTCCGCCGCGGTCCAGCCGGTCCAAAGGGCGGCCAGGCGACCCTGCCAGGAATCCCTGGCAACACCCACCCGCTGAAAAACGATGGGTTGGCCCAGGCTGATCGGCGGGCTGGTCTGGGGCTGTGGGTAACCGTAGAGAACCAGCTCAGAAAGCTCACCGCTCCAGCTCTTAAACCGTGACATCAAGTAGCTTTGAGTAGCGCCGCTGGGCACCTGCAGGCGAGTGAAATACGCCTGTTCAACGCCGCGCTGTTTCCAGGCGGCCATTAGAACGTAGTTCAGCGGATAAGCTTTTGCCTGAAGGGTCAGAAGGGGCAGTTGATCAGCGTTCAGCGAAACCTGGCTGACGACAAAAAACTCGCCTCCGTCATCCAGCTGCTGGATCCCCGGAGCGCCAGATGCGGACGGATCGCCGCGCACCACCTGCCAACCTTCAACGGGCTGAATCTGGGCGCTTAGCTGCGGGGGTTGACCGGCGCCGTGGTTAACAGCCAGGGCGCCAAGCCAAAGCGTCCAACCCAGCACACAGTAAGTGGCAACCAGAGCCATACGGCGCCCAGACAGTCCCCCAACAGTGTCAGCAGATGTGGGATTGTCCAAGGCCGCGACTGAACGGTCAGATTCGACCGATTTCCTCGATGAGCGCACTGGAAAAGCCGCCGATTGAAATCGCCATGGTCTCAGCTCCTATTTCAATTCCGGGTTCAATCCTGGTGACGCGGTCGGCGATGTTGGCCTGCTGATAGCTCATGGGTGCTGTCTCTTTAGCCGCCGCTGATTTATTCCCTGAGATAAGATTCAAACGGCCTGAGCGCGGGCAAGTTTGGCCGAATCAGACCGTTCAACTTCAATTTGACGAAAATATTCAGGGGATTCGCCGGTCACGTATTCGTTGGAAAAACACGAGGTATCAAATTGAGCGATTTGCGGATTGCCTTCAGTGCAGGCTGCCACCAGGTCTTCCAGGGACTGATAAATCAACCAGTCTGCGCCCAGCTCAGCCTCAATCTCCTGCTCGCTTCGACCGTGGGCAATCAACTCCTCGGCGGCGGGCATATCAATGCCATAGACATTCGGATACCGCACCGGCGGGGCGGCAGAGGCAAAGTAGACCTTTTTTGCCCCGGCGTCTCTTGCCATCTGGATAATCTGTTTTGAGGTAGTGCCGCGGACGATGGAGTCATCAATGATCAGCACGGTCTTGCCACGAAACTCAAGATCAACAACGTTGAGCTTACGCCGCACCGACTGGGCTCGCTGGTGCTGCCCGGGCATGATAAAGGTGCGACCGATGTAGCGATTTTTGATGAAGCCCTCGCGATATTTCACCCCTAGCTGATGAGCCAGTGGGATGGCCGCCGTCCTTGAGGTATCGGGCACCGGAATCACCACATCAATGTCGTGTTCGGGCATCAGCCGAAGAATTTTCTGGGCCAGTTTTTCGCCCATGCGCAGACGAGCCTTGTAGACCGAGATATCGTCCATCATGGAGTCAGGCCGGGCAAAATAAACCAGCTCAAAAATGCAGGGTGTGTATTGCACCTTATCGGCGCACTGCTGGCGAATTATCTCCCCTTCAGCGCTGATGAAAACCGCCTCTCCGGGCAGCACGTCACCAAGCAGCTCAAAGCCCAGCACGTCCAAGGCAACGCTTTCAGAGGCCATGGCGTATTCAAGCCCCAGGGGCGTTTCCCGCTTGCCATATACCAGCGGCCTGATGCCCCAGGGATCCCGTACCCCGAGCAAGCCATAGCCGGGAATCAGGGCCAGAAAGGCATAGCCCCCGCGACACCGCCGGTGCAGCCCTTTGACCGCCGCAAACAGATTCTCCGGTGACAGGGAGAGAGTCACCTCAGGTCTGAGCTCATGGGCCAACACATTGAGCAGCACCTCAGAGTCTGAATCGGTGTTGATGTGGCGGCGATCGGACTCGAACAACTCCTGTTTCAGCGACTGAGCGTTGGTCAAATTGCCGTTATGCCCCAGGGCAATGCCGAACGGGGAGTTGACATAAAGGGGCTGGGATTCTTCGCTGGCGTCGCCGCCGGCGGTGGGGTAACGGACGTGCCCAATACCGGTTCGACCCTTCAGGCGCTTCATATCAGCGGCGGAAAAAACGTCGTTGGCCAGGCCATTGCCCTTATGCAAAAACATTTTATTGCCGTCGCAGGTGGCGATGCCTGCGGCATCCTGTCCCCGATGTTGGAGCACCGTGAGCCCCTCAAACAGGGTCGGCGCTACGTGTTCCTGACCAACTATTCCGATGAGGCCGCACATGGATTCATGTCATCCTGGCTGATGGATTGTGACCAATCGGCTCCGCTGCGAGGAGCCCGTGAGGGTGGCATTTTCCGCCTGTAGGACGTCATTGGCAAGGCGCGCGGGCCCCAGCCAAGGCTTATCCGTCGCTAATGACGGAATGTTGGCGGCGCCTTTAAGCTGGCCTGAACTTTGGCCGGAACTTTGGCCTGAACTTTTGCCTGAACTTTGGTCCGACTCTGGCTCAGAATTGTTGTCCTGAGGCGTATCGGGCAACGACAGGCCAGGTATCGGCAGCTTGCCCACCGAGTCCTCATCAATAAAACCTTTGAAATCTTCGGGCAGGTATTGGGATGCCCAGCGGGCCAGTTTTTCCAGTCGAGGCAGACTCATAGACTCCTGCCACCAGGGGTCGGCGGGCAGCGGCGTGAGCACCAGCAGGGACACCCCTACCAGCAACAGCAGCAGTCCGCGCGCCGCGCCAAAGAACAGCCCCAGGAATCGGTCCGTTCCAGACAGGCCGGTTTGGGTAATCAGCAGTCCAAGTACAAAATTAAGCAGGCCGCCAGCCACCAATGTGGCCAGAAACAGGCCGCCAAAGGCTATCGCCAGACGCGCCGATGGAAGCTCAATCCCTTCGCCAATAATTGGTGCCACCTGATCTGCGAAGGTCAAAGCCACCCACACCGCCGCCACCCAGATAGCCAGGGCCATGAACTCCTTCACAAACCCCCGAAAGAAGCTGATCAGCATGGACATCAGCAGCAGGCCGACTATCACCCAGTCGGCCCAGTTCAGACTCTCCATCGAACGCCCATGGGCTCTGGGTAACACGATAGGCTAGCAGCGTGCTGAAACAGTCGCATTTCAAACCGTCTGGGCTTGGCACAGGGATGTGCCGACATTTTCGGTGATGTTACGTCACTGAAAATGTGACTGCTAAGGGTGGTCAATGACCAGGCCGCTCAAAGCCAGCTTCTGGCGGATCTTTTCCCGGGTGGCTTTCGCACTGGCCTCGTCAAGCTCCGGCCCAACCCGCACTCGATAGCGAGCATCAGCGCCGGCGCCGGCGTCAGACAGGTGAGCAGAGAATCCGCCACCACGCAGTTTGTCCCGCAGGGCAAGGGCATTTTCTCGGCTGTTGAAGCTACCCATCTGCACCATCCAACCCTGCAGCGGCGCTGGGGAACCGTTGGCAACAGACGCTGCCGAGGTGGTCTCGCGCACCGAAAGCTCAAGATCAGGAAATGCTTTTAGCAGTTTCTCTCCGGCATCAAGGGCGGCGTCTTTCTGCGGCCAGCCGCTGACCCGAACCCGATACAGGGAGTTGCTGCCCACCTCCACTTTTTCCTGATAGGCCTTCCATTGGCCAGCCTGCAACCGTTCAACCAGTCGAGCGGCATTTGCGGCATTGCCAAAACTGCCCAGCTGCAGCACCCAGGGCCCCTGGGAGCCACTGCTGGCAGCAGGCGCTGGCGGCTTTGCCGTCTGAGCAGCAGGCTTAAGGGTGATGGGAGGCGGCGTTTGATTACCCGCTGTGGCCAAAGGTTTGGCTCGGATTTCCGGCTCAGCGACAACAGGCCGGTCCTGGCTGGTGCTGGTGCTGGGCCTGCGCGTTGCAGGCGCTTGAGTCCCAGGCACTGATTGCGCCGCTGGCCGCTGACTCTGGCCGTTGGCGTCCTGTCCTACGGGCAGTAAGCGGGTTTCAAATCGTGCGTCCGGCTGCTGGGGAATGGCAATGGGCGCCTCCACTGGACTGCTGGGCGGCCCATCCAGCAGCATTGGGATGAAAGTGACGCTGAATATTACCAGCACGCTGGCTCCAACGAGCCGCTGTTTCAAAGCTACGTCCATGAACTCAGAGCGTTGCCGTCAGATTTTTTGTCAATAAAATCCGTTGCTTAATCACTATTTACTACCTCTGGACCCACGACAGGCGGCCGTCTATTTAATCCATCATTATACCTGCCCAGGCGTAGAAATCGGTTAAACCGTGCCAACCTCCCTGATTCCTTGACGCACTGGGAGTCTAACGACGATGTTTGGCTTAACAGGGATTAGGAGTCTGGCCGGCAAGGGACTACTTCGGCGTTCAGCCAAAGCTTCGGCATAGCTCCGTATGAGTGCCGGCCAGGAACCCGGGGCTTTGAAAATCCGGCGGGCTGTTGGCTCACACCAGGCCCAGGTGTCTAGCCGCCAATTCAACGGTCACAAACGAACCCAATACCAAAACCCGATCACTGGCCGTTGCCCGGTTAAGGGCCAGGTCCAGCGCCTGCGCCGGAGTCTCGGCCAGCCTGGCCTTAAGTCCCGGTATTCGCACCCGGCTGCGCAGCTGCCTGGCACTCTGCCCGCGGCTGCCGGGCAATCCACAGAATATGAACTGATCCACCTGCGCTGCCAGGGCCAAAACCATCTCATGGGCCGCTTTGTCTTTCAGCATCCCAGCAACCACAAAGGTGCGCCCCTGGCAGGGGTAATCTGCCAGCCAGGCGCCGATCACTTTGGCCGCCGCCGGATTATGTCCTACGTCCAACACCACAGCAGGATCTTTGGACACCTGCCAAAGCCGCCCCATCACCCCAGCGGATCGAATACCCTGCTCTAGGGCGCCGCGCTCGGGCATCAAACCCGCTCCGTTGAGGGCCGCTAGACAACCCGCGGCATTAGTCAGCTGATGATTACCTGCCAGGGTTGGCAGCGGCAGACCTGTCAGCTTCAGCGGACCCTGTTGCCAATCCCAGCCAGCTTCGGTTTTGCGCCAGCGAAAGTCTTTGCCGGCAACCCGCCAACGTACCCCTGCTTTACTGGCAGCCCGATGCAATCCCTGGGGCGCATCGGGCTGGGCGCAAATGGCCACTTGGCCTTTCCTGAAGATGCCCGCTTTCTCCACCGCAATCAGGTCCAGGGTATTACCCAGCCATTGGGTATGGTCCAGACCAATATTGGTGATCAGGGCAACATCCGGATCCACCACGTTGACCGCATCCAAACGCCCGCCCAGGCCAACTTCCAGCACCGCCACATCAACGGCTTTTTGCTGAAACTCCACCAGCGCGGCCAGCGCCGCATATTCGAAATAGGTCAGGGGTATTTCGCCCCGGGCCAGCTCAACGCGCTCCAGCGCGCTGATCAGGGATTGATCATCGATGGGCAGGCCCGTAGTGCTTATGCGCTCATTGAAGGTAAACAGATGGGGTGAACTGAAGCTGCCAACGCGCCGGCCAGCGGCGCGAAGGATGGCGCCGAGCATCGCGCAGCTGGAGCCTTTGCCGTTGGTGCCCGCAACGGTGATCACCATCGGTGCGGGCCGCTGGGCACCAAGTCGCTGGCAAACCTCACCCACCCGCTCCAGTCCAAGAGCCATAGTGGCTGGGTGGACCCGCGACAGATGATTAAGCCACCAATCCAGCGAGCGCTGTTTGCTCATCGCAAAAACCTTCGAACCTTAAAGGACAGCTCAGGCGGTTTCGGCGGTAACGGGCTCGACCTGCTCAGCTTCGGGCCGCCCATTGGTGGCAGGCTGATCCGGCAGTGATGCTGAACTTGGCCCTGGCAGCAGCATCTCCAGCAGTTGATGCAGGGTGTCTCGCATATTTCGACGATCGACAATCATATCAATGGCGCCGTGTTCCAACAGAAATTCACTGCGTTGAAACCCCTCTGGCAGGGTTTCTCCAACCGTCTGTTCAATCACCCTGGGACCGGCAAAGCCGATCAGCGCACCGGGCTCCGCCACATTGATGTCGCCCAGCATGCCCAAACTGGCGGACACACCGCCGGTGGTGGGATGGGTCAATACCGAGATATAGGGAAGACCCTCGCTGGCCATTTTTCCTAACACCGCGCTGGTCTTAGCCATCTGCATCAGAGACAGCAAAGATTCCTGCATGCGGGCACCGCCGGTGGCGGAAAAATTGACCAAGGGACAACGCAGGCTAAGCGCTTTCTGGGCTGCCCGGGTAAATCGTTCACCCACCACTGACCCCATTGAGCCACCCATGAAGCGAAAATCAAAGGCGGTCGCCACCAGGGGTCGGCCCTTCAAGGTGCCTGACATGGCGATCAGCGCGTCCTTTTCGCCGGTGGATTTTTGCGCCTGGCTGATCCGGCTACGGTAGGTTTTTTTGTCCCGGAACTTCAGTGCATCCATGGGCTCAAGCTGGGCAGCAATTTCCTCCACGCCCTGCTCGTCAAGAAACTTGAGCAGTCGCTGCCTGGCAACGATGGGCATGTGATGACTGCACTTTGGACATACCATCTGATCACGCTCAAGCTCCCGGGCATAGAGCGCAGCGCTGCACTGTTTACACTGTTGCCAGGTTCCCTCGGGAACTCGTTTTTTGCTATTGCCGTCGGTGCGAATTCGTGACGGCATGAGTTTTGTCAGCCAGCTCATCAGGCAACTCCCTCGGCGGCAGCTGCCGCGCGGTACGATAATTTTTTGGCGAAGGCTTCAGCCACCTCGGCGGCCTGCTCAGGCGCCGCATCCGCCAGTGACTGGACCAAAGCGGTTCCCACCACTACTCCGTCTGCGACCTCCGCCAAGGCCGCTACATCCTGCCCTGATTTGATCCCAAAGCCCACCGCAACCGGTACATCGGTTTGCTGGCGAATTAGCTGGGTCCGACTGGCCACCTCCTCAATATTGAGGTTTCCAGCACCGGTAATCCCTTTCAACGACACATAATAAATGAAGCCACCCGCGGCCCGGCTGATGGCCTTAAGTCGAGCATCAGAGGTGGTGGGTGCAACCAGAAAGATCTGCTTGATATCCAGCGGCTGGGAATGGTCGGTGATGCAGCGGCATTCTTCCGGCGGCAGGTCAACGATCAGCAGGCCATCAACCCCAGCCTCCGATGCGCCGGCGCAAAACGCTTCAAAACCAAAGCGCTCCAGAGGGTTAAGGTAACCCATCAACACCACCGGCGTTGTCTTATCGACCTCTCGAAAGCGCCTGACGCAATCCAGCACGTAGTGGATATCAGCGCCCCGGGCCAGGGCACGTTCACTGGCAAGCTGAATGACCGGACCATCGGCCATGGGGTCGGAGAACGGCATGCCAATTTCCAGCATGCTGGCGCCGCCCCGAACCAGACCGTGCATCACCGGTACGGTCTGCTCCAGACCCGGGTCGCCGGCGGTGACGAAACAGATCAGCGCGGGCGTATGGGCCGGGCGCTGAGCAAACATAACATCAATTCGGTTCGCTGAAACAGCGACTGACGTGCTGTCTGAAGGCATCACAGGGTCAACCCTTCAAGGGCCGCAACGGTGTTCACGTCCTTATCGCCGCGGCCAGACAGATTGACCAAAATCCGTTGAGATGGCGACATGGTAGCGGCCATTTTCACCGCGTGGGCCAGGGCATGGCTACTTTCCAGCGCAGGAATAATGCCTTCAACCCGGCACAGCTGGTGAAATGCGGCCATGGTCTCGGTGTCGGTTACCGACTCATATTGAGCTCTACCCGTGTCTTTCAACCAGGCGTGCTCGGGACCCACCCCCGGATAATCGAGCCCCGCAGAAATAGAGTGAGTCTCGGTAATTTGACCGTCGGGATTATCCAGCAGGTAGGTTCTGTTGCCGTGCAGCACACCCACCTTACCGGCACTCAACGACGCGGCATGCTGGCCTGTTTCAAGGCCGTTGCCCGCTGCTTCAACGCCAATCATTTGCACATTTTCATCGTCAATAAAGGGATGGAACAGTCCGATGGCGTTGGAACCCCCTCCGACACAGGCCACCAGCGCGTCGGGCAAACAGCCATACTCGCTCAACATCTGTTGCCTTGCTTCCCGGCCGCAGACCGCGTTGAAGTCTCGCACCAGCAGCGGATAGGGATGAGGGCCGGCCACGGTGCCGATGATATAAAAGGTATCGTCGACGTTGGTCACCCAATCGCGCAGAGCTTCGTTTAAGGCGTCTTTCAAGGTTTTGGAACCAGACTCAACGGGCCGTACCTCCGCCCCCAGCAGCTTCATCCGGTAAACGTTCGGGGCCTGCCGCTCTATGTCTGTTGAACCCATATACACCACACACTCAAGCCCCAGCCTGGCTGCCACGGTGGCTGACGCAACGCCGTGTTGACCGGCGCCGGTTTCAGCGATCACCCGGGGTTTACCCAGGGCTTTGGCCAACAGCGCCTGACCCACGGTGTTGTTAATTTTGTGAGCGCCGGTATGGTTGAGATCCTCCCGCTTGAGCAGAATCTGGGCGCCGCCGATGAGCTGACTGAGGCGCTGAGCATGGTAGATCGGTGAGGGGCGGCCCACATAGTGGGCCAGATCGTAATCCAGCTCAGCCTGGAACGCGGGGTCAGACTTGAGCCGGAAATAGGCCTCGCGCAGGTTATCCAGGGCAGCCATCAGGGTTTCGGCCACAAAGGTGCCACCGAAAGGGCCAAAGTGTCCACCCTCATCGGGCCAGGAATAGTGGTTCTCAGAGGCCATCTGCGTGGCGCACCTGCTCAACAAAATCTGTCATTTTTAATCGGTCCTTAATGCCCGGGCTGGTTTCAATTCCGCTGCTGACATCGACACCAAAGGGTCGCAATTGAGCTACGCTGGCGGCCACGTTCGCCGGATTCAGACCCCCGGCGATCAACCAACGCGAGCCATCACTATCGCCGGGAAAGCGGACAGGGTCAATTGTCTCCCCAGTGCCGCCCAGGCCGCCTGGCTGATGGCTATCGATCAGCAGTTTAAAGGCCCCTGGGTAGCGGCCCATCTGATCCGCCGCCACGCTCTGGCTCAAGGCCTTCATCCAGGGAATCCCAAAGCCCGCACAAAAGTCTGCGGGTTCGGTGCCGTGGAACTGCAGCAGGTCCGGCTCTAAGGTCTCCACCGCCTGTTCCACCTGCCCTTGGGAGGGATTGAGGAACAACAGCACGCTGCGGGTGGGCGCTACGATGTCTTCGATTAGCATCCTGGCTTGTTCAAGCTCAAGGTAGCGTGAACTTTTGGGCACCAGCACCAGCCCCACCGCGTCAACCTGTAGCTCGCAGGCATGCTGCAGGTCTTGGGGCCGGGTAAACCCGCAAAATTTGATCCAGGTACGATTCATTCTGGCAATCCAAAGCTGGCTGGATAGATGACCCGTTCAAGGGTCAGGCCTGCGGCCGGTGCGGTGGGACCCGCCAGGGTCCTGTCGCGACCTGCAAGCAGCTGGGCGATCCACTCAGCGTCTCTTTCGGCACGTCCCACCATGAGCAATGAACCGACAATATTTCGAACCATATGATGGAGAAACGCGTTGCCTTCAATGTTGATGGTAATGGTCTCCTGATGCCGGGTCACCGCAATATAGTTAATCCGTCGCACGCCGTGGCGGGCCTGGCAGGCGCTTGCTCGAAAGGCACTGAAATCATGTTCGCCACAAAGCGCCTGGGCAGCTGAATGCATGGCGTCCTGATCCAGACTCTGAGCTACCCATGCATGGTTGATTCGGGCCAGAGCTGGCCGCACCGGGCGATTCATGATGCGGTAACAATAGCGACGAGCAACGGCAGAAAAACGGGCATGAAAATCGCTGCCCACCTCCATCGCCCAAACCACCCTCAGGTCTTCAGGCAGGTGAGTATTGGTACCCAGGACCCAGGCCTGCAGAGTGCGCCGCACTGGTGGATCAAAGTGGGCTACCTGGACCGCGGCATGGACGCCGGTATCGGTACGTCCGGCGCCCTGAACCGACAACGGCGCGTCGGCAACTTCGCCTAGCGCCCGTTCCAACTCACTTTGAACCGTTGGTGTTTGAGCCTGGGTCTGCCAACCGAGAAAGCGGCTGCCGTCATACTCAACGCCCAGGGCAATTCGGGACAGCTGCTCGGTACTCAACGAATAGCCCTCGGGTGCCGCAAAGCACTAACGGGTAATCTGCGCCTCAGCGGGCTGCCGGGAAGCCGGCTGGGCGGTCAGCCGTTAAGATCATTGAGCAAACTCTGGGCTTCTTCCTTCTGGCCGTCGCTGCCTTCGCTCATGACCTCCTCCAGCATGCCCTTGGCACCCTCTGGGTCGCCCATGTCGATGTAGGCTTTGGCCAGATCCAGCTTGGTCCCTACGGCGTCGTCATCACCGAACAGTTCCTCGCTATCTAAGTCCAGATCTTCCAGGCCAAGGTCGCCCAAATCATCGTCAGCGGACTCTAGCTCAGCCAGGGTGTCGCCGGCGGCGTCGCTGATTCCCAGATCCATCGCAGGCTCCACAGCGGACTGAAGGTCGATCTCTGCAGTGTCTTCCAGGGACAGGTCATCACCGTCGAGATCTGTCACCGACTGCAGTTCAAATTCCGTGTCTTCGTCCATTGTCCGCGGCGCTGGGGTATCGTCAGTATCTGCGGTCGACGGACCATCGAGGTCGAAGTCTAGAGAAAGGTCGTCGTCATCAACCTCTTCCAGGGCCAGATCCGGGGCACCTGACAAGCTGGCATCGACGGCGGGCTGGGTTTCAGCGTCCAGATCCAATGACAGGTCGTCATCGTCTGCATCAGCGCCGTCCAGATCAAAATCAAGCCCAATGTCACCGTCAGCGGATTCATTGTCATCCACGTCAAAGCTGAGGTCGGCCTCATCCATTAACGCGGTAGGCGCCTCCAGATCGCCCACGTCAAGGTCTGCGACGTCGTCAAGATCCACCGCTTCGAACAAATCGTTATCCGGGGTCAGGCTCTGGCCCATGGCCTTAACTTCCATCCAGGCCGGGTGGGTGCTACCACCAACCCCGGCCAACATGGCCTTAGCGCCTTCAACAAAGCGGTCTTTATCTTCTGCTGCGTAGGCGGCGCGCAGGTAAGTCAGATGGGCCTGGGCATCTTCCGGAGATTGGCCAGCCGCATCAGCCAGTTCGTCCAGGGACGGCGCGCTCAGCGCATCGCCAAAGCCGTCTTCAATATCCACCACCGGCAGTTCGCTGGTATCGGGTTCGTTGCCCGCGGAGATCCGGTCGATCAGCGAGGTACCGCCAAGATCTTCATCCTTGTTGCGGCGGGAAATCACCAGCCCGGCCACACCCAACAGCACCAGCAATCCTCCACCGCCAAGAACCATAGGGTTCTTAATCCAGCCCATGACTTTGTCCATCATGGATGGTTTGGGCTGGCGTGCGGGCTTCGGCTCCACCACCTCCGGCTCCGGGGTTTCCTGCTCAGCTGCCTGAAGGTCGGCCTGGGACTGACCCGGATCGGCATCAACGGCTGACTGTTCAAGTGCAGCCAGCTCTTGATCCAAGCTGGCGCCGTCTTCCATGGAGGTGTCAAAACCGTCGTCAAAGCCCGTGTCCAGGGTCAGAGAATCCAGATTCTGGCTACCAAGGTCGGCCACCGCCTGCCCGGTCAGCTCGATCTGATTTTGCAGGTCCGCCAGGTCAGCGTCTTTGAGCGTAATCGTACGTTCGTAGGTGCTGATCAAACGCTCCAGATCGTTGATCCGAGAGCGCATCTCGTTATTTTCCTGGTTGGTGCTGATCAGGTCTTCCCTTGAACGCGCCAGGTCATCTCGAAGTCCAGCCAGCTGCGCTCGGTTGGCGGCATCAGAACCGCTCTGACCGGAACCGGTGTCGCTGACGTCCTGGCTGGAGCCGCTGGGCGGAACCAATTCCAGCCGGGTATCGGTGGTTGGCGCTGGTGTTCGGTCGGGCTGCACATAGTCAGCACTGGCACTGGATTCTGATACCAGGGGTGCATTGGACGAGGCGGTCTGGCGATAGCTTTCCCAGGCCTGGTTCTGAGTTCTGACACTGGCTAAGGCATCGGCCACGCCCTGGCGATCTAAATCGCCGCCATCGGGCATTCTGAGGATGGCGCCTTTTTTCAAGGCGTTGATGTTGTCCTGGAAAAACGCATCGGGATTGAGGCGATAAAGTGCCATCATCATCTGATTGATGGTTACATCGCTGCCAAAGCGGTTGTCCCTGGCAATTTCCCAGAGCGTGTCGCCCGAGGCAACTTCATAGGTGCCACCGGCACTGCTGGGAGAGACTCTGGGGCTGCTGCTGGGGGCCACAACCGGCGCTGGCGCTGAGGCCCGGGTTTCGGGTTCTGGGGTGGTCAAACGGGGCGCCGGAGAGCGGGGCTGGGGCGGCGCAGAGCTCACTTCAGCGCTGCCGGAGATCGGAGGATCCAGTAGCACTACGTATTCCCGCAACAGCCGGCCGTTGGGCCAGTTGACCTCAATCAGGAAATCCACAAAGGGATCGGTGACTGGCTGGTCAGAGGACACCGCAATTACATATCGCCCTGCTGGGCTGGTAATAATGGCAAAGTTAAGGTCAACGTCCAGCGAGCTGGCGTCGAGGCCCACTCGGGCAAAGTCTTCCGCCGCCGCGAGGCTGACTTCCGTGCTTTCGGGCTCTGAGACATCGTCGTACAGCAGTTCAATCTGGGCCGACAGCGGCTGATTTAACTTAGAACTGACTTGTATCTCACCCAGCCCAAGAGACCATGCTGCAAACGGCACCATCCCGGCCGCCAGCACCGCCAATTTCCTGATCAGGCTGCTATTCATTCCCACTTCCCCTATACCTCAAATTAAGCACTACTATTAACGTGTTACGCAGCACTATTTAGATTAGACATCATAAGCCGGCTTCAACTATAGATTATAAATAACTTTTTACCAATAGCTCAGCCAATTGAACCGAGTTCAGCGCAGCGCCTTTGCGCACGTTGTCAGACACCACCCACAGGTTGATGCCGTTGGCATGGGTGGGATCGCGCCGAATCCGCCCGACGAACACCGCATCACTGCCGGCGGCGTGGCTGGCCGGGGTTGGATAGCCGCCAGATCGGGGCTCATCCAGCAGGCTAACCCCCGGGGCATCGGCCATCATCTGGCGCACCGCTGCCACTGACAGCGGCTCTCGGGTTTCCAGATGGACCGCCTCAGCATGACCGTAAAACACCGGTACCCGAACCGCTGTGGCGTTCACGCCTATGCGGTCGTCTTCCAGAATTTTCTGGGTCTCCCAGACCAGCTTCATCTCTTCCTTGGTGAAACCGTTGTCCTGGAAGCTGTCGATGTGGGGAATCACGTTGAAGGCGATTTGATCGCCAAACTTGTCCGGCCGGACCGGCTGCCCCTGGGTCACCTGGCGGGTCTGCTGGGTCAACTCGTCCATTCCCTGCTGCCCGGCGCCGGACACGCTTTGGTAGGTGGCTATGTTGATTCGGCTGATGCCAACGGCACGGTGTATGGGAGCCAGAGCTACCATTAGCTGCATGGTGGAACAGTTGGGATTAGCGACGATCCCGGTATCGCTGTAATTAGCCAAGGCGTGGGGATTAACCTCTGCCACCACCAGCGGCACGTCGTCGCGATAGCGAAACTCAGAAGTATTATCCACCACCACACAGCCGGCCTGGGCCGCCTGGGGTGCGTATTGCGCTGAGACCGATCCACCGGCGGAAAATAAACCCAGCTGAGTCCCGGAAAAATCGTGGCTGGCTAGATCCTGCACCACCACATCCTGGCCGCGAAAACGGATGGTCTGACCGGCACTGCGGGCGCTTGCCAGGGGAATCAAACGACTCAGGGGAAAATCACGCTGTTCTAAGATCGCCGTCATAGCGCGGCCCACGGCACCGGTGGCGCCAACCACTGCAACGGTTAACTGGTCAGTCATCACTCACTTGCTTCCTTCTGGAAATCGCCAGGGCGGCTGCACCTCAGCGTTCTGCGCCCGATGGCGCAAATGCTGATCCATCAGCACCAACAACGTCATTGCTTCGACGATAGGCGGCGCGCGCAGTCCCACGCAGGGGTCATGGCGCCCCTTGGTCACAACCTCCACCACCTGCCCCTGCCGATCTATGGACGGCACCGGCAGACGAAGACTTGAGGTTGGCTTAAACGCAACGCTGGCGGTGATCGGTTGACCCGTGGATATGCCGCCGAGCACACCGCCGGCGTGGTTGCTCAAAAAACCCATTGGGGTGATTTGGTCGCGATGCTCGCTGCCGGGCTGGCTGACGCTGGCAAATCCCGCGCCGATTTCGACCCCTTTAACCGCGTTAATACTCATCAGTGCTGACGCCAGTTCGGCATCGAGCTTGCCGTAAACCGGCTCGCCCCAGCCCGCCGGAACGCCGCGGGCCACAACGTTAACCCGGGCGCCGGCAGAATCGCCGGACTTACGCAACGCATCAAGGTACTGCTCAAGCTTGGGATTCCAGTCTGGATCGGGACTGAAAAACGGGTTGTTTTCCACTTCGGCCCAATCCATCGCAGCGGCGCATTGATCTCCCACCTGCACCACGCAGGCCTGGACCTCAATACCAAACTGGCTGCGCAGATATTTGCGCGCCACCGCGCCCGCTGCCACCCGCATGGTGGTCTCCCGGGCAGAGGACCGACCGCCGCCGCGATAGTCGCGGAAGCCGTATTTTGCGTCATAGGTGAAATCGGCATGGCCGGGCCGGTATTGTTCTTTGATCGACGTGTAGTCTTTGGATCGCGCATCGGTATTTTCAATCAACAGCGCTATGGGCGTACCTGTGGTCACGCCGTCAAATACACCAGATTGAATGTTGACCGCATCAGCCTCCCGGCGTTGTGAGGTGTGTCGCGTTTTTCCAGTCGCGCGGCGCTTAAGGTCCGGGGTGATATCAGCCACCTCCAGCGCCAGGCCGGGCGGGCAGCCGTCGATGATGCAGCCAATGCCCGGGCCATGGCTTTCACCAAAGGTGGTGACTGTCAGCAGCTTGCCAAAACTGTTACTGGCCATCAGCGATCACCTCAAGTGCGCCGGCAATGGCGGGTCGCCATTGGCAAAGCTCATCCCGGGTGGCGGTCAAAACTCCCCCTCCACCGTGGTCAAAGCTTAGCCAGGTCAGCGCAACACCCTGAAGGGCCTGTTCCAGTGCGTCCGAGCTCTCACCTGTTTCCAAAATCAACTGTCCTTCCCGATCAAGATAATCCGGCGCATCGTGCAGAATCTTCAGCGGCAAATCCAGCCCGTCGCCAGCACAGCGCAGCGCCATGCCGGGTTCATGACCATACTCGGCGGGCAGCTGCTGGTATTGCCGGTCTGACACATAGGGAGGGTTACTGATAATCAAAGCGAACTTGCCGCTGACTGGCTGGAACAGATCACCCATCAGAACCTCACAGCGTTCGCTCACCTGGTGAGCCTGGGCGTTGCGCCGGGCAACGCTAACAGCCTCAGGGCTAAGGTCACTGGCAACCACCTGCAGGTGGGGAAAATGCCGCGCCAGTGCCACCGCGATACAGCCAGAACCCGTGCACAGGTCGAGAACCCGATCACCCTGGGCCAGCGGCCACAGCGGCAATCCCTGGGTGATCAGCTCTGCGATGGGCGAACGAGGGATCAGCACGCTGGGATTGACCTCAAACTTCAATCCGGCGAACCATGCCTCGCCGGTCATATAGGCCAGGGGCAAACGATCACGAGTTCGACGAATCAGCCACTGATCCACCACGCGCTGCTGCTGGTCGGATACCTCAAGGGCCGCCGGCAGGGGCTGCAGCGGATCCAGCTGGAGTGCTGAGGCCACCAGCCAGCAGGCCTCATCCCAGGGGTTATCCGTCCCATGCCCAAACCAAAGATCGGCATCCTCCAAGGCCTGGGCCACCTGGACGGTCAGCTCATTTAGGCTGAGAGCTGGCGAGGTGAGGTGAAGCTGGCAGGCGTCGCCTGATTCATCTGGCCGCATGAGGGGCCGCGCTAAAAAAATTCATCCAGACAGTATATGGGTGTATTGCCCTTCAGGCACTCCCGCCGTGCCCCGCGGCCGCTATAATGCCGCTGGCTTCAAGCTTTGGAATGACTTTCATGAATCGCACCGTTGTTGTGGTGGCCTGTGTTACGGCCGTTCTCAGCGCCCTGGCTGGTGCCATGGTGGCCAGCCGCAGCAGCTCCCAGGCAGACGCTGGCCAGAACATTGGCCAGCCAACTGCAGTCGGCGATGACCAGGTCAGCACCAACACTGATCTATCAGCACCCACCGGTCCCGAATTTCAGGCGTTAAAAACCTACCCCGAGCCTCGAATCATTGCCGATTTCGCGCTGCTGGATCAGGCCGGCCAGCCCTTTAGCCTGAGTCGCTGGCAACAGCGCTGGGATCTGGTGTTTTTTGGATTTACCCACTGCCCGGATATCTGCCCATCAACCATGGCTCTGATGAGCCAGCTGCTGACCCAGGCAGAGCTTGGAGACCAACTTGGCGTGACCTTTATTTCCGTTGACCCCCAGCGCGATCGCCCCTCACACCTGGCCGAATACGTGGAATTTTTCAATCCCGAATTTGATGCGGCGACGGGGCCCGAGGCGCAGCTCATCGCCCTCACCCACCAGCTGGGGGTGTTATTTGATATCGAGCCCCACCAGGCCGGAGCCACTGCCTACAACGTTGATCACAGCGCGGCGGTACTGTTGATCAACCCCCAAGGCCGGTATGTGGGGCAGTTTCCCGCCCCCCACGAGCTGGACGCCATGGTCACCGACCTGCAGCGGATGATCGGTCAATGACCATCAAACAGCGACTGTTTGTCGCCCTGCAGTACCTGATTCCCCAGCACGGCCTGAGCTGGCTGGTACTCAAGATCACCCGGATGCGCTGGCCGCCGCTGAAAAACTTCCTGATCCGTCTGGCGATCAAACAGTTTGGGGTGGATATGAGCGAAGCCCAAGATCCCGAGCTGAGCGCTTACCCATCGTTCAACGCCTTTTTCACCCGGCCGCTGCGCCCTGGCGCCAGGCCGCTGGCAGAGCCAGGCTCGCTGCTGTGTCCGGCGGATGGCGCCATCAGCCAGCTGGGCCCCATCCAGCAGGGCTCAATATTGCAGGCCAAGGGCCATGCCTTCAGCGTAGAAGACTTTGTTACCCCTAGACTCAGGGACATGGGCGCCTTTGATAACGGCAGCTTTGTCACGGTGTATCTATCACCCCGAGATTATCATCGGGTTCACATGCCCTGGGCCGGAACCCTGGTGCAGTCGATCTATGTCCCTGGCCGATTGTTCTCCGTGTCACCGGTCACTACAGCCGCCATTCCGCGCCTTTTCGCCCGCAATGAGCGGCTTATTTGCCTGTTTGACTGCAGCTTCGGGCCGATGGTGGTCGCCCTGGTAGGCGCCGTCTGCGTGTCCTCCATGGATACCGTATGGGAAGGCACCATCGCGCCAGCTGATGCCATAAGACCGCAGCAACATCGAGGGCCTGAACTGGCCGCAGGGGCCGAAATGGGCCGTTTCAATATGGGCTCAACGGCCATTGTTCTGCTGCCTCCCGGGGTGGCCCATTGGCAGCAGTCACTGGGCCCGATGTCGCCGGTGAAAATGGGCCAGAACCTAGCCGAAATCCACCATGACTAGGAGCAATCCCATGCGTCCACTCCTACCCTCCTGCCCCTGGTTTCGGCCTGGACTGGCGCTGGCAGTCGGCCTATTGGCTTGTGCCGTCAGCGGCGGTACTGCGCTGGCGCAAGACGACCCGCCGGCGGCTGCACAGAAAACCGCCCAACCGCCGCAATCCTCTCAGCAAGGCGCTAACGGCCAGACTCTGTCGGAAATGGCCGCCGACGCTGATGCCATCGCAGTGGTTCGGGTCAATCTCACCGAATACCAGAAAACCCGGGCGTTTCCCTCCAGTGGCTGGGCACTGCTGGAAGTGCTGGTTGCTTATCGGGGCGTGAGTCGGGGGGACAAACTGGAAGTCAGAGAAAAAGGCCTGGGAGATCAGCGCTGCTATTACCCTGAGCTTGGGGCCTTTCAATTTGAGGGCGATCGCTTCCTGGTTTTTCTGAAGCGATCCGAAGGCGAGACCTGGCGCGGCCAGGCCCCTGCCTGCCGACTGCCGGTGCTGGTGGACAGCAAAAACCAGTTTGCTCTGCGCTACCCGGTTAAGGGACTGGTCATCGAAGACCCAAGCGTCATTCGCGCCATTGAGTTTGTCGACCCGGCATCCCGGGTGGACGCCAGTGACTTTACCCAAAGCCAAATCCAACAGCTGAAAACCTTTTACCAGGCCAAACGGGTGATTTCCGATGACCCCCTGGCACCTCCAGACCTGGTATTTCAGTACAGCCAGGGGCTTTATCTGTCCGACGTGCGCAGGCTCATCAACCAGCCATAAAGCGCCGATATAGCACCCACATAGCAAAACACCAGGAACAAAAAAACGGCGACCCCGATATGGTCCAAATATCAAAGGCCGCCGGTTTAATTTTCAGACTGGGCCGAGGCAAGGCCCCGCCTGATCAGCGTTCAAAAAGGACTGATTAGCCGTCCAGATCAATCGCGCCTCTGGAGCTTTCACGACGCTTCTCGTCACGCTCGTCGTATTTTTTCAAGCAGCGAGAAGTTTGCTTCACCATGGCGCATTCCAGGTAGTCAGAGATCTCAATTAGCGATCCACGAATAGCCTTGCCCGCCGGGGTTTTATTCTGGCTAGCCAGGTTGCCGCCAAAGCCACCCTTGGAAACGCCCAGACTCAGACCACCGCCCTTGCTGCGAGCTTCAACGGTGCGCACAAATTCAATCTCGCCGGTGGTTGAGTTAACCACCCGCAGGTCCACCGCAATGTACGCTTCGGATTTGTTACCGCCGACGCTGATGCCCCGGAAGCCGATGCCACCACCGGTTCCAGCGGTGTTTTCCTCATAGGCCGTTACCGTGCCCATGATCAGGTAGTCAGCGCCGGTGATTTTGCCGATTTTTGCGCCGGTGCCAGCGGATACACGACCTGACGCGCCAAGATTCTGCTCTTCCAGGGCCGACTGCAGCTTGTTGCGTTCCACCACTCGAAACGCTTTGGTTGCCACCAGCTCATTGCTCAGCATGCCGGAAAGCTCCCAGCCCACGCCGCTACGCCACCAGGCAGCGCCGCTTTCATTCTTAAATTCAACAACGCCTACAATAGGCTTGTCCTGGGCCGCCATGGCTGACAGCGGCGCTGCCACAACGCCCAGGGCGATTAACATCATCAACATCCGTTTCATGGTCAATTCCTCTGATTCCCGTTCCAGACGCTACTAGTGACGCCTGTCCTGCATATTCACCTCACCAACCCTGGCAATGCGGGGGCTGTAACCCTCCATCCTTGCATAAAGCCTAGGGTTTTGCGGTAAATCCCCACCCGCTAAAAAAACCTTGGTGATCCCAACCGGTGTGCGCGCTATTCTAGCGCCGCCGACCGAGACCATCCAGTGGATCACGTGAGCAACTGTCACAATATGTTGTAGGAGAATGACCACACAATGCTAGAAGACTTACGCTCCGAACTTAACGATCTGGACCAGCAACTGGTGGAGATGATTGCCCGCCGACAATCGGTGGTACAACGTATTGGCGCCGCCAAGCGAGACACGGGCAAGGCCACCAGAGACTATGGCCGCGAGAAGGTCGTGCTGGATTTGGCGCGTAAAAACGCCGAAAAGCAGGGAATTTCCCCAAAACTTGCAGAAACAGTCATGCGACTGCTGATTGACGGCAGCCTCCAGGCTCAGGAGCGCGATCGCCTGGTGCATGCCTCCAGCGGAAGCAACCAACGAGCCCTGGTATTTGGCGGCTGCGGCAAGATGGGCGGCTGGTTTGCCGATTTCCTGGCCTCACAATCCTTCGGCGTCGACATTGATGACCCTGCAGAATCCGACAGTCGGCATGCCCGGGCCAACCAGTGGCAGGAGAATCTGGACGATTACGACCTGATCGTGGTGGCGGCCCCGATCAAAGTGAGCGCAGAAATCTTACGCCAGCTGCTGCCGTTGAAACCCCGCGGCACCATTTTTGACCTGGCTTCGCTGAAAAGCCCTCTGCGCCAGCCCCTAAGGGCACTGGCCGACGCCGGTTGTTCGGTGACCTCGTTGCACCCCATGTTTGGCCCGGACACGCACTTGCTGTCTGGCCGCCACGTTATCTTTGTAGACGTGGGCGTTGAAAGCGCCACCCGCCAGGCCATGGCACTGTTTGATAACACCATGGCTCAGCGGGTGGAAATGAGCCTGGAGGATCACGACCGCATGGTGGGATATGTACTGGGTCTTTCCCATGCGCTGAACATCGCGTTTTTTACCGCCTTAAGGGAGTCCGGGGAAGCCTCCGGAGTGCTGTCGGGCCTATCCAGCACCACCTTTGACGCCCAGCTGGCCGTGGCCAAAGCCGTGGCGGGGGAACATCCGCCCATGTATTTTGAAATCCAGCAGCTGAACGACTACGGCCGGGCGCCCCTAAGCGCACTGAATGACGCCGTGGTGCGAATCCGGGAACTGGTGGAACGAGGGGATCAGCAAGGGTTTGTGCAGCTGATGGAGAAAGGCCACCAATATCTTGCCAACACCGGCAGACAGGATTGAACCGTCCCCGGTGCTGGTGATTTTCACCAGCAACAGGTGAAAGCGACCACTATTGGCCGCCAAATTCGTTACAAGTTATTGATTTTTAGCGGATAAACGACTGGCACGCTGATTGCTTTGTAACAGATAGGTCAGCATTGAGGTCAGTCATGTCACAAGGTTCAGCCGGTAACGTCATTGCCGCACTCGCCAGTTTTTTCATTGCCGGACTGGGTCAGCTGTTGCAGGGCCGGCCGCTAACCGCCCTTTGCCATTTTGTGCTGGCCTTTGTGTTGTGGTTCGTGCTGCTGGGCTGGGTAGTACACCTCTGGTCAATACTCAGCGCCGCGATATGGGAGCCACCGGGCCGGCCGCGCTACCAGTAGCGCGACAGCCCAGCGACTTCTGGGGGTTTAACCCACTACCACCAGCCAGGGCAGCATGCGGTCCGCCAGCCCTAACAGCCAGCTAAACACTGGCACTCCGGTAAAGCTGAGCACAATCAACACCAGAAAAATCATCACGCCGTATTGGTTGTTGAAAGCGCTGTAGCGAGCGCTGGCGCCATCGGGCAGCGCCCACGCCATTACGTAGCGACCGTCCAAAGGCCCCAGGGGAATAAGATTGAAAGCCATCAAAAGCAGGTTGATCCGGGCCAGGGTGATCAACAGGGTCTGCTGGGCTGGGCCGCTGAGCAGATCAATCTCATAGCTTCGACCGAGCACCAGCAGATTGACCGCAACGAAGGCCAGTAGCAGGTTCATTCCAGGCCCAGCAGCGGCCACCGCCGCGTGGCCCCAGGAGGTGCGCAGTCGACTTGGATTAACCGGCACCGGACGGGCATAACCAAAACCCACGACGATAACCATTAACAGGCCTATGGGGTCAATATGGGCGACGGGATTCAGGGTTAACCGCCCCTCCTTCTGCGCCGTGTCATCACCCAACAGGTAGGCGGACCAGGCGTGGCCAAACTCGTGCAGCGTCAGGGAGGCAATGATGGCAAAGATTATCAGCGCAAACAGGCCATACTGGCCTTGGGTCAAAAGCGAAAGCATGGATGTTTACGCCGTGTCCAAAGTTTTGATATGAGCCCGGCGGCGGTCAGATTCAAGCGTCCACCAGCACCGTCAGAGGGTCTCCCAGGCAGACCCGACCTGGCTCCAAAACCCGCGCACAGATGCCACCGTGGCCGCGCATGGCGTTGTACCCGCCGGCCCCCAGTATCTGCTCCATCCGAGAACAGGGATGACACTCATTGGTATAGCTAAGCACGGCGCTGCCCAGGCGGAATCGCTGGCCCTTCAAGGCGCTAGGGTTAATGCCACTGATCACCACGTTACGACGGGTGACGCCATCGGTTAGGGGCTCTGATTTCAAATAGGCCGCCACCGCAGCCAAATGCTCAGCGCTGATTAAAGTGAGCTGGCGTTTTTTGGAGCGGCTCGCGTAGTGGTCGCCGAGCAAGCCTTGTTCAGGATCAAGGTCAATGGTCTGACGAGACTCAAGGGGCTGCTTGCGCGCCACCCTCACGCCCATCCACAGCACCGTAGCCGAGTGGGGAAACTGCCGCATTAGTTCAGAGATCACCAGGGACTGCTTCATACCACCTATTTAATTTGCTCAAACCCTCGCCTATCCTAATGCGCCTTGCTGTTGGCGATTTAAGCCTCATTATAAGTCAAAGAATGACTTAAACAGGACACTTGCCCGCCTATGGGATTTCGTATTTTGATACTCGGCGCCGGACTCATCACCTTGACGCTACTGGCCGGCGCCGTATTCACGTTCTGGCGAACCGGCTGGGTGGAGGAGCAGTACCCGCCTTCTGGCCAGTTTCTTGAGGTGCCCGGTGCCAGGCTGCATTTCCAGATCAGCGGGACTGCGTCGAAGGAGCTTCCCACGCTGTTTTTGCTGCACGGAGCCAGCACCAACCTGAACGACTTTAATGCCCTGCTGAAGAACCTTCCGCCGGAGCTGCACGTAGTCAGGGTTGATCGGCCAGGGGCCGGATATTCAGTCCAGCACGGCGGCGGATGGATGGATCCAGCGCAACAGACCCAGGCCGTGATTGCACTGCAGCAGTCGCTGAATATTTCCCGAGCAGTATGGGTAGGTCACTCCTTGGCCGGTTCACTGGTGATGACTGGGCTGGCGGACTATCCCCAGCAGGTCGCCGGCGGCGTGATGCTGGCCGGTGCCGCCTATTCCTGGGAGGGAGGCGTAGATTTCATCGACCACCTGCCCGCATTTCCGGTGCTGGGGCCGGTGCTGACACATAGCGTGATCAGCCCCGCTGGAGCGCTGAAGTTCGAACAGGGTATTGAGAGCGCCTTTGCCCCCAATCCGGTGACGGAAGATTACCGGTCAAGCAGTGCTATCGATCTGTACTTAAGACCCAGTCAGTTTGCCGCCACTGCCAGGGATGTGAGTAATCTCAGCGACTATTTTACCCAGCGTACAGGCGAGTACTCACGCATTACTCAGCCCCTGCTGCTGATCCACGGCGATGAAGACACCATCGTACCGGCCTGGAATCATGCTGATCGTTTGATCAAAGCGCTGCCCTCAGCCACTTATCACACCCTGGCGCAAACCGGACATCAGCCCCACCATGTTCACGCCCAGGCGGTGAGCGATTGGATCATGGGGTTTCTCAGCAGCCGCCGCTGGGATTGAGTCTCACTGGAAGCGACGCAACAGGGGCCGACGGAGCTAAAGAGGCCCGCGGGGCCAAAAGGACCCGCGGGCCGGTCATTAACTCTCGTCAAGCAGCTGGTGTGACAGGTCACGCCAGTCAGCGTAGAGATGGACCTGGGGCGGCGCCAGGCGCAGCTGCTGGCCGTCGTGCATCACTTCAACCTGCTGGCCGGGCAGCAACTCAAGGGCAGCCACCAGGGCGGAAGGAACCACAATGGCGCCGTTCTGGTTAACCGTCAGACAGTGGTCAATTTCTGGACCTGGCGTAGTCATAGTGATCGCTCTCGCAACAATAAAGACCCAACAATACCCCCAGGCCTCGCTCAAACCATGTGCCAATGGTTTTGTATTTTGTTGCGCTGAGTGCTCAGCTTAAGGGTTGCCAACCGTCTTTTCAGCGCGGCGAAACAGCGCTGTCGGCAGCGCTATTGGCCAGGGGCAGAGCAACTTCAAATCGGGCGCCGGGATTGCTCTGAATCACATCAACCGTCCCGCCCATAGCGCTAACGATCTGCTGCACCAGGGAGAGCCCAATGCCGGTGCCTGTGGTGTCGCGCGTCAGCTCACTTTCACTGCGATAAAACAGCCTGAATATTTTGCCAATCTGGTCCTGACTGATACCCGGACCATAATCCCTTACCGACAGCAGCACCTTGCCTGCCTTGCGCCGGGCGTCAATTTCAATCCGCTTGAGCTGCGCCCCGCGGGAAAATTTCAGCGCATTGTCAGTCAGGTTTATAAACACCTGCAACATGGCGTCCACGTCCACATTTATCACCGCCTGCGCAAGGTCAGAAGGATCAATCTGCAGCTGAAAATCCGCTGCCGCCACCTGGGAGGCAATTCTTGATTGGACCAGATCCAGCAGCTCACCAATGGTAATTGCTCCTGTCTTAAAGGCCATCTCGCCGCGATCAAAGCGGGCCAGCTGCAGCACGTTATCGATCAGCCTGGACAGGCGCTCGCTCTCGTCAAAAATGTATCGAAAGTACTGGGGCTGACGCTCTTTGGTCGCCAGACCTTGAACCAGCATTTCACCGTACATTCGGATCGAGGTCAGGGGGGTTTTCAACTCATGGCTGACCGCCGACACAAAGTCCCGCTGCTGCCGCGCCAGCTGCAATTGACCCAGGCCCAGACGGTACAGCGCCAGCGCGCCGCCCAGCAACACCAGCAGTAGGGTCAGGCTGAGCCACCCCAGCAGCTGCAGACCCGCGCCCAGGGGCAGCTGCTCGGCGTAGTAGACCAGCTCTATGGAACTAATCGGCGGACTCAGGCGACTTCGATACAGCAGCTGTCCATCGGCCTGACTGGCCAGCGAATAATCCCGGGGCGTGCTGGTGGCGCCCACCACGTCAAGCACAGTGCCGCCATAGGCCAGCAACACCTGAACCCCCTGCACAGAAGCACTACGGATTTGCCGGCGCAGCTCTGCCAGCAGCATTTCAGAATCAAACAGCGCCCCCTGAACCACCCTGCCCTGGGGGCCCCAAAGATTGCGAAAAAGCACGAAGTGACCGCTGTCCAACAGACTGAACTGAAACGCCTCGGTGCCGCCCCGAAAGGTAGTGATGGCGTCAAAATCCTCGGCGCTGCCCAGTTCTGCCATCGGCTCTGCCCGAGGTTCAATGGCTTCATCAACCATTGCGCTGCTGGGCTCACTGAGTTCCGCCTCCATTAGCGGTGCCTCGGGCCGGGCTTTTTTCAGCCGGCTGGCGGCCTGCTTTTCCAGGGATTGATCGAGTTTCAGATCCGCCACCTGCCCATAGTTGGCTCGCCGGCGAACCAATGACTGTTGCAGCTCATCGTCAGCCAGCCGATCAAAACGGCTTTCGGTCTGCACTGGGGCGGATTTTGGCTTGGCCCCCGCCTCTGGCCGGAAAGCCGTGGAGTCGACGCCGGCAAGCTCCGTCGACTGCAGCGAGGCCCCGTTGTAGTCAGCAGAGATCGTCGGCACCGGCGCCGCCAGGGTGGCCCGGCCTGCAACCGGCGTGATCAGTTCGTTATTGAGCAGCACACGGCGAATCAGCTGGCTATCGGCCTGTCTGTTCGGTTCGTCATTCGGCTCACCAGGGCCGGCGGCGCTGCTCGCCGGCGCATACCGCACCGGCGAGGTAGCCCGGCTAGACCAGAGCCGGCCCGCCTGATCAACCTCAAATAACCCCAGCAGCCCTTGACTGAACCCTTCCCCCGCTGGCAGCGAGGGCAGGAACCGGAAGGCCGGCGGAATCTGGCCGTCCCAGCCGGACTGTGCACGCTGCTCATTGGCCAGGTCCATGGGCTGTCGAACCATCCGACTGGCCAGCTGGGCCATGGACTGATCCACCTGTTCAGACAAGCCCTGGGCCTGCTGGCGGGCGGCAAAAAAGGCCTGCCACTGCAGCTGATCGTAGGCATGGTTGACCAGCACGCCAGCGGGTAAGGCAAGGGCCACAACAAACCCCAGCAGCAACAGTCTGAGCCGGGCCAGATCGGTCATTGCCCGCAACGGTTAACCATTAATCGATAGCCGGCGCCGCGGATGGTGATCAGCCGAGTCGGGGTAGCTGGATCAAGCTCAATTTTTCGCCGGATCTTGGCCATGTGGATGTCCACCGTGCGGGTTTCGATCTGCAGATCTCGGGCATAGCCCCAGACCCGGTGCAGCAGCTCCTCTCGGGCCACAGGGCGTTCAGCGTGGCGGGCCAGGTACTGGATGACCTCCATTTCCCGCCGGGTGAAGGTTACCGATTGCCCATCCACGGTAGCGGCCAGGTTAAGGGGGTCGATGCAGCAGTCGCCGACCAAGCTGATTTGCTGATGGTCAACCGCCGGCATTGTGCGGCGCAGCACCGCCTGCACCCGCAGCACCAGCTGGGTGACGGAAAACGGCTTGGCGATGTAGTCATCAGCGCCCAGCTTAAGTCCCGTGATGACATCGTCATCCTGGGACCTGGCGGTCAGCATAATGACGGGCTGATCTGGCAACGCCCGGCGGATTTTTTCACAAACGCTAAAGCCATCAAGCCCCGGCAGCATCACGTCCAGCAAGACTAAACAATATTGGCCGCTGAGGGCGGCTTTGAGTCCGCTGGGACCGTCGCCAACGGCGTTCACCTGATAGCCGTGGAAAACCAGCAGATCCGTCAGCCCATCACGGATCGGCCTTTCATCCTCAACCACCAGAATTTTCGCTTTGTTATCCACCAGGTAATGTTAGCAGTGATGCCACCCAGCCTAGGTAAACAGTTGGTAAACCCACCCCAACGCTGTTTACCCAGTGACGCCTATTGCCCCTGCCGGCTGGGAGCTAAGCTTTCAACCACACTCAAACGGAGCCCACACCATGGCCCTAATGCATCGATTGTCGCGCCTGTTCGCGGCGGATTTTCACGCCCTTTTGGATCAACTTGAACAGCCGGAGACCCTGCTCAAACAAGCTCTGCGAGACATGCAGGAGGCGATCGCAGAAAACGAGATGAGAGCCGGCGAACTGGTTCGCAGCATCGCCGCCCAGGACCTGGAAACAGCAAGGCTGGACCGACGTTTGAAACAAGTTGATGAACATCTCGATAGCGCTTTTGCCGCCAGCAACCACCACCTTGCCAAACAGATGGTGCGCCAGCGACTGGAGCTGGAGCAACACGCCAGCCAACTGGCGGACCTTGCCGAACGCAGCCGGGACCAGCAACAGCTTTTACTGCAGCGACTGTCTGAGCAACACGCCACGCTGGAAGGCTTTCGACAGAAGCTCACCAGCGTGCAGGCCATTGCTGGCAACAACACCGCCCCACGAACGGTTGATGAACGAATCACCGAGCAGGATGTTGAAGCAAGATTTCTCACAGAACAGCGTCGCCGGGTGGCCTCGTGAGGCGGCCATCAGCTGCGGCCCTGGTCGCCATCGCCGCAGCGTTGTCGCTGCTTTCAGCCCTGGCCATGGCCAGCCTGCCCTTACTCGGTTTATCCCTGTCCTTCACCGATCTGGTGATCGGCGCGCTGGGACTGTACACCATGGCGCTGATTGGGTGGACCCGACCTGGGGTAGGCCGGGTTAGCGGCTGGTTATTAACCGCCATAGTTACCGCTGGCGCTCTGATCCTGAGCGCCATCTGGCCCCAGGCCAATAGCCTATGGATATACGTACTGCTTGGCTGGCTCTGGCTGGTGCGCTGTGCGCTGCTGCACCGCTCACTGCTGGCAGTACTGGGAGATGGCGCGCTGCTGGCCATTGGCATCGCCGCAGCAATCTGGGCGTTTCAATTCGGGGCTGGACTGGCCCTGTCCCTTTGGAGTTTTCTGCTGGTTCAGGCGCTGCTGCCCTGGATCAGATTGCCGGCTAAAAATACCCTCCCAGATCATCATGCATCCTCCGATCCAGGAGACTTTTATCGTGCTGGGTCTGAAGGCGTCACGCATAAACGTTTTGAACAGGCAAGCCATCGAGCCGATCAGGCCCTGCGCCGAATTTATGCGGGATCAACGCCATGAAATCCCTGCTCACCATTGTTGCCGCGCTGCTGGCAACCGCGGCATTTATTGGACTGCGTGCCGCCCCCCCAGCAAGCAAGCACTGGCCAACCGCGCCGGGGCCCAGCGCAGATATTGTGCTGGTGGTCGATACCACCGGCTCCATGGCGCCGGCCCTGGCCAGCGCCCAGGCCAGCATCAGCCGCCTGATTGCCACTGTCGGTAGCCTTTACGGCGATACCAGCGCTGTGCGACTGGGTCTTGTGGCCTATCGGGATCAGGGTGAGGAGTACCTGACCCAGCGCTGTCCGCTGGCGGCGCCGGCGGCCTTCACTGACTGCCTGGCGGGCCTGCAGGCCTCGGGGGGCGGTGACACGCCGGAAGCGGTGTATGAGGCTCTTCAGGTGTCAATCAATGATCTGCACTGGAGGGATACCAGCAGCTACCGGGGACTGTTTCTGATTGGCGATGCTCCAGGCCATAAAGACTCAGTGGAACAGATTTACGACCTGGTATCCGCTGGCCGGGCCCAGGGGCTAATCGTCCATGCGCTGCAGTTGGGCAAACACCAAATTACCACCCAGCAGTGGCAGCAGATTGCCCACCTGGGAGGCGGACACTATCGGCAGCTGGATCTGGCCCATAGGCCTTTAGGGGACCTCATCGCTTCCCTTGTGGTGGACGAACCGGATGCCGGCTAGTGAGCGAGTCCATCAGCGGCTTTTTTTAGACCCAAATCTGAAACAATCGTGACATGGAAAGTGTGAACTTCATCACACTTTTTTGGCCTGTGAGCCTTAGTCTACGAGGTGTAAGATTGGAACATGTTAACAATTGAGTTATTCGGTAACTTTATACTGAAAATACATACGTTTTTACGTCTAGCCCATTAGACGCCACAAAGGTGAAACGGGATTACAGCTAAACCAGCGTTACGTCATCCAGGACCTATGGCCAGCCGCTCTGCAGTCAGCCCTGTCCCGTTCGCCCCCAAAACCCATACCACCGCTTTACCACGACTGAAACCACAGCAGCTAACGGCTTCGACCAACTTAAGAAAGCCAGGACCGGTTGGCTCGATAATTGCTTGGGTTCAGAATACTTTTGTCATGTCGAGAATAGTACTTATGAACAGTAACCCACATCCCAATGCAGGGTGCGATCTCGCCGGACATGGAAGTTCCAACCACCTGATGGTTACGGCTTGCGCCGCAGTCATAGGCGGTGCAGCAGGATTGCTGCTTATTCCGGTTTTTCTGGGAATCATGATACTGGCGGTTATTCCGTTGGGCGGGCAAAGGCTCGCGCATTGGATAACCGGCGGTTTGTCGTCATCCCCCGTGCCGCAAACCCACCTAACGCCAAAGTTTTGACGCTTTGACCGGCCCTGGTCAATCGGCCGGGGCCGGCCAACTTCAGACGCCTGCCCAGCCAGCTATTGGTGGGCAGGTCTAGTAGCAGATCATCAACCCTGCTCAACTTACGCCCTCCTAGCCCGCATTATTCATGAACGCCGCTGATGACCTGGCAAATCCCAGCGCTTTCAGGCCCTTGCGTGATCAGCCTAAATGGCGGTGGCTGACAGTGTGTCGCTGTCGGCGTCTCGCCTCATCGGGCGGCCCATCTTGAACCATCGGCCTCAAACCATAGCTTTCGCTATGGGTTTTCACCCGATCGTCCAATCTGGACTCGCCAGCTGAACCGAGTCATCCGACCTTCACGAATAATGCGGGCTAGGGGTCTGCCGGAAAAACACCATTCCCCGGCCATATACCAGGAATACACGCGCCCCGGTTACACTAGCTTTTCCTGAGCTTTTTGAGCCCTATTCAACATGACCTCTATCGTGACCGTGTCCGTTGCCGACGGCGTTGCCGACGTTCGACTAAATCGCCCAGACAAACATAACGCCCTGAACCTGGACCTGATTCACCGGCTGGACAGCACCCTGTCCGAGCTGGCCTCAGAGTCTGGCCTGCGGGCCGTTGTGCTGTCCGGTGAGGGATCTTCATTTTGCGCCGGCATTGATATACAGAGCCTGGCCGCCAATCCGGATCAGCTGCAGCAAATGCATGCCATGCTGACCCAGTGTGATGACGATGGCGCCAACATCTACCAGCGAATCTGCCTGGGCTGGCAACGGCTGCCGATCCCTGTCATAGCTGCCATTGATGGACACTGCTACGGCGGCGGAATGCAAATTGCCCTGGGTTGCGATCTGCGCCTGGCATCTGCCAGCGCCAAGCTGTCGATTATGGAAATTCGCTGGGGATTGATTCCTGACATGGGAGCAAGTGTCAGCGCCCGTGCCCTGTTGCGCTACGACACCCTGATGGACCTGACCCTCAGTGGCCGGGTGGTGGAGGCTGACGAGGCACTGGCACTGGGCCTGATTACCCGTCAGGTTGTCTCGCCACAAGCCGCTGCTATGGAAACTGCCCGAATGATCGCCGGCCAATCGCCGGATGCGGTTCGAGGTGCCAAGCAGCTGTTCCTTCAGTCCCGACTGGCCAGTGTCAAAGACTCCCTGGCAATGGAAGCCAATATACAGGGTTCCCTAATGGGACAGCCCAATCAGATGGAAGCAGTGATGGCCGGCATGGCAGGCCGCCAGCCGACCTTCAAGGACGTAAAATAACGCCGTGCTGATTATTGTTGCTGCGCTGGTGATTGGGGCCGTCATATTTGCTCCAGGACTGTGGGTAAAGCACGTCATTGCCCGCTACAGCAAACCCGCCGACCGCTATCCGGGTACCGGCGCTGAGTTGGCCAGACAGCTGCTGGACGGCCTAAACCTGCAGCGAGTGTTGGTGGAGGAAACCGAAACCGGTGACCACTACGACCCCCAGGAAAAAGTCGTGCGACTGACCAAAGACGTCTACCACGGACGCTCACTGACCTCAGTAACCATCGCCGCTCACGAGGTGGGGCACGCGTTACAGGATAGGGACCGCTATCCAGCGCTGGTCTGGCGAACCCGTCTGGTGACCCTGGCTATGCCGCTGCAGAAAGCCGGCGCGGCGATTTTGGTAGCCGCACCCTTTGTTACCCTGCTGACCCGAGCCCCCGGCGCCGGGCTGTTGATGATCATCGGCGGACTGCTAAGCCTGGCCACTACCACGGTCATACACCTTGTGACCCTGCCCACCGAGCTGGACGCCAGCTTTCGCCGCGCCATGCCGCTGCTGATACACGGCGAGATTCTGAAACCCGCAGACCAGCCCCATGCCCGCCGTCTGCTCACCGCCGCAGCCCTGACCTACGTCTCCAGCTCCCTGCTGAGCCTGCTGAATATCGGCCGCTGGTGGGCCATTCTAAGACGCTAGGAGTCAAGATCCTCTAATGGACTAGCCCAAAAAAAAGTCCGCCTGATAAGCGGACTTTTTAAGCTAAGGCCTGAAAAGCAACCTAGGCAATCAGGCAGACTTCAAAAGACCACCATGGCGTTGGTAGCTTCTAATTAGTTCTCAAAAGAATCAGAGAAAACCAAATCAGTGTCCAAACCACCGGCTTCGATGGCGCCAATATCACAGGCTCCATCATTACGGCCAAAGGTTCGCTGATCCATTCCCGGACAGCTGGCGTTGTCGCCGGCATCAATGGCCGGACTGGCAGCCAGCGGCAGATGACTAAGGGTCGGGCCGCCGTTGTTGGCCAATGGTCCCAGCAGCGGATCGGTGTCCAGGCTGGAATTGGTGGTGACCCCGCCAATCGCCCCACCGGCGCTATCGCCCACGATCAAATAATCCGCGCTGGTCAGACTACCCTGGATGTCATTGCCGGCGCTGCCGGCGTTGCCGGCGACGATGGTGTTATCAGCGGTCACCGAACCGGTGGTATCGTTGTTGATGCCGCCACCGGGCCCGGTGGCGGTATTGCCGAACACCGTCACAAAAGACAGGGTCATGGCAGCAGCGTCGTTAAAGATACCGCCGCCGTCACCGCCTGAGTTGCTTGATACGGTGCTGTTTACCACGCTGGCAGTACCGGCCTCCAGGGACAATCCGCCGCCGTTGGTGGTGCCCACGTTGTTGGTAACGGCACTGGCTTCAAGGATCAGGCTGCCCGCTGCGGAACCGCCTGCATCAACAAATATCCCGCCACCAAACAAGGCGTCGTTGCCGTCAATACCGGTGGTGGAAACGTTGACCATGCCATCGCCGGAAACCCACAAGCCGCCGCCTTCATTGGCTGCGCTGTTGGCACTGATATCGCTATCGGTGAAGGTAGCTGATCCAACCCCGGTAATGTGCAGCATACCGCCGTTGATTCCCGCGCTGTTGCCGCTGGCGCTAACCTCGGTCAGTGATGCGGTGCCCTCATTTTCCAGCGCTCCGCCTGCCCGAGCCGCCGAGTTGCCGGTGAACTCAACGTTGTTGATCTGCAGGGTGGAGTTGATGGCATTCAAGATGCCGCCACCGTTACCGCTGGCCGTATCCGCTGTATTGCTGGTGATGGCACTGTCGCGCACGGTCATATTGCCGCCGTTGGTATTGGCGATAGCGCCGCCACCATCGTCGTTGCCCGCGGGACCCGCCGCGCTGTTGGCATCTAGGGTCACCTCGGTGAGGGTGATCGCGCCGCCGTTATTGAACACGCCACCGCCGCCCTGCAGATCCGCC
This sequence comes from uncultured Gammaproteobacteria bacterium, assembly GCA_964351665.1. GTDB lineage: Bacteria > Pseudomonadota > Gammaproteobacteria > Xanthomonadales > SZUA-38 > JANQOZ01. The sequence goes on along the minus strand of CAYGPO010000026.1, from coordinate 1,349 downwards.
GCTGCGTTGGCTGCATTGGCAATGTTGCCCGAAATGGTGCCGCCTTCAACGGTTAAGGTACCGCCGGCGTCGTTCCATAAACCACCACCCTCCTGATCGGCGATGTTGGCTGTAAAGGTCGCGTCGGTTACAGCCATCGTACTGGCGCTGTCGCCAACCGGGTCGGTGATATGGATAGCGCCGCCGTTACCCGGACTTGCGCCGGTGGTATTGCCATCAAACGCCACCCCGTCGATTAACACGTCGGAATCGCGGCTGTTCGCCGTGGTGACTTCCAGGCCGCCGCCGGCGCGCACCGCGCTGTTGCCCGATACGCTGCCAGAGGCCAGGGACAAACTACCCCCGTCGTTGAGAATACCGCCGCCGGAACCCGCGGCACCGTCAGCGATGTTGTTGTTGATGATGGCGTTAGCCACGGTAACTGAGCCGCCGTTGTTGAACAGGCCGCCGCCGCCCTGGTCAGCCAAATCGCCACCGGCGCTGTTGCCGGTGATGGTGGTGCCGCCGACAATCATCGTTCCACCAGCGTCATTCCAAAGTCCGCCGCCTTCAGCGGAAGCGATGTTGCCGGTGAACGAACCACCAACAACGGTCAGGGAACTGGCTGAAGCGCCGGCCACGTCGGTGACGTGAATGCCGCCGCCATTACCCGGACTTGGGCCAACGATATTTTGGTCAAAGGCAACGTTGGCAACGGTGACCGTTGAGCTGCGGGCGTTGGCGGTGGTGATTTCCAAGCCGCCGCCGGCGCGCACGGCGGTGTTCGCTGACACGCTGCCGCCGGTCATGGTGAGGGCGCCGCCGTCGTTGAGCAGACCACCGCCGGAGCCGGCCGCTCCGTCTGCCACGTTGCCGCTGATGGAAACGCTGGTCACCACGGTGGTGCCGCCATTGTTGAAGACGCCGCCGCCGCCCTGGTCAGCGCCGTCGCCGCTGGCAGTATTGCCGCTGATGGTGGTGTTGCTGACGTTCAAGGTACCGCTAACGTCGTTCCACAGGCCGCCGCCTTCCGCCGCTGCGGTGTTGCTGACAAAACTGCCGCCGTTCACAGTCACCTCGGAGGTCATTCCCGTTGACGGCGCCGTGATGTGAATCCCGCCGCCGTTGCCAGGTGCTGCGCCGGTGGAGTTGCCGCGAAAAATCACCTGTTCGGTGGTCACTGCAGCCACCGCTTCCTGGGACCGAACCTCAATGCCGCCGCCGGCGCGCATCGCACTGTTACCGGAGATAGTGCCGCCGGTGATGCTCAGCACACCGCCAGCAGTGAAAATCCCGCCGCCGCTGCCTGAGCCGGTGCTGGCGGTGTTGTCACTGATGGTGGTGCCACGAATTTCCACCGTGCCTGGGTT
>CAYGPO010000025.1:0-42218 GCA_964351665.1 uncultured Gammaproteobacteria bacterium | reverse complement strand
AACTCGCGACCCCAACCTTGGCAAGGTTGTGCTCTACCAACTGAGCTATTCCCGCAGAAGGCGGCCTAGTCTACCGGCGTTGTTGCGTCTGTCAAGAACCCTGATCATTTGATTCAGATCCGGCTTCGCTGCGCATTACCGGCCAGGCCGCTCGCAGGTAGGTCACCATAGACCACATGGTCAGGCCAGCGGCCACAAACAGGCAGGCATGACCTAAGTCAAAGATGGGTATGGGGCCGATATTTTCTCGGAACAACAGCATCCCCAGGGCAATCATTTGAAAGGTGGTTTTGACCTTGCCAAGGGTGGCCACCTGGACCGTGGCCAGTTCGCCAATTTGAGCCATCCACTCACGCAGGGCCGATATGGTGATCTCCCGGCCAATAATGATGGCCGCCGGAATCACCAGCCATGGGCTGGGACGATATTGAATCACGAGCACCAGGGAGGTTGCCACCATTAGCTTGTCTGCAACCGGGTCTAAAAAGGCACCGAAGCGGGACGACTGGTTGTAGCGCCTGGCGACAAAGCCGTCGGCCCAGTCGGTGACGGCGGCCAGCACAAACACCACCGTCGCGGCCCAGTTAGACCACCCAAAGGGCAGATAAAAGGTCACGATCAGCACCGGGATCAGCACAATCCGGAACAGGGTCAGGGCGGTGGCGGTATTCAGTTGCATGGAGGGCTGGCGGGAGACTCAGAGCGCATGATGGCGACCTGGGGCCTAAAATTCAATCATGCATTGCGTCGTAGATGCGTTGGGCCAACTCGTCGCTGATGCCATCAACGGCGCAAAGCTCCTCTACTCCGGCCCTGCGCACGCCCTTGAGGCCGCCAAAATGCTGCAGTATCTGGCGCCGACGGGTGGCGCCTATGCCTTCTACCTGCTCAAGCACCGAGGTTTGACGCTTTTTGGCCCGGCGTTGGCGATGGCCGGTGATGGCAAAGCGGTGGGCCTCATCGCGAATGCTCTGAATCAAATGGCTGGCCGCGGAGTCGCTGCCAGGCACCACAGGCTTTTGCTCCGGGCCGATAAACAGCGTCTCTTCGCCGCCGCGCCGTTCCGGCCCCTTGGCAATACCCACCAACAGCACGTCGTCAATCTGCAGTTCTGCCAGCACTTCCAGGCCCTGGGTGAGCTGTCCCTTGCCGCCGTCAATGAGCAACAGGTCGGGCATTTTGCCCTCGCCGGCTTTGATCCGCCGATAGCGTCTAAGAAAAGCCTGGCGCAGAGCGGCGTAGTCGTCGCCGGGCGTGATGTGGCTGATGTTAAAGCGTCGATAATCGGACTTTCGGGGCCCATCAGCGTCAAACACCACGCAGGAAGCCACCGTGGCCTCGCCCTGGGTATGGCTGATGTCAAAACACTCTACCCGGTCCGGCGGCGCCGGCAGATCCAGCAGGGTGGCCAGGGCCTGCATCCGGGCATTCATGCCAAATTTCCCAGCCAAATGGCTGGCCAGCGCAGACTGGGCGTTGGTGGCGGCCATGGACAGCCAGCGAGCTTTCTCGCCCCGGGGCTTGTGCAAAATACGAAAGTTGCGCCCTGCCCGCTCGGACAGCACGTCAGCCACCAGCTGGCGATCGGCGAAATCCTGGTCCACCACCAGTTCGGTGGGCAGATCCCGCCGCGAGTAGTATTGAACGATGAAGGCCGACAGCACCGCTCCCGCTGCCTCCTCACCGCGGTTGCGGGGAAAAAACGAGCGGCTGCCCACGTTGCGGCCTTCGCGAAAATAGATCGCCTGAACACAGACCGTGGGGCCGTCGCTGGCCACTGCCAGCAGGTCGATATTGCCCCGCGCACCCAGCACGTGCTGCTGGGACTGCACCCGTTTCAGATTGGCGATCTGATCGCGGATCGCGGCCGCCCGCTCAAACTCCAGATCTTTACTGGCGGCCTGCATTTCGTTGCCCATTTCATCGATCACCTGATTGTCCCGGCCCTCAAGAAACCACTGGGCATAGCGAACGTCCCGGGCGTAATCAGTTTCGCTGATATGGCCGACACAGGGCGCCGTACAGCGCTGAATCTGATACTGCAAACAGGGTCTGCTGCGGTTAGCAAAAAAGCTGTCTTCACACTGGCGCACTTTGAACAGCTTTTGCATCTGGTTCAGGCTGTCGCGAACCGCGTAAGCGCTGGGAAAGGGGCCGAAATAACGTCCCGGTGCCCGCCTGGCGCCCCGGTGGAAGGCCAGTCGTGGATAGGTGTCTTTGCTGGATAAAAAAATATACGGGTAGCTCTTGTCATCCCTCAGCAGCACGTTATATCGAGGCTTGAGCTCTTTGATCAGCTCATTTTCTAAGATCAGCGCCTCAGCCTCGGTGCGGGTCACTGTGACCTCGATATGAGCCACCTGGGACAACATGCTGGCAATGCGGTTATTCGACACCGTGCCGGTGAAATAGCTGCTCACCCGCTTTTTGAGGTTGTGGGCCTTGCCGATGTACAGGGCTGATCCGCTGCCAGACTGCATGCGATACACGCCGGGTTTAGTAGACAGGCGAGCGGCAAAGGTTTTTCCGTCAAAACTCATAGCGGGCTGGGCTCAAGGGCCTGGTAGATACTGGCAATAAGTCGGTGAAACTCCGTAACAGACAGCCGTCCGGTATTCACGTTCAGGCGACTGGGATGATAGCTGCTGATCAGCATCGGACCCTCGGGCAGCTGGTGCCTGGCATCATGGCCAAAGGGGAACGCCGAGGCTTTCGCCTGCAGGGCGCTGAGCACGGCCCGGTGGGCCACCCCACCCAGAGCCAATATGTAGCCGGCGCGGGGACAAACGCTTGCCAGCTCTGAACGCAGAAAGGGCGCGCAACGGCTTACTTCATGGCCCTTAGGCAGGTTTTTCGGCGGCAGACACTTAACCGCATTGGTGATTCTTACGGGTCGTCCCTGGGGCATCTCAGGGGTGGCAAAGCCAGCGGATTTCAGGGCTCCCATGAGTAGATCACCGGAGGCATCGCCCCAAAACGGTATACCGGTTCGATGCGCGCCGTGCAGCCCTGGTGCCAGGCCAACAATCAGCAAGCTGGCATCGACACTGCCCCATCCAGGCACCGGCTTACCGAAATGCTCTGGCCAGCTTTTGGTCAGTCGCTTTCGGTAGCCTGCCAGCCTCGGGCAGCGGCCGCAGTTCGGCGCTGGGGACAGTTCAGATGCTGGTTTCAATGATGTCGAAGGACTTCACTGAGCGGTCGGCCATGTGCACCTGCACAATTCGGTGTGCGTTGGTGTCCGCCACCCACAGCGCGTGGTCGTGCATGGTCAGGTAAGCGGGTTCGTTGAACTCAAAATCAATCGCCGGCGTGCTCACTCGGCCGCTCTCAAGATCCACCAGGCGGAGCAGGGAGTTATAGGTGTCTGCAACCCAAAGCTGCTCCCGGTTGAGGCTTAGCGCCACGTCACAGGGGTACTGCATCAGAGAATTTGACCGGCCACCGTCCTCGCTGCCGAAGGTAAAGGTGCCACGGCCACAGCGGGTGCTGACTTCACCGGTTTTGATGCTGACCCGGCGGATTGCGGAGGAGTCGGCATCGGCCACAAACAGGTGGTTGTCCTGCACCGTGATCCCCATGGGACAGGCAAAGGCGGCGTGGGCACGCTCGCCGTTGGTCAGACCCAGCTGGCCGCTGCCGCTATGCCAGCTGACCTGCATGTTTTTCAAATCCAGCCGCCAGATCTGATTATTACCGGCCATGGTGATAAACAAATTCGGACCCTTTGAAGCCAGGCCCACGGGGGAGTTGCAGCTAATACTGCGCAAATCCGTGCCGGCCAGCATGACGGTTTTTTCTGGTTTGCCGGTGCCCATCACTGTTTCCACATCACCAGAAAACAAACTGATTCGTCGAATGGCGTGGTTGCCGGTGTCTGCAACGTAGAGGTAGTTATCGTTGACGGACAGGCCCTGGGGCGAGTTAAACCCGGAATTTTGCAGTGCGCCGTCCCAGAAGCCAGGATTGCCAGAGCCGAAAGTCCGAATGACCCGACCCGTCTCGCCAACCTCCAGCACCCGGTTATTGCCGCTATCGCTGATATAAATATGCCCTCTGGCGGGCAAAATGGCGCTGGGAAACTGCAGGGTGCCGCCGGGTTCGGGTTTACGGGTTGCGGACACCCTGCCGTAATCGCGGATTTCCATGCTGGCCGCCTCGTCCAGCAGGGTTGTGACGGCTTCATCAATTGAGGAGCCGGCATCATCACCTTCGACCATCCGGCGAAGCTCGCCCTTGGCGTCAATAATCGCGGCGGAGGGCCAGCAGCGGATGCCGTACTGTTGCCAGAGATAGTAGTCGGGATCCAGGGCTACCGGATGTCGAATGTAGTGGCGATTAACCGATTTGAGCACCGGCCCTATGGTGGTTTCACGGGAGAATTTTGGACACACAATCCCTACCAGAGCCAGGCCGCTGTCGTGTTTGGTTTCCAGGGCCCTAAGGGCTGGCAGCAGGCCCCGGCTATTCAGGTTCGATGGGGTCCAGAAATAGATCACCACCACTTTGCCTTTGAAGCCGCTGAGCGCCGGTGCATAGTCGGTATTGACCCACTGCAGTGATTCAGGAAACTCAGGAACTCGAGGGTGATCGGTCACGGTGTGATCCCTGCGCTGATATCGCGCTGTTTCAGGTCAGCCTCCAGCTTCTCCAGCAGGCCGTCAATGGCATTGTCCAGTAAGTCCAGCACCTGTTCAAACCCATGGCGTCCGCCGTAGTAAGGGTCTGGCACGTCATCAGTGACCCCCAGGGTGGAATAACCCATGATTTTTTCAACTGCCGCCTTGGCATCTTTGGGCTTCGTATTCAGCAGGTCAGAATAATTGCTCTGATCCATGGCCAGGATCAGATCAAACTGATAAAAGTCGTCAACCTGAACGCCCCGGGCCCGCTGCTCAGCGATGATGATGCCGCGCTTCAGCGCTGCATCCTGGGCGCGATGATCCGGTTCGTGGCCGGCGTGCCCGGCGTAGGTGCCGGCCGAATCTACTTCGACCCGGTGGCCGAGACCACGCTCGTTGAGTTTATGCCGGGCCATACCCTCGGCGGAGGGCGATCGACAAATATTACCCATGCACACCATGAGTATCCGGATCGGGTTTTTGTTCTGGTCCTGAGTATTCAACGGCCCTTGTCTGCAGTTCGTGTCATGGATGCATAGTGTCTCACAACGAATTGATATATTGAGAAAATTTCTCCCAATCCTCGTGGGTATCAATGCCCGGTGGCGTCGCCTCGGTGAGTCTTATCACGCGGATGCGAAAGCCATGGTGCAAAGCGCGCAGCTGCTCCAGGGACTCTGCTCCCTCGCTCTCCGGCGGTTCAAGACCGCTGAATTGTTTCAAAAAGCCGGCCCGATACGCATAGACGCCCAGATGCCTCAGATGGCCTGTCAGGGAGGCTGCCGGCGGCTGTTGGTCGTGGCGTCCCCGTTCGAAGGGTATCGGCGCGCGGGAGAAGTATAGAGCGTTATCGGCGCCATCAAGCACCACCTTTACCGCGTTGGGGTTCATTAGCTCAAGATCATCGCTGATGGGACAGCAGGCCGTCGCCATGGCCGCGTCGGGATTGGTAAACAGCTCCTTCGCCAGGGAATCAAGCACCTGGGCCGGCATTAAGGGCTCATCGGCCTGCAGGTTAACCACGATGGTGTCGTCGGGCAACTGTAACTGCTGGGCGCATAGTCCCAGCCGGTCAGTGCCACTGGCCGCCGGCCCGGTGACCACCACCTCAGCGCCAAAGTCTGCCGCGGTGTCGGCAATCAGCGAATCATCTGCGGCGATGACCACCCTGGCTGCAGCGCTGGCGTTGGCGGCGCGCCAGGTGTGTATTAGCAGGGGCGCATCAGCGACTTTCAGCATCACCTTATTGGCAAGTCGGGTCGAGCCCAGCCTTGCTGGAATCATGATCACGTAGTGCTGGGCAGCGTTGGCCGTCATGGGCGCGCCATAAGGCTGAGGATGCGTTCGAGCAGGGGTTGTGCCACGGCACCAGCCAGTTCCACCGACACAGGCACCACCCAGCAATCAGTCAAGGCGAGCCCGCCCAGCTTGACCGCGTCTTTGCTGGTGGTCAGCACTGTTTCACTGTGCATCGCCTCAAAATCTGTCGGCTGGTAAACATGATGATCTGGAAACTGATGGGTAATCAGGGTCAGCCCTAAACCCCGCAGCATCGCAAAAAACCGTTCCGGATTGCCAATGCCGGCCACGGCATGGACCGGTCTGCCGATGAAATCCTTCAGCGCTTGCTGCTTGCCTGAGTGCAGAGCAACCGCTGCGGCTGGCCGCAGCAGCATACTTTCCGGGTTGCCATTTTCCAGCACAAAATCCACAGATTTCAGGCGTGTGATTGGTTCTCGCAGAGGCCCCGCCGGCAGCAGTCGACCGTTGCCGAAGCCGCGCTTGAAGTCCACCACCACCACTTCCAGGTCCCGCTTCAGGCGTTGATGCTGCAATCCGTCGTCACTTAAGATCAGCTCTACCGACGCTTGTTCAACCAGTGCCCTGGCCGCGTTTACCCGATGGCTGCCCACCATCACGGGCACGCCGGTCTGTTGCCGAATCAACAGCGGCTCATCACCCACCTGGGCTGATTGAGAGTCGTCGGTCACCGCCACAGGGCCGCTGCCCGCGCTTGATCCATAGCCTCGGCTGATAACCCCGATGCGCAAATCGTTTTTCAGCTGATTGACCAGGTGAATAATCAGCGGAGTCTTGCCGCTGCCGCCGACGGTTAGATTGCCAATAATGACCACCGGCACTCCAGCATGTTCAGCCCTGGCTTTTTGCCAGCGCTGATGGAATTGGGCCAGCCGGCCATAGACCGGCTCCAGCAGCGCCAGATACCAGGGCACCGGATGCTTGCCATACCAAATGGCGTCGGGGGGCGTCACGGCTGGTTGCCGTCAACAAACTGCATGCGATGCAGTTCGGTGTATTGCCCTCCCCGGGCCAGCAGGCTTGTGTGACTGCCGCGCTCCACGATACGGCCATGATCAAGCACCAGCACCTGGTCGGCATTTTCCACGGTGGAAAGCCGGTGGGCGATGACCAGGGTTGTTCTTGATTGCATGATGCCTTCCAGCGCGGCCTGGATCAGCCGCTCTGATTCTGTGTCCAGCGCTGAGGTGGCTTCATCGAGAATCAAAATGGGTGCGTCTTTTAAGATCGCCCTGGCGATGGCCAGTCGCTGGCGCTGACCGCCGGACAGCTGCACCCCGCCCTCTCCCAGCCGGGTTTCCATCTGCTGAGGCAGGTGTTTGATGAACTCCATGGCATGGGCCTGGTGAGCGGCGGCGGTTATCGCCTCCATCAGCTCAGGGCCTGGCTGCTGTTCAAAGGCCGGGTTTGCGTAAGCAATATTTGCCGCAATGGTGTTATCGAAAAGCACAATATCCTGGCTCACCATGGCGATGTTTTGTCGCAGGGAATACAGTTCGATGTCGTCGATGTTCACCCCATCTAAGGCAATGGAGCCTGAGGAAAGCTGATAAAAGCGTGGGATAAGACTGACCAGGCTGGTTTTGCCGCTGCCCGATTTGCCCACCAGGGCGGTCACGGTGCCCGGCGCCGCCTCGAAACTGACGTCGTTGAGCACCAGTTCGCCGCCGTTGTAGTTCAAGCTGACGTCTTTGAAGCTTAGCTGGCCACTGGCCCGGCCCAGCTTTTGCCCGGTCTGCAGATGCTCCTGGGGCTGATCCAACAGCTCAAACAACGACTCGGCCGCCGCCACCCCGCGCTGAATCAGAACGTGAATGTTGGTCAGTTTCTTAAGGCTTGGAAGGATCGCCAGCATCGCCGTCATAAAGGCGGTAAAGGCTCCGGGGGTAATGTCGTTGAGCATGTTTTCCCGGGTCGCCAGATAAACAATCACCGCCAGGGTAAAGCCGGCCAGCAACTGCACCACCGAGGTGCTGCCGGCTTTGGTGGCTACCAGCTTCAGGTGTTGACGCCGGTTGTTGGCATTGACCAGCCCGAAGCGCCGGGACTCTGACTCCTGACCGGCATACATTTTCACCACTTTATGGCCGGTGACCACTTCCGAGGTGCGTTGGGTCACATCCCCCATGGTGTCCTGGATTTTTCTGCTCAGGCGCCGAAAACGACGGCTGACGAACATGATCACGGCAGCGATCAGCGGCGCAATGACTAACGTAAACAAAGTGAGCTTGACGCTTTGGCGCAACATTACCAGTAGGAAGGCGATGACATACAGGCTGTCGCGGACTACCACGGTAATGGCGCTGGTGGTGGCTTCAGCCACCTGCTCAACGTTGAAGGTCAGCCGGGAGATCATTTGACCCTGAGACACCTGGTCAAAGTAGCTGGTGGGTAGCATCAGGTATTTGTCGAAAACCTGCTGACGCAAATCCCGGATCACCGATCGGCCCGTGGCTGCCATGCAATAGTCGGCGATGAAACTGCCCAGTCCCCGGCCCAGGAAAATGGCCATGATCCAAAGCGGCATGCTGGCAATCATGGCCGAATCACGGCCCAGCAAGGCGTCGTCCAACAACGGTCGAATCAGGGCTGCAAAGCCGCCGGTGCACAGGGCATCCAGCCCCATCGCCACCACCGCAACACCGAGCAGGGGCAGATAAGCCCGGGTGTAACCCAGCAGGCGGCGATAGATGGTCCAGCTACTGCTGGAACGTTCACTCATTGGCAGCCCCCCAAGGCCTGAAATGGGTGATCATCCCCTTCGCTTACCCGGCCTCAGGTGTTGTAGCGATGGAAAGGTTCACAAACCCCAATTGGTTGACCGCGTCCATGGCCGTCACCACCGCCTGATAGGGGGTTGTGGCGTCTGCGCGGATCGTGACTGGCTGCTGAAGATCTTCGCCGGCAATTCTAGCGATGGCGTCTTTCAGGGTGCTGCTACCTCGGTTGATAACTTCGTTATTGTTGATGAAATAACGACCGTCCTTGGAGATGGCAATCTCCAGCCGATCCTGCTCCAGGGTCACCGCCTCTTCCGACGCCTGGGGCAGCTCTATGCGCAGTCTGGCCTGACGCTCGAAGGTGGTGGTCACCATAAAGAAAATTAACAGCAGAAAAACCACGTCAATCAACGGTGCCAGGTTGATTTCCGGTTCTTCCTTTTCTTTCTTGTGAATCTGCATGATCGCTGGCCTATTCGGCTGGGCTGCGGGCGCTGGATCGGCGCTGATGGCCCAAATCGATGGTGTCGATCAGCGACAGGGCCTGCTCTTCCATCTGAATCACCAGTTGTTCTACCCGTCCTTTAAAAAATCGGTAGAACAGAAATGCCGGTATCGCCACAAACAGGCCGGCAGCCGTGGTCACCAGTGCCTGGGATATGCCCCCGGCCAGCTGATTCGCATCACCCACGCCGTGGACCAAAATTGATGAAAATACCTTGATCATGCCGACCACCGTACCGAGCAGCCCCAGTAGTGGCGAGATGCCGGCAATGGTGCCCAGGGTATTGAGATAGCGTTCCAGTTCGTGAACCACGTGGCGGCCGGTGTCTTCCACGGCCTCCTTCACGATGTCGCGGCTGCGACTGCGGTTGCGTAATGCCGCTGCCAGCACACGACCCAGGGCAGAGTTCTCCGCCAAGGCCTCCACGTGTCCAGCTTCGAGCCTTCGGCTCAGGGCCCAGCTTTGCACCTGCTGCCCCAGATCCGGCGGATTAACGATTTTGCTGCGCAGAGTCCAAAACCGTTCCAGGATAATGCCCATGGCGATGGCTGAGCAGGCCAATATCGGTAACATCAGCCAGCCACCCTGGCGAATAATTTCCAGCACTTGAGTTGTTCCTCGCGGGGCTATTCAGACCGCTGGCATGATACTGAAGTTTTGCCGGGCCGTCTGCGCCGGGATCGTGGTTAACGGCGAGTATTGGCGATTAGCTGAACATTCAGGGTTTACCGCCGGGCGCCGGCGGCGGTTCTGGGCACAATCCAGGCCAATGCCAGGCCCGCCCGCGTTGCAGCCGTTGAGCGCTCACCAGCTGCAGGCTGGGGCCGCTCCAGGCAAACTGCAGATGCCCGCATTCAGCGCTGCTGAGCAGGGCTGTCTGGCGCTGCGCCAGCCGGTGGCGGACCATGAAATGGGGCATGTCAAAACGGTTTTCGTGGCCGTTGGTGGCCACTGCCAATGCCGGCTTCAGGGCTTCCAGCCACTGGTAGGAGGTGGACGTTGAGCTGCCATGGTGGCCCAGAATCAGCAGCTTGGTGGAGTGTTGCTGAACCAGCTCGGTCTGCAGCAGGCGCCGTTCAATGATAGCGCCAATATCTCCGGGCAATACCACCTGCTGCTGATGGCGGCTGAGGCTGAAAACGCAGGAACTATCGTTGCCCAGGTAAGGCAGCCAGGGCCCGGGGTGCCAGCTGCGAATGCGGCTGTCGGCCCATTGCCACTCACGACCCGACCGGCAGGGGGGCCAACGAGCATCGCTGCTGACCCCCATCAGGGCGTCGATTTGCAGCGAACTGTGTTGCAGCCCGGCAATACCGCCAGCATGGTCTGAATCGGCGTGGCTGATCACGATCTGATCGACGCGGGTGATGCCTAGCTGAATAAAACTCGGCCATAGCACGCCACTGCCGGCGTTCCAGCCATCCTCAGAGCCTGGCCCGGTGTCAAACAAAAAGGCCTGATCAGACTGGGAAAACAGCACCGCTGTGCCCTGCCCTACATCAAACACATGGAGCGAGGTGGGTCGCTGTCCAGAGCGACCGATGACCAGCAGCAGCGCCAGAACGCCGGGCAGCTGGGCCTTCCAGCCCGGTAGACGTCGGGGCGCCAGCAAGCAGGCGCTGAGCAGTCCGACCAGGGCCAGGGGCGCCGGGTGGATCAGAATCTGGGCCGCCAACTGCTGATCGGTCCACTGCAGCGCGTTCCACAGCTGATTCATGTTCCAGGCGGCCAATTCAAGCAGCCCAGCAAATCCCAGCAGCAGCGCCACGCTACCCAGCAGGGTCAGGGGTAAAATGACCAGGGACACCCAGGGCACGGCGATCAGGTTGATAACAATAAAACCGGCGGACAGCTCCACGCCCATGGCCAGCTGCAGCGGCGCCATCCCAATCAGCAGACTAAGCTGCACCGGCAGCAGCCTCAGCCAGCCGCGGCCGATACGCTGCCCCGCTCTCCCCCAAAACACTGTCAGCAAGACCGCCACAGCGCCAAAGGACATCCACAGGCCCCGGCCTGTGGCGCTCTGGGGGGAGATCAACAGAATAAGGGTTAACGCGACCAGCAAGCCTGACAGCGGCGGCCATTGGCGCCTAAACAGCATCGCAGCCAGAGGCGTTAAGAGCATCAGGCAAGCGCGCTGGGTGGAGATCGACCAGCCGGCCAGGGATGAATAGGCCAGCGCCGCGATGGCTCCGCTGGTGGCCGCCAGCACCGGTAGCGGCGGCCCGCGCCCCTGCAGTAGGATTGCCAGGGCTAGCGCCGGCAGAAAGCCGAAGGATGCCACCAGCGACACATGCAGGCCGGAGATCGCCATCAGGTGCGCCGTGCCGGTGGCTGACAGCAACTGCCAATGGCTGGGTTGCATGGCGCTGCGATCGCCGGTGACCAGGGCCGGCAGCAGCGCGGCAGCCGGCCCGGTCACGCTGGAGCCTATGCTCAAGCTCAGTTGCTGGCGCCCGCGTTGCCAATCTGCCGCCAGGCCCAGGGCCGGCTCACAACGGCCATGGATGACTGTCCCATTGACCCCGCGACCTTGGCTGAACGCCACCGTTTCCGCATCGAACCCGGCGGGATTGAGCAAACTCCAGTAAGGCCGAAGCTGAACCGTCAGCTTACAGTGGTCCCCTGCATTTAGGCTTGCCCCCTCACGCCAGCCCAGGGCCAAGGTCCCTGATCGTGGCAAGTCTGCCTGCAGGACAAACCGGCATTGCTCAGGGTTGCAGTTCGGCAGGCCAGCAACGTGGCCCGCCACGGTCAGCGGCTGGCTATCAGCTAGCCAAACCATTTGTTGCCGGCGGAAATTATCCATGCAGGCCTGCCAGTGCAGCAGGCCCATCAACGCCGCCGCCGCCAGCGCCAACAACCGCTGGGGCTGCTTTTTGGCAAAGGGGCTAGGGGCCGACGGCAATACCAGTGACAGGCCAAGCAATAATCCAAACAACAGACATGCCTGGAACGGCGCTACGCTCAGCGAACTCCACATCGCCAGCAGCAGCCCAGAGCAAAATGCCAGCATTAACCCGGTCATGGGCGCCTTCAGAACAAAACAATAGCGGGATCTTATGCAGGCTAGCTGCCACGGCGAGTCAGCCATGGGCGGCAATTCGGGTAGGCGGCGGCTGAACTTCTCAGGGCCGCCGGGCGGCCTGAGGACTTAAACGCCTGCCGGCAGGAGCATTAGTCGGTGCGAGCAGTCCGTTTAGACCAGCGGCGACAATGTGCCTGCCGACAATACCAGGACCCGGTCCAGGCGCTTGGCCAGGGCTCGGTCGTGGGTGACGATGATCAAACTGGTGCCAAGATCGGCGTTTAGTTCCAGCATCAGCGAAAAGACCTGGGACGCGTTTTCTTCATCCAGGTTGCCGGTGGGCTCGTCGGCCAGCACACAGGCTGGCCCGGTGACCAGGGCCCGGGCTACCGCTGCCCGCTGACGCTCGCCGCCGGACAGTTGGCCGGGTTTATGGGTCAGTCGGTGGCCCAGCCCTACCCGCTCCAGTAACTCCCCTGCGGCGGCGGACGCCTGCTGGCGGCTGGCGCCGCCGATCAGCAGCGGCATGGCAACGTTTTCCAGCGCGCTGAATTCAGGCAGCAGATGATGAAATTGATAAACAAACCCCAGGTGCTGGTTACGCAGCTTGCTCAGGGCCCGCTGACTCAGGCCCGCCAGAGGATTGCCGGCAATGGCCACGGTGCCGCTGGTAATGTTGTCCAGCCCACCCAATACGTGCAGCAGGGTCGACTTGCCGGCACCCGACGCGCCTACCACGGCAACTCGTTCACCCCGTTGGACGCTTAAGTCCACGCGATTGAGCACATGGACCTCCACATCGGCGTCGGAGTAAGACTTGACGACCTGATCACAGGTCACGACGGGGTCTGTTCCGGGCTCACTCATAACGCAGCGCCTCCGCAGGTTGGGTTCGTGACGCGCGCCATGCAGGATAAAGGGTCGACAATACCGTCAGCAGCAGGCTAAGGGCGCCGATTTTAAACACATCGCGCATCTGCATATCCGAGGGTAAATCGCTGATGTAGTAAATATCTGAGGACATGAACTGGACCCGGAACAGCTCCTCCAGGGCGGGTACGATGGTTTCAACGTTGCTGGCCAGCACCACCCCACCCACCAATCCCAGCACAGTGCCGAAAATTCCAATAAACGACCCAAGCACAATAAAAATACCCATGATCACGCCGGGGCTGGCGCCCAGGGTTCGCAAGATGGCGATATCGGCCTGCTTATCCGTGACCACCATTACCAGGGTCGAAATGATGTTGAATGCGGCCACCGCCACAATCAGCGACAAGATCACAAACATGACGGTTTTTTCCATCTGTACGGCGCGAAACAGGTTGGCGTGCTGCTGGGTCCAGTCCCGCACGTAATACACCCCAGACAGCTGCGACTGCAGATCTCTGGCAACCTCCCAGGCCCGGAACATGTTCTCAACCTTAAGCCGGATCCCCGAGGCGCCGCTGCTGACCCGAAACAGACGGGCCGCATCATTCAGGTGGATCAAGGCCGTGCCCCGATCAAACTCGTGCATGCCCACCTCGAACAAACCCACCACGGTAAAGCGTTTCACCTGGGGCAAAACACCCGCTGGAGTGGCTCGAATCTGGGGCGCAAAAACCGTGATCTGTTCACCCACTTCCACCCCCAGGGCGGTGGCTAAATGGATGCCCAGCAAGATTCCAAATTCGCCGTCTTTGAGCTGATCAATGTCACCGGCTACCAGGTTGCTGGCCACATCGGACACCTGCTGCTCCAGCACTGGATCAATGCCCCGAACCAGCGCGCCGCTGATGCGAAACCCCTTGATCAGGGTTTCCCGTTCAATAAACGGCGCCGCTCCCAGCACCGATGGGTGCTGTGAGGCATCGCTTAAGGCCTGGGGCCATTGGGTCATATCCCCTTCCACGGCGGTGATGGTGGCGTGGGACAGCATGCCGAGAATGCGTTCTCTGAGTTCCTTTTCGAAGCCGTTCATCACCGAAATAACCGTGATCAGCACCGTCACACCCAGGGCGATGCCCAGCATAGAGATAAGGCTGATAAAGGAGATGAAATTATTGCGGCGTTTGGCGCGGGTATAACGCAGGCCGATATAAAACTGCAGCGGTCGGTACATTAAGCTTCCGTGTTGGTTCCCGAGTTGATCCGGGGCTGGCCCATTTCAAAAGACTGCCTGGCCAGCCTGGCCAGCAGATGGCGGTAATGATCGAGCTGGATGTGACGCCAGATTAAATGAGCACTGCGGCGTTTTCCAAACATGATCGTAATTAAGACAACCCACCGACACTGAAAGTTGCTAAACACCTGTGCCGACTGCTGCGGGCCATCGGGCTTGCCGGTGGTCCAGCTGCCATCGGGATGGCCAATCAGTTGGCGCTGACCAGCATCAGCCAGGCAATTTAGGTAGTGCAGCGTCAGCCCCACCCACACAGGGATCAGGCCAGCCACCCAGGCTTGGCCAGCGTCACTGACGTCGCTCAACAGGGTACCTGCCAGACCCGCAAAACCGCTGCCGGCGAACCACGCCAAGACCCAGAAGTCCGCCACCGATGGCGACAGACTAAGCGTTAGCCGGGCGCCGAATCTGCTCAACCAGCTGCTTCTGTTGTGGGTCAGAGGGGCTAAACCGTCCGCTCAGCCAATCCCACAGCTGGTCGTCCTCCAGGGTCAGCAGTTCGACAAAACATTGCTGGTCTTCTAGATCTAGACTGGGGTAATGCTGGTCCAGGAAACGCCGGAACATGACGTCCAGTTCCAGCATTCCGCGCCGACAGTGCCAGCGCAGCTGGCTGATGGACGGCATTGCCGCTGAGGGCTGATCGCTCTCGCTCATGTCAGAAATCGCTGCAGCGCCCGTTGCGTTCCCAATCGCCATAGCGGGTAGGCTCCGGACCTTTGGGGCCGCCGATTTCCTTGGGCGGCGCAGCCGGCTTGGGTTCTGGTTCCTGGCTATCTGAGCTGACCGAGTCGGTCTCGATTAGATCGCTGATGATCGATGGTGTCTTTTTACTGTTCATGACCGTATTGTAGCGCTTTCCGTTGCCGCAGGTGTCACATGGAACTGGTCAGTTTGGTCAGCCAATATCGCGTCATTACCGTTGCTGGAGCTGACGCCCAGTCCTTTCTTCAGGCCCAGCTGACCTGTGATCTAAACGCCCTGCCAGCGGACACCGGTTGCACCGGCGGCCTGTTGAACCCCAAGGGCAAGGTGCTGGCCTTTGGCTATTTGCTGCCCCAGCCGGGGCATTGGTTGATGTTGATCCACCCGGAAGTGGCAGAACAGACCATGACCCATTTGAGCCGATACATTATTCGGGCCAAGGTAGAGCTGGGCGCCAGCGCGCTGATGGCGGTGGGCCTGCATGGCCAAGCCAGCAGCAGTACTGAGGAAAACGGCGGCGGCTTTGGGCAGCTGTCTGGAAGTTCCCAGAACCTGTTTCGGCTGCCCGACGGGCGCCAGATTGGGGTGTCTTCGACCACCGCAGAAAACGCCGATATCGCTCTATGGCGACAGCTGGATCTGCGGGCGGGCCTGGTCACTGTCGATCAGCGTGTCCATGACCGCTTCATACCCCAGATGCTGGGCTTGGACGTTGTGGGCGCCGTGAGTTTTTCCAAGGGCTGTTACCCGGGACAGGAAATTGTAGCCAGGGCCAGGCACCTGGGCAAGGTCAAACGGGGGCTGGCGCTAGTGGAATCGGCCAGTGCGCTGCAGGTTGGCCAGGAGCTCAGTGATCCTGATGGGAAAAAAGCCGGAGAGATTATTGATGCTTTGGCCACCGGTGGTGGCTGGCTGGCCCACGCGGTGGTGAACCGCGAAGTGACCCAGATCCGCGGGATCCAGCGTATCCAACATTTTAGCTAATGCCTTGCAGCCATCGGTGCTGAGACTCAATGCCGGGCTGGCTGAAACGAGTCAGCGTTTCCCAAGCCTTCAGACTTCCGCTGCCATGTAGCAGATCCAGCCAGGGTCAGCCTCACCGGTTTCGGTCTCTTCAAACACGCCATTGCCCTCATTGGTGTCTTCATCGGTGCCTTCCCAGTAAACACGGGTCCGGCTGAAGCCGGCTTCGCTCAGCAGCTCACGCAGTTCAGGGATGGTCCAAAGGCGCCAATAGTAGGAGAAAGCCCGATCCATTCGGCTGCCGTCGGGCAGTTCAAAATGGATATAACACTGCATCTGGGAATTCACCGGATTAAACGATGCCTGTTCCCAGATGTAAGTGAAGTCACCGCAGTCTCTGGGTTCAACTATCTCTTTGGGTGCGTCAAAGCCTCCGTAGACGTCGGTAAAGAACACGCCATCTTTGACCAGCGAACGGCGCACCGAAGAAAAGTAATCCCGCATTTCGTCGCGTTCAAGGAACAGGAAGTAGCTGAAGTTCATCGCCAGCACCACGTCCATAGGCTCGCTGCCATCGCGAACATCCCCTTCCCTAAGGGTTAAGCGCTGTTGTTGGGAGGCTTTGAGTGAGGCCAGATTATTGCGACGCCCCCAGTTCAACACTTCGCTGTCAAGATCCACCGCCAGGGCGGTATTTTTGCCGGACCGCCTGATCCACTCTGCAGCGGTGTTGGCGGTGCCGCAGAAATCCTCGCGCAGCTTTCTTGCCTTGCGATTTCGCAGCTTCTTGAACGTATCAGTGACGAAATCAACCTCAGACTCAACGTCCTGTACGGCCTTCTGATAGAGGATGTGACGGTCAGTGCTGGTGGATTTCATACCGGTAAAACTCGCTTGCCAGGATCTCAATTAGCCGGCGTCAATGTTTCACGCCGGTGGTGGGCGCGCAGTATGCAGCGAGCGTCGTGATTTGACCAGTGCGAATGCCAGAAGCGTAGCTTTCGGGCACAATATTGGACATGTGCGGACGATACTTTCTTAACACCCTGCCGGCGACCCTGGCGGAGCAGTTTTTGGTGCAGGCGCCAGCCGATCTGGCTGCGAGCTTCAATATCGCACCGACCCACCAATGCCCCGTGGTGATCAGCCATGAGCACCCTGTGCGTGAACTGATTTACGCCCATTGGGGGCTGGTACCCTCCTGGGCCAAAGACAAGAAAATCGCCAGCCGCACCATTAACGCCCGACTTGAAACCGCGTTCGAAAAGCCGGCCTATCGCAGCGCCTGGAAACGTCGCCGCTGCCTGGTCCCGGCCAGCGGTTATTTTGAATGGGTGGGGCTGGCCGGGTCCAAGACCCCCTATGCCATAGTGCCCCAGACCGAGCCCCTGTTTGCGCTGGCTGGGCTGTGGGAAACCTGGAACGACAAACAGGCCAATGAGACCCTTACAACATTCACCATCATGACGACAGAGGCCGCCGGTCCGGTGGCCGACATTCATCATCGGATGCCCTTATTGCTGGACCCACAGCTACAGCAAGGCTGGCTCAACCAGGATCTGAACGATCCACAGTCCATTGCTGCAGCGGTTGCCGAAGCTGAGCCAACCGCTGCACTATCGGCCTACCCGGTGAGCACGGCGGTAAACAGCGTGCGCAACAATCGCGCCGACTTACTGGAACCTGGCCAGCTAATCTGACATGAGCATCGACAACGTGTGTGTGAGCCTGTTGCGGCGTTGTCGAAGTCGCCGCGGTTATCGTGATTTTTTTGGTCGTGGGCAGAACCATGGAAATGGGCAATGACGACTTTGGCCAAAACCACAGACCGGTTCTTGCTCGCCCGCGGCGTGGCACTGATGCTCGCCGCCGGGCTGTTTTTTGCCGTGATGACCATCCTGGTTGCCATGGGAGGACAGACCCTGCCTGCCATAGAGATGGTGTTCCTGCGGAATGTTTTTGGACTGCTGCTGTTTGCCCCTCTGCTGCCTCGCATCATCCCTGGCCTGCGCAAAACCCGTCAGCATTGGCTCTACCTGACCCGGGCCCTGGTGAGTTTTACGGCCATGTTGATCTGGTTTTGGGCCTTGAATCAACTGCCGCTGGCGGAGGCGGTTAGTTTGAGCTTTACGCTGCCGTTGTTTGTTACTGCAGGGGCGGCGATTTTTCTTGGTGAGCCGGTGGGCCCCCGGCGTTGGCTTGCAACTTTCCTGGGCTTTGTCGGAGTGCTGGTTATCCTTCGCCCTGGCTTCGCGCCGGTTTCTCTGGCCTCGGTGGCGGTGGTGTTTTCCACTGCCCTCATGGCAACCGCCGTGCTGCTGGTGAAAAATCTCTCGAACACCGAATCGCCGCTGCTGATTGTGATCTATCTGCTGTTAATCATGCTGCCCATATCCGGTCTTGCCAGCATTCCAACATGGGTAAATCCGCAGCCTGAAGTATGGCTGTTGATGGTGGCTTTGGGGTTGTTTGCAACGGTAGGTCAATGGCTGTTTACCATGGCAATGCGAGGGCGGGATATCTCTTTACTGGCGCCGCTGGATTTTGTCAGGCTGCCCCTGACCGCCGCCCTGGCCTACTGGGTTTTCGACCAACGCCCAACACTCTGGACCTGGGCAGGCGCCGGCATCATCGTTGCCGCTAACGTTTATATCGTTCATCGGGAAGCTGTGCTGGGCCGAGCCCGGCGTCGAGAGGCCCCGGGGGGCTCAGTTTAGATCCAGCGGCGGGATGCCCGAGGTCTCGTTCGGGATGGGGCCCAGGTCGGGCACGCCAGTAAAATCAGTGCCCAGGTTCTGGTAGGTGTAGCGGCAAAATTCAGTGGTTCTATCGGCCAACCCATCCACCTGCATGAGGGAGTCATGCATGTGCATCTCCTCACGCCAGCAAACTAGCCAGGGAACTTTGGTTTCGGTGTGAAACGGCGGCACCATCAGGTAATGATTTTCTGCATCTTTGCTGCTGAAACCTCGCGCCATCAGCGCCCGGGCGGGGGGTACCCGGCGTCCAGGCAGCTCTGCCATAACCGCCGCGGGTTTAAAGTCCTGGCCTACTACTGACAGTCCTACTTCAATTTCCGAAGGGTCTGGCGATTGTAGCCAGCGCACTGCGGCCACCATCCAGATGGCATCTCGCTCGCTGATGGCGGCGGTGCACAGGGCGACCAGTTCGCCGACCCGGATTTGCATGTCCTGGGGCTTGACGAAGCGCATCCGATAACCGCCAAGACTTTGATTCAAGATTTCCGCTTCGTGTACCGGTGGCCGGAAACGTTGGTCGCTGCCCGCCACCCAATTGTTGATGGAGCCAGCCTGCTGGGTCAGTTTTTCGTTACCGGTCTCCTCCAGGAACTGGCCAAAGCTTTGCTCGCCGGCGGCCATGAAGTGAATGCCATTGAGGCCAATCACCACCCTGGCCTTGTGGGTGGCCGGCAGTCGTTTGTGGCGACGCTCTATCCGCTGACCCCAGGTTGCCGTGAGCTGACGCAGCAGCATGCCGTCCAGAATCAGAGTTTCATGGCCGGGGGATTTCAGCGGAATATCCCTGGAACTGCCGTTTTCCGATGACAATAGTTTCTGCAGCCAGGTTTTCAGTTCAGACAGCTCGAACCGAAAGTCGCCGCTGGGCGGGTCGTTGTCCAACACCAACAGCGGCGCGCAGTCGCTGTCTATGGTGATGGCAAATTGATCTTTTCCCGCCTTGCCCCGGCAAACCTTCGTTCGGTCACGCCACATTTCGCAGGCCTTATGCACCTGGGTGATGGCGCGCTGGCTGAGTCGCTGGGGATCGCATAAGCCCAACAGCGCAGTTCGTTTGTAGATATCTTCGATGCTTTGATTTTTCTTCGACCACCCCAGAGTGTCTGAAATTGATCGGTGCTGGAGTCCGTTTTGCGCGGCAAAGGCAAACAGGGTGTGGATCTCACACCAGGTGCCCGTGGGCGGCGCGCGGAACAGCTGCCCACAGCGAAAAATCAATTGCTCATTGCACGAAAGCGCGCGATGGATAGCCAGGCCGCCCGGTCGTTTGCTAACCAGGGACAAGCGGGACGATTCGTTGGCAAACTGGTGGGCAGCCAGCCGGTAGCCCATGGCCAATTCGCGGAAAAAGTGCACCACCGTTCGGCCAACTTTGTCCAGCTTCGTGCTGAGCGGGAAAACCGCGTCGTGATACTGGGAGTCGAGTACGTTGACTACGGCCAAACAGGGTTCGGTGACCTGCTCCAGGGCGTGCAGCCTGAAACGGGGGCTGAGCTTGGAGTGGTTGAGTTCCTGTACCCCGGCCAGCAGTTCGTTACCGGCCGCCGTCACGTTGGCTAAAGGCAGCGACGCCAACCATTGGTCAAAGGCTTTTCTGCTGGCAAAGCGGGAATTTCTTCCCGGCTTATCCTGCTGGGCAATGGTGGTAGCCAGAGATACTACTCGTGAATCCAAAACTTGCCGCTCTCCGCTGCTTGACCGTGATTTTAAGGTCTCAAGTATACGCGTTTGACGAAGAATTTCCCTTCAAACACTGACCTATGTATCCGAGAAACGTGAAATTTCTCAAGGTGGCCCGCGCTCTAGACTGTTTGTACTCGACAATATTAGGGACTACCTTTAATCTTCAGGTGAATAATTTTACTCAGGGAAAGGGGAATTACCATGCCGTACGATACCGTCCACTCTTTAGATGAATTCATGTCCGGCCTGCGGCGACGCAATCCAGGGGAAACCGAGTTTCACCAGGCAGTGTATGAGGTCGCGCAATCCATCATACCTTTCATCAGAGACAAGCCGAAATACCTAACCAATCAGATTCTGGAGCGCTTGTCAGAGCCAGACCGGATTATTTCGTTCCGGGTTTGCTGGCAGGATGATGAAGGCCAGGTGCGGGTAAACCGGGGCTACCGGATTCAACACTGTAATGCCATTGGGCCCTATAAAGGCGGCATTCGGTTCCACCACAACGTGACCCAGAGTATTTTGAAGTTTCTGGCCTTTGAGCAAACCTTCAAAAACAGCCTTACCGGCCTGCCCATGGGCGGCGGCAAGGGTGGCTCAGACTTCAACCCCAAGGATAAGTCCGATAACGAAGTGATGCGGTTTTGTCAGTCCTTTATGACCGAGCTGCGCCGCCACATCGGCCCTTACACTGACGTTCCCGCTGGCGACATCGGCGTTGGCGCTCGGGAAATCAGCTACATGTTTGGCCAGTACCTGCGCCTTGAGAACAAATTTACCGGGGTGCTTACCGGTAAAGGCCTGGCATTTGGCGGCAGCTTGATTCGCACCGAGGCCACGGGCTACGGCGCGGTGTATTTCATGGAAGATATGCTGAAACACCAGAACAACGGCTTTGAGGGCAAAACCTGCCTGGTGTCGGGCTCCGGTAACGTGGCTCAATACACCGTTGAAAAAATCAACCATCTCGGTGGCAAGGTTGTCACCCTGTCGGATTCCGCGGGCTTCATTCATGATCCTGCCGGCATTGACGAGGAAAAGCTGGAATTCATCAAAGATCTTAAAAACAATCGCCGAGGTCGAATTTCCGAATACACCGACAAATTCGGTGGCACCTACCACGACGGCGAAAAGCCCTGGAAAGTTGCCTGCGATCTGGCATTCCCCTGCGCCACTCAGAACGAAATTGACGCTGACGATGCCAAGACCATGATCGCCAACGGCTGCATCGGCGTGGCCGAGGGTGCCAATATGCCCTCTGACCAGGGCGCCATTGATCACTACCTGGAAGCGAAAATCATGTACGGCCCCAGTAAGGCTGCCAATGCTGGTGGTGTTGCGGTGTCAGGTCTTGAAATGACTCAGAACAGCATGCGGCTGTCCTGGGGTCGAGATGAGCTCGATAAAAGGCTGCGGGAAATCATGCTCGGCATTCACGGCCAGTGCGTGCAATACGGCCAGAAGGATGGCTGGGTGAACTATCTGGAAGGCGCCAATATTGCCGGATTTGTGAAGGTCGCCGACGCCATGGTGGCCTACGGGGTGGTTTGATCTGATAGCAGATCAACCTTCAGCGCCATGGGCCAAAGGGCCGACCCATGGGCTGATCTTCCTCATTTTACTGACGCTCTGTGCCCCGCTGCGGGCACAGAGCGTATTTTCCAGCCTAACCGCCGAACGACTATGGCAGCTGGTAAGGCCCGGTCCTGCGGTGGTATCACCGGACGGCAATTGGGTCGCCTTCACCCTCACCGCCTATGCCCCTGGGGCAACACTTCCCAGCGTTGATATCTGGCTGGCAGACAACAGTGGGCGGGATGACCCGAGACAGCTAACCCGCAACGCCGGCACGGATTTTGATCCGGCCTGGGCCCCAGACAGCCGCAGCATTGTTTACGCCGCGGTACCGGAAGGTGCTAACCACAGTCAGATTTTTCTGCTGAATCTTCGAGGTGGCGCCCCCCAACCCCTCACCGACCTGCCAACCTCTGCCTCCAAGCCTCGCTATAGCGCCGACGGCACTATGGTGTACTTTCAGGCGGGCACCTATCCGGGCCTGGACGTGCAGTCTGCCGCGCTCAAAACCGCGTTAGCCGATTCAAGCTCCCGGCGACAGTTTGCCAAAGGCAGCAATACCCGGGTCATGGGCGGGCCGGATCAAGACCCGAACCTGGTTCAGCACGTTTTCAGTTTGGATCTTGAAACCCAACAGATCAGGGATGTGATGCCGGGCCAAGGTGGCACCGGCAATGTTGTGCCCTTTGACTGGGATTTATCGCCGGGTGGCGCCTGGCTGGCGTTCACCGCCAACACCAGTCCCCCGCCCTACCGGCGTCGCAATTCTGATGTATTTTTGCTGTCCCTGGCGGACTCCACAGTAACGAACATCACTGCCAACAATCCGGCGGAAGATAGCCTTCCTGTGTTCTCCCGGGCTGGCGATGACCTGCTGTACGCAAGAAAGTCCCGGGTCGACGCGCTGGATGAGTTTCGCACCCTGGTCCGGTACAGCCACCGACGGGGTGTTACCAAGGCTATTACCGACCCCAGCCTCCTGTCGCCGGAACAATGGGTGACATCGAAGGACGGCAAAAGCGTGTATTTTCTGGCCCAGCAGCGCGCTCGCCGGACACTTTTTCGCATTGGTATAGGGGGCGGAAAAGCCCGCGCGCTTACCGGTCCGGGGAGCTACGACGGGTTGGCCTTAGGGGCCAAAGACGCCGTTTATTTGACTCACGAAACGCTGCTCCAGCCGCCGTCCTTGCAGCGTCTGGACTCCAACGGGCTGCATCCGGTGAGCCTAACCCGCTTCAACGATGGTCAGCTGCAAAACACCCGCCAGCCCAAGTCCGATGAAATGACCTTTAGCGGCGCTGATGGTCAGGAAATCCACGCCCTGGTTGTCTATCCGCCGGGCTGGCGGGAAACCGAGGCCTGGCCCGTGGTGATCGCGCTCCACGGCGGGCCCCATAGTGCCTGGCTGGATGAATTTAGCTGGCGCTGGAACCTGGCCCTGATGGCCAGCCGAGGCTACCTCACCGTGGCACTGAATGTGCGCGGCTCCACCGGCTATGGCCAGGACTTTGCCAGTGCGGTCAATGGCGACCCGTTAGGCATAACCGCCGCAGATACCCTGGCTGCTTTGGCCCAACTGCAGCAACAACCCTATGTGGATCCCCAGCGAGTGGCCCTGGTTGGCGGCTCCTTTGGCGGCATGCAGACCCTTTGGGTGCTGGGGGAGTCGACGGAATTTTCCGCCGCAGTTGTCCACGCTCCGGTGGTTGAGCAGGCAATGGTGTTCGCCAGCGATTTTCCCTGGGGGCGGCTAACTACCTGGGGCAATCCTTCATGGCTGACTGGCGCGCCGGGATCCCGTCCCCGGTCTCCCGCCGATCGCCTGGGTCTGATCAAGACGCCAGTGCTGGCGATGCATGGTGAACTTGATACCCGGGTGCCCGAGGCGAACAGCCGTTTTTTGCATAACGCACTGACCGAACAGGGCGTGGCTTCGCGGCTGGTGCTTTTTCCCTCCCAGGGGCATTTGATCAACAGCCCGCCGGCGTCAAAAATCTGGTGGGAAGAGCTGTTTGCCTGGCTAGACATTCATATGTCGCGGTAGTCGCCCAGTCGTGGCCCGGTAGTGATAATCCCAGGCAGAAAATCGTGGCGTTTAATTTGCTTTCGCAGGGGCTTTGCTCTATAAATTAAGCGTGTCTCGGTTGTTGCCGGATTGGTCCGCAATGGGTGAGCTAACTGGCATTTCGGCAGGTTAGTCGGCAGCTATGCAAAGGGGGGCGGGATCGACGCTGCTCAAAGACACACGGCTTTTAGGGGAAGCACGCTTGAACAGGATGTCATTGAAAGGGGAGCGCCATGGCAGAGGTTTTTAAAATTGCTGTGGTCGGATCAGGGCCTGCGGGATTAAGTGCCGCCGCCAGAGCCGCTGAGACCGGCGTATCCCACGTGCTGCTGGAAACCGAGCTGCACCTGTCTAACACCATCTACAAATACCAAAAAGGCAAGCACGTCATGGCGGAGCCAGACATCTTGCCATTACGCAGCCCGTTGGATTTTGTCGCCGGCGCTCGGGAAGCGGTATTGGGTGCGTGGGACAAGGGTATCGCCCAGCACAAGACCAACGTTTATCACCAAAATGAAGTGATCGGCATCGAGAAGCAGTCCGATAACTTCAAGCTAACGGTCAAAGGTGGCGGCGAGATTCTGGCCGAAAACGTGGTGCTTTCCATTGGTTTGCAGGGCAACTTCCGAAAGCTGGGAACCCCTGGTGAGGACCTGCCCTTCGTTCAATATACCCTGGATGACCCAGACGAATACAGCGACGAGACCATCTTGGTGGTGGGCGCTGGTGATGCGGCCATCGAGAATGCGGTATCACTGGCTAAACAGAACCGAGTGATCATCGTTAACCGGCGGGACGAATTCGCCCGAGCCAAAGACGCCAACGAAGCGTTGATCCTGAAAGCCATCGACGACGGCAAGGTTGAGGTCTTTTACAACACCAACATCGAACGTGTGGACGCCGTTGAAGGGGCGAACAAACCCGGCAAGATCATCCTGATCACGCCGGATGGTCAGGCTGAAGTTGAGCTGGACCGAATCATCGCGCGGCTGGGCGCCATCCCGCCCCGACGTTTTGTGGAAAGCTGCGGCATCGTGTTTCCCAACGACGACCCGGTGTCCGTACCGGAAATCACCCCCAGATACATGTCCAACGTTGAGGGCCTGTACATCATCGGCGCTCTGGCCGGCTACCCGCTGATCAAGCAGGCCATGAACCAGGGCTATGAGGTGGTGGAATTCATTCAGGGCAACAACGTTGAACCGGCGGATGAGCCGCTGCTACGAAGCAAGTTCCAGGATATGCCCGGCTTCACCACCGTTCACGATGCGCTGGTGAAAGTTCAGAAAAATGTCCGCCTGCTGTCGCCCATCACCGAGCTGCAGTTGCGAGAATTCATGCTGGACAGTGACGTCAGAACGCCGGTGCCCGGAGAGAAGATTTTCTCAGTCAACGACTACACCAACACCTTCTTTTCGATTGTCGAGGGTAAGGTCAATATTATCGTTGATGAGGAGTCGGGCCGATCAATCAGCCTGGGAGCTGGCGAATTCTTTGGCGAAATGAGCCTGATTTCAGGTCGGCGCCGCTCAGCCACTGTGGTGGCGGCCCATGGCGCCGTGCTGATCGAAACCCCCAGACGCACCATGAATAAATTGATTAACTCGGTGGATGCGGTGAAGCGGGTTATCGACGAAGCTTTCATCATGCGGGTTATTCAGTCGCGATTTGCCCCGGATACCCCGGCCAGCAAACTGCAGGACATCGTGGCTGCGGCAACGATTCAGAATTTCCGCGCCGGCGACGTGCTGTTTGAAGAGGGAGAAGCCGGCGACTGCATCCATTTAGTTCGGGTGGGGTCTTTGACCATTTCCCGCACCATTGGTGGACGCGAAGTGGTGCTGTCCTACGTGCCCGCGGGTAACTACGTAGGTGAAATGGCGCTGCTGGGCGACAACACCCGCTCGGCCACGGCAAAAGCGGCCATCGCCACAGAGACCATCCAGCTGGACGGTGAGGCCTTCAAGCAGCTGCTGCTACGCGAACCTGAGCTGCGCCTGCGCCTGCAGGCTGAATATCGCCAGCGAGCCGCGGCCAACCTCAGTATGGAAGCCCAGCCTGAAGGTGGCGACGTGATCTCGTTTCTGGTCGCCCAGGGGGTGGGTGAAGCCACCGACATCCTGCTGATTGATGAAGCGCTTTGTGTGCGCTGCGACAATTGCGAAAAGGCCTGCGCCGAGACCCACAATGGCACCTCACGCCTTAACCGGGAGGCCGGACCTACCTATGCAACGGTGCACGTGCCCACGTCCTGCAGGCACTGCGAACACCCCCACTGCATGAAGGATTGCCCCCCCGACGCGATCCACCGGGCACCCAACGGCGAAGTATTTATCGCTGACAACTGCATAGGCTGTGGCAACTGCCAGCGAAATTGCCCCTACGGCGTGATTCACATGTCGGCGCAGCTGCCGAAAAAACCCGGTATTTTACAGTGGCTTATGTTCGGATCCGGGCCAGGACCAGGGCAAGACCCCGATGGTAAAAAGAAGGCCAAGGGTGAGAAAAAAGCGGTCAAATGCGATATGTGCAAAGGCCTGAAGGGCGGACCGGCCTGCGTAAGATCCTGCCCCACCGGCGCGGCCATACGGATCAGTCCAGAAGACCTTTCCTCTTACGCGCAGTCTTTGGGGTAACGGAAAACCAGTTATGCATGATTCGTTTCTGAGCTATCGCGGATTTCGTTATCTTAGCGTCACCTTACTGCTGATGTTGGGCTCGGTGGTGGCTTACTTCTGGCATTCGCCGGTGACCGCGCCCAATGGCGGAACCTGGTTGGGTTATACCCTGGGAACCATCGGCGCTTTGTTAATCATCTGGCTAACGCTTTTTGGCTATCGAAAGCGGACCTACAACAACCGGGTTGGCACACTGCGAGGTTGGTTATCTGCCCACGTTTACCTCGGCGGTTCACTGATCATTGTTGCCACCCTGCACACCGGCTTCCAGTTCGGCTTCAATATTCACACCGTGGCCTACGTGCTGATGATGATCGTCATACTCAGCGGGTTCTTCGGTGTTTACGCCTACTTGCGCTACCCAACCCTGATGACCCGCAACCGCGCCAACACCAGCCGCGAAACCATGCTGGAAGAAATCGCTGAGCTGGATGAAGAGTGCATCAAGGTGGCCGATCGGATTGACTCCAAGGTTCACCAGATGGTGCTTCGTTCCATCGAACGTACCCGTTTAGGCGGCGGCGTTTTTTCCCAGCTGTTTGCCTTTGACGGGGCCAAGGATGCGGTGGAAAAAACCCGTGCTCTGCTGGATAACGTGAAGGAGACCAACCAACGGCCACAAACCGCGGAGATGCCTACCATGTTTGCCATGGTGGACTTTCTGTCCGGCGCCGGTGGTCAGGAATCCGAAAAGCTGCGCCAGCTGCTGGACCTGCTTAGTCGCAAGAAGTCCCTGGCATCGAAAGTGGCCAAAGACGTCCAGCAACAGGCCATGATGGAAATCTGGCTGTACTTCCACGTGCCCGTCACCTTCGCCCTGTTGGGCGCGCTGACGGCGCACATCGTTTCCGTATTTTTCTACTGGTGAGGCGAATTACTTCATGCGCTGGCTGATCCGAACCATCACCCGCAAAGCTAAAGGAACCATCGCCCACAGTGACGAAACGGTTTCCGCAGATGCCTTATCCCTGGGCCGCTCGCCGGGCCAGAACGTTTTTCTATCAGACCTTCGGGTTGCCCTGGAACACGCCAGGGTTCACTCCCTGAAGGCTGGACGATTTAGGGTCGAGTCGCTGATTGCCGCCGGAGTCAGAGTGGACGGCAAGCTGCAGCAGGCCGCCGGCGCCGGTATCGGCTCGCGAATTGAAATTGGCAGTCACCTGATTCGTATCATCAAAGCCCCAGACGGCTACGACGCCGCCCTTGAGATCAGCGAATCGGAGACCGCCAATGAGCCCAACGTCTCCAAGTTTGCTGACCGGCCGTTTAGCCTTGGCAAGACCTGGCTGAGCAAGCGCGGCCCCGCCTGGGCATTGTTCCTGCTAACCCTGGGCATCGGATTGGGACTGCCTTTGGCAGGCCATTTTGTGCCTGGCCTGCAGGAAAAGCTGCGCGCCAGCCCCCTGCCCTCTGACGGCCAATGGGAAGCAGGAACGCTGCAGGCAGCCCACCACTTCTTTGGTGAAGACTGCTCAACCTGCCACGTGAAAGCCTTCAAGATGGTAGAAGATGAGTCCTGCGTGGCCTGTCATTCACGCACCGCAGCCCACGCCGACCCGAAGTTTTTCTCCCTGCCGGCGCTGGCAGAAGAACGCTGCGCCAGCTGCCATAAAGATCACAACGGCCTGGATGGCCTGGTACGCCAGGATCAGCGGCTATGCTCCGATTGCCATACAAATCTTGACCAGACCAGCAACCAATTGACGGTACTTGGCAATGCCTCTGATTTCACCAGCAATCATCCCCAGTTCAAGGTAGAGCTTGCCGCCTGGGGCGCTGACGGAGAGTTTATGCCGCGCCGGGAGTCTCTGAGCAGCGACCTGCTCAGCGAAGATTCCAATTTGAAATTCCCCCATGATGTGCACCTGGCTGACGAGGGCATCAACGCTCCCAGCGGCAAACGTCAGCTTTTCTGCGCAGACTGTCACCAGGCCGAGCCCGGCGGTGGAAAAATGTTGCCGGTGACCTACGAGACCATGTGTCAGGACTGTCATACCCTGGGCTTTGATGCCCAGGCGCCGGAGCGTCAGGTACCCCACGGCAAAGTGGCAGAAGTGCTGTTTATGCTGGAGGAGTACTACGCCAACAGAGCTCTGGAAGGTGGCTACGAGGACGTGACCGCACCGGCGGTGGTTCGGCAACGGCGTCGAGTGGGCAGCATTCAGCGCTTGAGCCAGTCCGAACGGGCCGCAGCCCTGGCCTGGGCTCGAAGCAAGGCGCGCCGAGTGGGCGAAGATTTATTTGAAGGCCAGGCCTGTTCGGTCTGCCATAGGGTCAGCCGCAGCGGCGAAGGCGACAGCCTGGCGTGGAACGTGAGCCCGGTAAGGGTTGCAGGGGTTTGGTTTCCCAAGGCCCAGTTTACCCACGGTTCCCACACCACCATGAATTGCGAGAGCTGTCATAATGCGAAACAATCGGCATTCAGTGATGACGTGCTGATTCCTGGTATTGACAACTGCCGAGCCTGCCACGGAGGTGAGGACAATAGCCGCAAAGTAGCGTCAACCTGTGTAAGCTGTCACAACTATCATATCTTCGATGAAGTCATCATGGCGTCGGGAACCGCCGTGAAAATCGAAGAGTAAAGGGCTAAAAGGGGAATAACATGTCGGCCAAATGGACCAGATTGTGGACCAGGTCTCTGACGAAAGCCGCCGCCACCACGCTGACCGCATTCAGCGTTACGCTATTGGCTGGCTGCGGCGGAGGCAGCAGCAGCAACGAACCCGGCACCGCTGAGCCGCCGCCGGACGTCGTGCAGTCCAACGGCTGCGACGGATCTTGCGCCACAGCCAACTCTTTTCTCAGTACTACCGCGGTGCAACAAGTTATTGCCCAGGCCGTGGCAGAGGCGAATGCCCAGGGTGCACCGGCAACCATTGCCGTTGTTGACCGACCCGGTAACGTATTAGCGGTCTATCAGATGACCGGCGCGCCCACCAGCACTCGAATTTTCTCGGGCAAAGGGGCTATAGGCGGGCTGGAAGAAATCAGTATTATTCCCAGCACCCTGTCGGCCATCGCCAAGGCCGTGACCGGCGCTTATCTGTCTTCTGAAGGTAATGGCTTTACCACTCGCACCGCCAGTCAGATCGTCCAGGAGCATTTCAACCCTGGGGAAATAAACCAGCCCGGCGGGCCGCTGTTTGGGGTCCAGTTTAGCCAACTGGCCTGTTCAGATTTTATGCAGCGTTTTGACCCAGCAGTCTCAACCGCTCCCGGCCCCAAACGATCACCCTTAGGGCTGTCGGCGGATCCCGGCGGGATGCCTTTGTACATCGACGGTGTACCGGTGGGCGGCATTGGCATCGAAAGTGATGGTGAATACACCGCCGACATCGTGATTTCCGATTTTGATCGGCGCAGCGACGAGCTAATCGCCGTAGCCGGGTCGTTCGGTTTTGCTACCCCCGCGGACCGACAGGCAGAACGCATCACCGTTGACGGCAAGACCTTCCGATTCTCCGACGTGGGGCCCTCAGATCTGGCCACGGACCCCTCCACCGCCGCTGGCTTTGCCAGTCTCGGACCTGCCATGGGCGCATTGCTGCCGGTGACAGGCTACACCCAGGGAGCAATCCTTCAGGGCACGGCCTTTGGTCAACCTGAATCGGGCATACGCCCAGATACGGCGGATTATCCCGGGCTGGACGCCTTCATTTTGGTGGACGAAAACAATCAAAACCGCTTTCCGCCAAGACCCGGCACCGATGGCGCCAACGCCATGACCGAGACGGAAGTCCGCACGCTAATCCAGGAAGCGCTTAAGGTTGCCAACCGGGCCAGAGCTCAAATTCGACGGCCGGTGGGCTCACAGGCGAGAGTCAGCATTTCGATTGTCGATACCAACGGCCAGATTCTCGGTATCGCCAGGACCCGGGACGCGCCAATTTTCGGCTTGGATGTCTCGTTACAAAAATCCCGTACCGCGAACTTTTTCTCCGGCGCCTTTGCCGGTGATGATCTTCGCGGCGCACCGGATGCCAGCTACATCAACTCAGCGCTGGAAGTGACCGAGACCATCCGCATCGGCGATTACGCTGATGCCGCGCAAACGTTTTTGGAGTCCCCCACGGCCCTTGACGACGGCGCATTTGCCTTCGCGGACCGCTCCGGTGGAAACCTCTCCCGGCCCTTCTTTCCTGATGGCCTGGTGGGCACGGAAAACGGGCCCTTCAGCAAGCCGATAGAGCGCTGGAGCCCCTTCAGCGTTGGCCTGCAGCTGGACCTGGTCTACAACCAGGTCATCCAGCACGTAGGTTTTGTTCTCGGCGCGTTTCCTGATGTAGGCAATAACTGTACGGCCATTGACCGACTGCCCAACGGCATTCAGATTTTCCCAGGCAGCGTTCCTGTCTACCGAGGCAACACCCTAATCGGCGGCATCGGCGTATCTGGTGACGGTATCGACCAGGACGATATGATTTCTTTCCTGGGCCTGCATAACGCCGGCGAGATTCTGGGTACGATCAATAACGCACCGCCGGAAATACGGGCGGACAACCTCACCCCCCGGGGTGTCAGACTGCGTTACGTGCAGTGTCCTCAATCGCCGTTCCTGGACAGTTCTGAAA
Organism: uncultured Gammaproteobacteria bacterium; assembly: GCA_964351665.1. GTDB lineage: Bacteria > Pseudomonadota > Gammaproteobacteria > Xanthomonadales > SZUA-38 > JANQOZ01. Next base: position 10,857 of record CAYGPO010000025.1, on the reverse strand, counting down.
TCAACGTCTGCGAGGGTAAGTAAATGAACCAGCGCATTACGACCATGGTGTTTGTTGCAACGCTACTGGCCGGCAGTTCCGTTCAGGCTCTGAGCCTGACCGACGCCGCGACCCTGTTGTCCCAGTCCATCAGCAGCGCTGACGAAGTATTGCGGCGCCGAGCCGGTCGCCGCAGACCGGGCAAAGAGCCACCGGTACCGCCGCCAGAGCCCGAGATTGATCCCGCCAGAATTCAGCCGGTGGCAGCCAAGAACATCGACGACTACTTTGTTCCAGTGCCCGATCGCTGGAGAATCATGGAATCTTTAGGGCAAGAGCAGCGCTGGTTTGACCCCTACAACGTCAACACATACAAAGCCGACAAGCCCCTTTACGACGACTGGTTTCTGAACATTCTGGCAATTTCAGACACCGTTATCGAACCCCGCAGTATTCCTACCCCGGTGGGCCTTCAGTCAACCACCAACCCTGGTTCAATCGATATCTTTGGTGACAATGACCAGGTCATTTTTGCCGAAAACCTGATTGTTGGCGCCGTGTACTACAAAGGCAACACGGTGTTTCGGCCGCCGGACTACGAATACCGTTTAACCCTGGCATTTCAATACAACCGGGTTGAGGTGGACGAGCGACGGTTTTTGAATATTGACCCGCGCTTTGATGAAGGCACTCGCGAAGATTTCCACGTGGGCGTGCAGGAACTGTTTGTGGACAAACACCTGCGCAACGTATCGACCCGCTATGACTTCGACAGTTTACGCGTGGGTATCCAGCCGTTTTCCACCGACTTCCGCGGCTTCCTGTTTCAGGACCTGCAGTTTGGCGCGCGTCTGTTTGGCAACCGGGATAACAACAAAACCCAATACAACCTGGCTTGGTTTCGGCGGCTTGAAAAGGACACTAATAGCGGCCTGAATGACATCGGCGCCGGCTTCCGAGACGACGACGTTTTCATCGCCAACGTGTACCGGCAGGATTGGCCGGTGCTGGGCTTTTTCTCCCAGGCGACGGTAGTACACAACCGTAACCGGGAAGATGAATTCTTCTTTGATGAAAACGGCTTTATCGCACGCCCCAGTTCTCTGGGCAATGAGCGGCCCAGAGAATATGACGTGACCTACTTTGGCCTCAACGGCGACGGACACTTCGGTCGTTATAACCTCACCGCCTCTGCCTACCTGGCCGTGGGTGACGTCTCTCCGGCGGTATTTTCTGATCAAAAAGTGGATATTGAATCGGCCTTCGTGGCGGCTGAAGCCGGCGCCGATTTTGATTGGATCAGACTTCGCCTATCCGCCATGTACGCCTCCGGCGACAACGACCCCTTTGACGACGAAGCCAACGGCTTTGACGCAATCTTTGAAAACCCGATATTTGCCGGCGCAGATACCTCTTATTGGATTCGACAAACCGTTCCCCTGGTTGGCGGCGGCGGCGTCATTTTGTCCGGTAGAAACTCAATACTGCCGTCCATGCGCTCGTCCCGGGAACTGGGTCAATCCAACTTTGAAAACCCCGGCCTGAAGCTCATTGGGGTGGGTGCAGATTTTGACCTGACGCCCCAGACCCGACTGTCATTTAACGTCAACCAGATGTGGTTTGACGATACCTCGGTGATAGAGGTGGCCCGAAATCAGGGACCGATAGATTCAGAACTGGGCCTTGATGTGTCCGCGGCGGTGATCTGGAGACCCTATTTCTCCCAGAACATCGTGGTCAGACTGTCGGCTGCAGGGATGATTCCAGGAGAAGGATTTGAACAACTCTTTGGCGACGAAAAGCACTACTCGGTGCTGGCCAACATCATTCTGGCTTACTGAGGCGGGGAACGTTATGAAATCACTCAAGACCCTCGCCGTTGTCGCTGCTTTACTGGGCGGCGCCGGAATATTTGCCGCTGAAGGCGAAAAGCCTCGGGACGTTCACAACGAACGGGCCCCGGCAGCGCCTCCATTCCAGACCTGGGAACAGGCTGATGACAAGAGCGCCGGCTGTATCAGTTGCCACACCGCCAGCGATCGCAAGACCATGCATGCTTCAGAGGCTGTGGTACTTGGCTGTACCGACTGCCACGGCGGTAATGCCAGCGTGACCTGGACCGGTGAGCCGGAACAACCGCTGTACTACAAAGCGGTTCACAAACACGAAACCGGCTACCCGGAACATCATGGCGATGACCACGGCGATGACCATGGAGACAGTCACGGCGGCGCCAAGGACAGCCACGGCGAATCCGACGCCCACAGCGGCTCCTGGAAGCTGGGTAAAACCGGTTACGATCACGATCGGCCGGTCTACAGCGAACACTATCAGTCGTATATTGATCGTTCCCACGTCCAGCCCAAATACCCCGACACCTTTGCCTACCCGTCCAGCACCAACCCCCGGGATGCCTACGCAATCTTCAATAAAGAAGATCCGGAGTTTGTTCGATTCGTCAATCCCGGTGATCTACGAATCGCCAGGGACTCCTGCGGTGCCTGCCATATGCCGATTATTCAGGCCTCTGAGCGTAGCCTGATGGCCACTGGCGCCATGCTTTATGGCGGCGCCTCCTACAACAACGGCATTTTGCCCTTCAAGCGCTATATCCTGGGCGAAAGCTTCACCCGGGACGGCACGCCGGCCATGATTAAAAACCCGGTGGAAGTGGACGAGCGGATGACTAAGCGAGGCATCTTGCCTCAGCTCTCTCCCCTGCCCACCTGGCAGACCACCCCTATGGCGGACAACTTCCGGGTATTTGAACGCGGCGGCCGCAACATCGTTAACCTGTTTCCAGAAACCGGCCTGCCTAACGCCTTAGGCCAGCTGCAGCGTATCGAGGAGCCAGGCCGCCCGGACATTCGGCAGTCCAATCGTGGGCCTGCGACGGGTAACCGGGTCGCTATACCGGTGCTGAACATCCACAAGACACGCCTCAACGACCCGAACCTGTGGTTTATGGGTACCAACGACAACCCCGGCGATTTCCGCCAGTCTGGCTGCACCGCCTGCCATGTGGTGTATGCCAACGACCGGACCTGGAAAAGCTCCGGCATGTACAAAGACTTCGGCCATCGGGGCCTGACCCAAACGGCGGATCCAACCATCCCTGATGATATTCCGGGCCATCCGCTGAAGCACGAATTCACCCGCGCCATCCCCACCAGCCAGTGCATGATCTGCCACATGCACCAACCCAATATGTTTATTAACACGTATCTGGGTAACACCATGTGGGACTACGAGTCCGATGCGCCGGCCATGTGGCCCGAAGAGCAGCAGGACCATCCTGATTACGTCAAACGCACCCTGCTGGACCGAAATCCGGAAGAAGCCGTGATTCGCGGCAAATGGGCTGACATCGAGTTCCTGGAGCAGGTTTCAGAGATGAACCCTGACCTCAACGATACCCAGTTTGCCGACTATCATGGCCACGGATGGAACTTCCGCGGGGTGTTTAAGCGCGATCGAAAAGGCAACCTGCTGGACGCTAAAGGCGCCCAGGTGGACAACAACGATCCAAACAAGTGGGATAAGGCGGTACACATGTCATCCATTCATGCCGACGTGGGCATGCACTGTGTTGACTGTCACTTCCAGCAGGACGGTCACAGCAACGGCCACATTGTGGGTGAGGTTGCCGCCGGCGTAGAAATCAAGTGCATAGACTGTCACGGCACGCCCAATGAATACGCCAGCCTGCTAACCAGCGGCGCCATGGCGCCACCGGCGGGCAACAATCTGGCGCTGAAGCGCAACCCGGACGGCAAGCGTCGATTTGAATGGCAAGGCGGCAAACTGCTGCAGCGTTCGCTGGTTAATCCTGGCCTTGAATGGGAAGTTAGCCAGCTGAAAGACAGCTCCACCCCTGGCCACCCGGAATACAATGAAAAATCTGCCCGGGCCAAGCTGATGTCCAAAGACACCGCCAGCCTGGACTGGGGCCAGCACGTGGAAGAAGACGAACGCGCCCACGGCTACGACAACATGCTGTGTTACACCTGCCATACCTCCTGGACCACCAGCTGCGGCGGCTGTCACCTGCCTATCCAGGCTAACTGGAAAGCCAAAGAGCATCACTTTGAGGGTGAGTTCAGCCGTTCTTATGCCACTTACAATCCTCAGGTTGCCCGGGATCAGATGTTCCAGCTGGGCCGGCACGGGGAAATCAAAGATTATAAGATCGCTCCGATTCGCTCCACCTCAGCCCTGGTGCTTTCCTCCAGGAATGCTAACCGTGAGTTGATCTACATCCAGCAGCCGCCCATTGCCGCTTCTGGCTACAGTTCACAGGCCATGGCACCACACTTTCCCCATACCACCCGGCTTGAGGAAACCAAGACCTGCACAGACTGTCACCTGTCCAAAGAAAACGACAACAACGCCATCATGGCCCAGCTGCTGCTGCACGGAACCAAGTTTGTCGACTTTATGGGCTATAACGCCTGGGTAGGCACCGAGGGGCAGATTGCCGGTATTCGGGTCACCGAATGGGATGAGCCTCAGGCAGTTATTGGCAGTTATCTGCACAAGTACGCCTACCCCAAGTGGTACAGCGAACATGAAGACAACGGTCGTGAGCTGAAAGAAGCCTACCTACACCGCTCTGGCCCCGTGGGCTGTATCCAGCTGCGCGGCGAATACGTATACGTTGCCGAAGGTGGCAAGGGCACCCAGGTGTTTGACGCGGCCTCCATCGCCAATAAGGCCTTTTCTCAGCGGGTTATCTCAGCGCCCTTCTCTCCCCTGGGACACAACACCCGGATCAAGAGTGAAAATGCCACCTGCGTGAAGATGGCCACCACCCAGCCCGTTCACCCAGAGCGCAACTCCGGTGAGCTGATGCGGGAAGTCAACCAGGAGCAGCCGTTCCATCCAATTTATAACTACGCGTTCATCACCGATTCGGTGGAAGGTCTGATTCTTACTGACATCAACACCCTGCACGACCTTGAGCCTCGAAATAATTTCCTGGAGCGAGCCCTGACCTGGAATCCCGGCGGGATCCTGGACGGCGCACAGCATATTTATATCGCCGGCTACTGGGTTTACATCGCCGCTGACGCTGGGATTGTGGTGCTGAATCTGGACGATCCTATGAATCCCCAGCATGTCACCACCATTGAAATACCCGGGGTACGCTCAACCCATCTGCAGTTCCGCTATCTCTACGCCACTGCCGCCGACGGTTTACATGTGATCGACGTGACCCAGCCCACCAAACCGGTTTGGCTTAAGGACGCCATGATCCCGATGCGCGATGCCCATCACATGCACATCGCTCGCACCTACGCCTACGTGGCAGCGGGCAGCGAGGGATTGGCGATCGTGGACATTACCCAGGCAGACAAGCCTCGCCTGTATGAGATGTTCACCGCCGGCGGACAAATCAGCGATGCCCGAGACGTGGTGGTGGCTACCACCAACGCATCCCTGTACGCCTACGTTGCTGACGGCAAAAACGGCTTGAAGGTGGTTCACCTGACGGCGCCTAATCGACAGCCCAACTTCTACGGCTTCAGCCCTGAGCCGAAGCCTGAGCTGATTGCCTGGTATCCCACTAAGCACGCCGCCACTGCCCTTTCACGGGGTCTGGAAAGAGACCGCGGGGTGGATGAAACCGGCGGCCAGGTGGCGGTATTTGGACGCATAGGTTCTCGCCCCTTCAACATGCAGGAGCAGCAAAAGCTGTATCTGGATCGGGACGGCAACCCCTGGTTTGTCACCGACAAGGACGAGTCGCCCCAGCGCATGAGTTCAGCCAAACGCGACAAGCCGGTGGAAAAGCCCCAAGGTGGACCAGCGGTGAGTCAGGTAGGGGCTGAGGCGCCTAACGAATAGCAGGCCAGGGCCCTAACACCCGGTTCACTCGGGCAAATTTGGGGTTTTACTATGGCATGACGGACTAGCATTGGTAATTCCGATGCTATACACCGCATTTTTCGCATTATTGGGTATTACGAAAAGCTTCGGACACGATACAATGCACGAAGACTTTCGTTGTTGGAGATAACTATGTTGCAAAAATCACTGCGTTATTCGCTGCTGGGTTTCCTTGCCCTGACCCTTGCCGCCTGTCAGTCCGTTCCCGTTGATACAAATCATGGCGAACTCATCGCTTCTCCAGGGGTAAAGGCCTTGTTTGAACAGAACGAGGGCATCAATGAAATCGTCGTGAAAGACGACAGCGACCTTAAGTGCGTGCGGGAGCGACGTGTTGGCACCCACATGGTCATGCGTATTTGTCGCACCAAGGTGGAGTGGCAACAGCTGGCTGAACAAACCCGTTATCAGCATGAGCGACGCGCCATTGGCGGTGCCTGCGGAGATACTCGCGGCGCCGGCGCTAATCGCTGTAGTGAAGGACGTCCTAACGGCTAAAGGCAGCCATAAGATCAGATTCCCTGCTCAGTTTCCTGCCTCTGGGTCTCGACACAAGGATGTGCCGGGCTCAGTCCAGCAACCACAATGAAATGGGACTGTAGAGCCCGATCAGCAGCACACAGCCAATCAGCAGAAAGAAAAACGGCAGGGTCGCGCGGTACAGCGTCATCACCGGTTTATTGAACCGGAAACTGGCGATAAACAGGTTCATGCCCACCGGCGGTGTGAAATAGCCAATCTGCATGGCGGCAAGAAACACAATTCCCAGGTGGACCGGATCAACCCCATAACCCACCCCTATGGGCAAAATGATGGGAATCATGATGACGATGGCGGAAAACACGTCCAGCAACATTCCCAGCAACAGCAAAAAGCCAATCAACAGCAGTAAAAAGCTGGTGCGGCTGGTAATACGGTCGTTAATCCACTCAAACAGCTGGGTGGGTAGCTCCGCATCGATCACGTAGTTGGTTGAGGCCAGAGAGACCCCTAGAATGACCAATATGGCGCCCACCAGCACCATGGAATCCCGGCCGATGTTGATCATTTGCCCAAAGCTAATTTCCCGTCTGATCAGCAGCTGAACCACCAGCACATAAATGGCGGTTACCGCCGCTGCCTCGCTGACCACCAGCCAGCCGGAGTAGATCCCTCCAAGCACAATAATCGGCAGCGGCAGCTCCAGCCAGGATTCCCGCAAAGCTGACAAAGCCGGTTTGAGGCTAAAGGCCTGACGGGTCTGGGACCGAACGGCGCCCTGACGAACGCTCCACAGCGCCAGCACCGCAATCATCAGCAGGCCCGGGGTGATACCAGCGATAAACAGGTCGTCGATGCTAACCGGGCGCCCTACCCCTACCTGCTGGGCCACAACCCCATACAGGATCAGCGGCACGGAGGGAGCAAACAGCAACCCCAGGCTGCCAGAACTGGTAATCAGGCCAAGGCTGAACTTTTCCGGATAGCCGGCTTGGGTCATGGCTGGCAAGAGGATCGCGCCCAGGGCCACGATGGTCACACCGGAGGCGCCGGTAAAGGCGGTGAACAGGGCGCAGGTGACCAGGGCAACGATGGGCAGACCACCGGGCAGCCAGCCCAGCCAGGTCTGGGTCAGACGCACCAGCCGCTGGGGCGTGGCGCTTTCACTCAAGAGGTATCCGGCGAAGGTAAACAGGGGGATGGCGACCAGGATCGGCATCTCGGCCATTCGGTAGATTTCGATGGTGACAATCTGCAGGTCGTATTCCGATTGCCAGAAGCCCCACAGGGCACCGGCGGCGATGATCACAAACAGCGGCGTGCCCAGCAGGGCCAGGGCCGCAAAGATTAACGAAACCCAGCTCACGAGTCCGATCCCGCCGGGTCGTCCTGGATGCGGCTGCCCCACAGCGCCGCAGCGCCGGCACCAAGCAGATAAACCAGGGCCATGATGCCAAACGCCACAGGGATAATGCTCTGTTGCACCCAAATAGGGGTGCCCAGCACACCGGTGTCGCCGTATTCGGCCTCTAACATCACCATCCGGGTGCCATGCCAGGCGATCAGGGTGCAAACCCCAGCGGCGGCCAGTTGGGTTACCACGTCCATCCAGCGCCTGACGGCATCGGAGACGCTGCGACCTAGCAGATCAATCTGAATGTTTTTGCCCCGCCTGGCTGCGGCCACGGCCCCCAGCAGGCCAAGCCAAAGCACCGACAGGCGCAACAGCGGATCAATCCATACCAGGCCGGAGTCAAACAGATTGCGCAGCACGATCTGCAGGCCGGACAGAAAGACCAGTCCCAGCAGCACAAACGCCAGCAGCGCTGCCTCAAGACCGTCAATTACGCGCGAGATTTTCATGCACGCACAATACGTGGCTGTGAGGTGTTGCTCAACCGCCTAGGGAAAGGTTTTCTGGTGACTCAATTTTGGCTGGCGCGGAATGTGGCCAAGGCGTTGATCATGGTATCGAGATGCTGCAGGTCGAACTGCTGGTCCTGTTTCAGGCGTTCAATCAACAGCTCGCCCAGGGCCAGCCATTGGGTCCGCTCTGCTTCGCTAAGACTAACCATCTCGATGCCCTGATTGATCAATGCCTGTCGTGCGCCGGCTACGTCCGACACGTTGGTATCCTCAATGGCGGAAAAGGCCTGGGACATTTCGGTCTTGACCACCAGCTGGTCCTGTTCGCTCAAACGGGAAAAGGTGCGTTGATCCAGGGCCATCAGCCCTAGCACATACGCCACCGGAAACTCCGTCATGTATTTCATCTTGGTGTGCCACTGAAACGCGATGGCGCCGGCAGCGGTGTTGACCACCGTGTCAAGGGCGCCGGTTTGTAGGGCCGTGTAAACATCCGGCAGGCTCAGAGGCACCGGCGAAACGCCGGCAAGCCTAAAGGCCAAATCCGACACGACATCACCCTCAGGTGTCCAAACCTTGGCGTTGGACAGGTCGGCGGACTGGCGCACAGGCTTGTTGCTGAACAGATTGACAAAGCCGCCACCGGACACGCCCACTACAGCTAATCCGGCCTCTTTGAGTCCCTGGGCAACCAGTGGGTCTATGACTTCGCGCACTGCCAGCGCTTCAGCTCGAGAATTGAGCATAAATGGAATGCCATAGAGCAACAGGTCCGGATCCCGGCCAGCCAGCTCACCGGCGGTGAAAGCGCCGCCATGCAGCTGGCCAACGCGCATTTTCCGCAGCACCGTATCGCTGCTGCCCATCACCCCGCCGGGATAATATTTAAACTTGACCCGGCCGTCGGTTTGCTCGCTCACTCGATCTGCGGCGGCCCGCATTTCGTTCATCCAGGCGGTGCCTTCTGGCGCCACGGTGGCAATTTTGAAAGTAACAGCAGAAGCAAAGCTGCCAAAGCTCAGGGCCACGATGGCGAACAGGCAACGGAGAGATTTCATCCCCGGACGTCTGGCGGGCAGTGCATGAGTAGTTTGGTATTGGTTAGAGTCCATTAGAAATAGTCCGCGCTTTGGTTGAGCAGCAGCTGGGCGCGCTGCTGGGCGAGTGTATTGATAAGAGTTAGACCGGCATGGTCGGCATCTGCTTCCAGTACCTCCGATAGGAGGCTGTCGTGCAGGTCCTGATCAAAAACCAGCCGGGCGTATTCAGAGGCAAACAGCACCTGCACCATCAGGTTGCGCCGCTGGGAATACTTCAGGGCCATTTCAAAGTTCTCCCTTGCTTCATCGGGTTTGCCGCCATAAGCCGGCGGCAACTGGCTGGTGACAACGCCAAGATACAAATAGGGCCAGCCCTGACGATAGTCCGGTTGAATCTGGGTGACCCTGCGCATAACGGCCTCAACCTTGGGAATTTCCGCGATGGCGTTCCAATCAGCGCTGTTGATTTGGATCCAGGTTGCCCAGGCCGCACCAAATCCGAACAGCGCTTCCAGGTCCGCTTCATCGGAGGTGCTGCTCAGTACTTCGCTAAACTGCTCAAAGGGAAACGCCATAGCTTCGCATAGGGCCGCGTTTCGAACGCACAGCGCACGCAGAGCGTACTGGCGGGAACGATCAGACAGCCGCTGGGCCCGGAGTTCGTCGTCGACAAAGGCCCCCGCATAGGATCCATAGAGGTCGGCACCGGCAAGCAGCAACGCCTCGTTTTCCGGGTTGTCAGAGATAAAGCCGTCCACCAGTAAAAGGTAGGCCGGTGCGCCGTCGCGAACGGTTTGCAGGTCGTTTTGATTCAAAATGCCGGCAGACAGGGAACCAGCAAAACTATTCGTGGCGCTGCTGACAATCGTTGAACAACCGTTAATGGCAAGGACACACGCCAGGGTGAGCAAAAATGCAATGCCCATGGGAAAATTTCTATACAAGGTCTTATTTCTCAGTAGTTTAATGAACTTTCTTAAATCAAAATCTTAACGCTAGAATAGCGCCTCCACGCAGCAACAACTAATGCTGCCTAATGATATCGACTAACGGGTTAATAGTCTGACCCTGGTTACGTGAAATAAATCACAAAAGCTGGGGATTTAGTATCATGGCGCTGCTTCTGGCGAAGCGCTGGCGGGCGTTTTATAATCCTGTTTTGCACCACTGGAGCCCTGATCATGATGCGTAACCTGCTAGCCGCACCGCTACTCACCGTCCCTATGCTGGCCATTGCCCTTACTGCTAGCGCAGAAACCTGCGAAAAGCCTTACAAAGTGGAGATACCCAAGGGAGCCAAGGCCAATAAAGAAGTGCTGATTGAGACCCAGAAAAAGGTAAAGAACTATATGGCAGAAGGTGATGCCTACCTAGAATGCCTGGCCAAAGAAGAGAAGAATATGGCCACGGCGGTCATGAGCGAAGAGGCTATCGAAGAAGAGCGAGAGCTTCGAAACCGACGCCATAACGCCATGGTAGACGAAATGCAGCTGGTGGGTGACGACTTCAATACTCAGGTTCGAGCCTACAAAGCCGCCAACGCCGACTCCTAGCAGGCTGTTGAAAAAGCCATCCATGGCGTTTTCAACATCGACAACGAAAA
>CAYGPO010000024.1:0-42564 GCA_964351665.1 uncultured Gammaproteobacteria bacterium | reverse complement strand
CTTCGGTATGGCGCTGTAAATCCTTTAATCCTAACGAATTTTTCACATTCTCATCGCAATTATCTGAAGCCCTTTTTGAGTGTGACGCAGTTCTCGTTTGGGACTATTTCTAGGTAACAAAGTTAAACAATGTGACATCGCTCACACCTGTTTAACGATACCGTCCGTACTCTCCCAGTCATCGTAAATCCAACAGAGCAGGCCGCTCGCGGCCAGGATGATAATGAAAAACCGATTACGGATCAGATTTAGCGCTGCGGCTTCAGCCCTGTTATTGGCAGCGTCATCCACCGCTTGGGCTGGTGAATCACCACTGTTTTCCAGCAGCTTCGAAAGCCCACAGCTGCATACCTCCGAGTGGAAACTCGACAATCAGGACACCGTCGAGGGGTCCGATATTAAGGTGCTGGCGGTAACCCCGTTTGGATTTTGGGCGATTTATCGCTTAGACCGCGATCAAAACGCCCGCTACGAGCCGGATCTGATCATCAACGGATTCCGCGTGCCCTATGTGGAAACCCACATGGGCAGCTACGGCGGCGTGACAGGCGATCAAGGCACCTGGGCTGGACCAATTTACTACACCGACCTTGAGCCCAATACCTCGGTTACCCTGGCCATCGAGCAGCCCAGCGGCGGCAGCACCGAAACCGTTTCCTTCACTACCCGTAATCTGGAAACCCGCGTGACGCCGGACTTTGCATTAAGCAGCGCAACTGCCAATGCCATGAATCTCAGTGACGCCTCGGCCTGGGTTTCTGAGATGAATAACCTGGGAAGCTATTCCATCGATAACCAGGCCAGCTTTCGAGCCTACCCGGCTGCGGTTTACTACCGCCTGACCGGCAACGGTTTGGCCAAGGCCCGGGAGTTATGGCGACAGGCGGTGAACGCCCGTGCCGGGGTCTCTGGCCCCAACGGTTCTACCCATCGCTGGAAGGGTGCCTATCTGGCCTGGGCCACCGGCGCCCTGCGCAATGAGCTGTCGGCGTCAGAAATTCGCGAGGCCGGTGAAGCGATGATCGATGACCTGGAAGCCAATATGGTTCCGCGCTTTGACGACAGTGACAAAGTGATCAGTGATACCCGCATCGCCTTGATTAGCGGGATGATGGGGGTCACACTGCTGCCGCCGGGCGCCCTGCGCGACCGCTACCAGGTGGTCTACGATCACTATCTGCGACAGCTTCATGGCGTGCAGCTGGCGATGATGAGGGTTAACCATCGGTTTGGTGTGGCGGGAGGCTGGACCCTCGACGGGTCGGGCTACGGCCTGGGTTCCATCGTTTACTGGATGGAGCTGATCTGGCTGCTGGAGCAAACCCAGCCCGAGCTGGTAGAAAAGTACGTGCCTTACCTGGTGAACGCCGCTTACATGCAGGTGCATATGGTGGCGCCGGATCGTGAAACCATGTTTTCCTTCGCTGACATCGAAGGCAGTGAGTCCTTTGGCGGCGCCATGCACAACGTGCCCCAGGCCGACGTTCGTCATCTTTTGTCCTTTGTGCTGCAAAGACACAATCGCCTTACTGAGGCCAACCATCTTCGCGCCCTGCTGGATACCTACCCCCAGGCAGAGGACGAGTACAGCGTGTGGGCAGCACTGACTAACCGCAATCAGGAAGGTCCTGGGCGGATGAAGACCGTTTACGTCAACAGCTCAGGTGACTCTGCCGGGGTCTATGCGCGCACCGGTTGGGGAACTACCGATCAGGCGATACTGTTTCAGTTCGGCTGGGGCGGCACCCACCATGGCCACGCGGACATCGGACATGTGTCCTGGCATGACGGTGGTTACAAGCTGCGAGAAAACCCGGGTTATGGGCAGGGCCCCGGCGGCGCCTCTAGCCACAACGTTCCGGCCGGCCAGCGGCGCCGGCATTCAGCCACCGATGGGGGCGGCGAACTGACGTTTTTCTCCGACAGCCCATCTCTGCTGATCGCGGAAATTGAGATCGTCAATCCTTACCCACGTCCGATCACCCGACGCCTGGAATGGAACAAAACCGCCCGCCAAATCCGGGTCATTGATAGCGGTGAAGACGTACCGGCCAGCAACTGGACATCAAGCGCCGGAGTATCTACCAGCCAACCCAATGGCGATACGTTTATCTACGTCATCGAGTGATCCGCATTATCCATGATGGCCAGACACCGACAGCGACACACCGACAGCCACCGCCATTTAGGCTGATCACGCAAGGGCCTGAAAGCGCTGGGATTTGCCAGGTCATCAGCGTCCTTCATGAATAATGCGGGCAAGTAGGCTGTTTCCCGACTACTGACCTGGCGAATCGGCTCTCAACAGTCGGCGATCCAGGGTCTACTTATCGTCGGGTTTTTGCAGCAGGAAGTAGCCAGATTTAATCGACAGCTCCTCGTCGCTGAATTGTGCAAAGCTGCTGTGGGGCCTGACTCTGGCCAGAGCTGCCTGCCAATCGTCAATGCGGGTCCCACGCACCTTTTTACCGTCAAGGCCCGTGCGGTCAAACATCTGAATAAACTGTTGATGTCGAAGCCGATTCTGATAGTGGTTCGGTGGACACAGCCAGTGCCAGGTAGTGGGTGAGAACTTCAGGAAGTTGTAGATGGTGATGGACGGGTCGGTATGGGCGTAATGGTCGGAGTAGTCGATCTTGAAGCTGCAGACGCCGCCGGGCTTTAGGACCCGCTCACATTCCACCAGTATTTTTTCAATATCCTGTGGCGGAATGTGCTCCAGGGTATTGGTGGAGGTCACGGCGCTCACGCTGTTGCTGTCCAGCCCGCTGCTGCGCATGTCTCCTGGCGCTCGATAGTCTATCCCCAACTCCTTGAGCTCAGACTCGAAGTTGTCGCTGAAGGGACTGCTGCGGAGCGTGTTCAGCGGCGGCTGAGCCAGCACCCCATTAAGCTTTTCGGCGCTGACCATCCGGTCGATGTCAATCACGATTTGATTTCGGTAGCCCTGGCTGGCCAGAAACAGGTTGTTGATCAGATCCTGGCCTGCGCCGAATTCAACAATCACGTCTTCCTGGCCAAAATTCAGCTGCTGATAGTTCTCCACATGCCAGGCCGCCACCGCCCGGTGTTCGTCCACCTGGCGGATATTGCGTCCACTGATGCGCTGGGAAACAAAGTTGTGCACCCCATAAGGCATCACTCTAAGACCCTGCATCAGCAGTGCCTTTAGTAGATATGGTTGTCTCACCTTAACTCCCGATTGGATGGTGACAGGCCGTCTTTAACCGCCGTTGACAGCAGCTCGGTGAGCTGCAAAAGATTATTTTCCCAGCTAAAGCTCTGGGCGTGTTGCTGAATTTTTATCCGGTCCCAGGATTTCTGCAAGGTTTGGTCCATTCTGGCGCTGAGCTCTTCCTGGGTATTCACTATATGACCGCAGTGGGGCAAGGCCACCACCTCAGGCACACCGCCCACCTGAGATGCAACCACCGGCGTTCCGCAGGCCATGGACTCCAACAGAACGTTTGGGACGCCCTCGCGTTTGCTAAACAGCACCACCAGGTTGGCAGCATTCATATAAACCGGCAGCTGGTCATGGGCGATGGGGCCCAGCAGATTAATCCGAGGATTGTCCTTGGTGCGTTGGCGCAGCTCCTGCAGCTGCGGGCCGCGGCCAACCAGCAGCAGTCGGCGATTGGGTGTGCCCATGGCCTCAAAGGCACTAACGATGGCATCAACCCGCTTCACCGGGAGCAAATTTCCCACATACAGCACGATGGCGTCATCGGGGCTGAGATTGAGCTGCTGCCTGGCCTGGGCAGCGTCCATGGGTTTAAACCGATCGTGGTCTACGCCGTTGTAAACCGTGCTAAGCCGATGCCTGTCGACCCCCAGGTCCACGCATTGTTGAGCCAGCTGGTCACTGACAGACAGCACAGCGTTACACGCCTGTAGGGCAGCTCGGGTGGCTGAGACCGTCTGTGGACGCAAACTGTGAATGTCTGAGCCGTGGATTTTCCCCACCAGGGGCAGCTTGTGGCGGATGGCCAGCTTACTCGCAACGTAGGTATCCGGATAAGCCCAGGTGGAATAGATCACCTGGGGAGAAAAACCCTGAATGATTCGATCCACCGTCCTTACCACTGACCAATACAGCATTCGCCCGTGATAGCGGTGCGCTACACCCGGGGTATAAAAGAACGTCGGGTAATGCACCGTCATACCGGCCACCGTGTCCTGGCGCGGCAGTGCAGGCCCTTTCAGCACTGAACGGACCTTTTCCGGAAGTCCCACGGGGGTCACTACTTGCACCTCGGCCTGGGATGCCAGGCGGCGGAACTGCTCAACGTTAAAGGTTGCTGCCGTCGGCGCCCCTGGGTTGGGAAACAGACGGCTGAATATCAGTACTTTCAAGAAATTTCCCCGATTTTTGGCGCCAGCGGCGGCCATCATGATGAAAGTTTCGCACGCCTTTTCCCCGATGCACACAATACCGCCTCGTGTGCTGGGCACTGGAGCAAAAGTTCACATTTGAGGACCCTGGCTTGCCGTGACGTTATTGGGGTGATCACCTATATTGGTGGATTAACATCGGCACCAAACTGGGGAATTGCTCCGGCGCGTCGAAAAATTGATGCGGCGAATAGGCAGAAAAAGCCATGAATCAGAAAATTCTTACACTGGAAGTCAACGAAGTGCCGCTGCGCGTGTTCAGAGAATACGCAAAAATGCGCCCTGAATCGACGATTGCGAACATCCTCTCTCAGCACAACGTGGTGGAGACCTGGGCCAGTGATGTGACCGAGGATGATCTGTATCCGTCGCAATCCTGGGCGTCTATGAACACCGGTAGCCCCTATCAGGAGCACAAAATTCGATGGTACAACGACGTTAAGTGCTTTGATGATTTTTTCTGGCACAAGCTGGCGAAAAACGGCGCCTCAACCATGTTAGTTGGCAGTCTGCACACCTCGCCGCTGCAGGACTTTGTGGAGGACGGGAACTACAAGCTGGTGGTGCCGGATTGTTTTGCGCCCAACGGCGCCACGCTTCCTAAGAAATTCGAACCATTTCAAGAATTTAACCTTGCGGTGACCGGAGAAAACGGCCGCAAAACGTCCCTGGGAAAGACCCTGGTATCCGCCGCTGGCGCCTTCGCTCGCAGTCCGCTTCCGGGTCGCTGGGGGCTGTCGCCTCGGTCCTTAGGCAATCTTGGAAAACTCACCGCGGGGGCCCTGGTGGGCAATCCTGAGCGCCTGCGCTGTGCGCAGTTTCCCATGTTGGCGGAGATATTCCTGGCCGGCCTGAAGCGGGAGAAGCCTGATCTGGCGATTGCCTTCACCAATCACGTAGCGGCCAATATGCATCGTTACTGGTACGCCCTTTACCCCGACGATTTCGCAGAAAAGGCTTACTCAAGCCAGTGGGTAGAGCGATATCGTGGGGAGATTTTGGGAGCTATGGGGCTATTGGACAGTTGGCTGACCCAGTTCAAACGCTTTGCTGAACAAAACGACTACCTGCTATTGGTCGTCACCAGCATCGGCCAAAAGGCGAATCAGGGTTTAAATCCCGATTACATTGCCGACAACACCATAGATTACCGCCTGGACGACCCGCTGCTGCTGCTGGAGCGTCTGCTGGATGGTCATCAGGGAGACGTCGGCGTTGAACAGGCCATGGTGCCCCAATACACCTTTGTGTATTCCAGCAACGCTGATGCCCAGGCCGCAGCCACTGAGCTTCGTCAGTTTGGTTGCCGGCGGGAACAGGAACGCCATGGCTATTACCTGACCGATGAGGCTCGGGTAACCGGGCCACAGGCGCTGCAGGGATTGGTTATCGGAGTTGAGGTGGTGGAGAACAAGCTCACTCTCACCGCATCCATCTCCTCTGATATCAAGGACAAGGTCATGCTCGGTGATCGCCAGTTTTCACCGCGGGAACTGGGCTTCGTTGAATTTGAGGTGGATGACCACCACTCGGGATGTCATAGCCCGGCGGGAACGCTGTTGGCAGTGAACGACCGCTGTGGCCTGTTTTCCAAGTACAACGGGCAACAGATGGACTACCTGGAATATGCTCCGGCATTGCTGAATTTTGCCGCGTAGTTAGGGCAAACGTTGGCTGTTAATCAATGTCAAAGTCGGCGCCTGTTGCGCCTATGAAGACGAGAAGCTGCCACTATAGTTGTCAGGGGAATGCTTTTGTCGTGGCCGTTACTGGATGCCACGAGTGCGGAGCAGGCGGAGAGTGAATGAGTTCGATGTTGAAATCTATCAAACAGCTGGGCCAGCCCAGCGCGGGCCCTGTTGCTTTTGCTGATAGTCAGCTTGAGCGAGTGGTCGATTGTGGCCTGGGTCCACTGTATCGACAGCTTTTAACAGAGCAACATATCAGCACCAACGCCAGGGGGCAGGAGCTTTTGCTGAGCGCGGATCTGACGGCCAGGGCGATAGCCGGGCGTAGCCGCGCTGCCACCACTTCGGTTTTGGATCTGCTGAGAAAGGCGGGTTTGCGTTTCCTGGTGCTAAAAGGTGCGGATATGGCACAGCGCTTTTATCCGGAATTTCACTGGCGGATCATGCGCGATATCGACCTGTTGCTGGAAAGCCCGGAGCAGGCCCGGGAGGCCAGTGGGGTGCTGATGGATCATGGCTTTGCACCGAATCCCGAGGAAGCGGCGGATCGCTGGGATCAGCACCATCATCTGGCGCCGTTGCATCACCGGGATCTGGGTATTTGGGTTGAGCTGCATCATGGTTTGTATCCCCATTATTCGCCATTTGCTGAGGAACCGTTATTTCGGCCTGAGCGCTGTTTTGAAACAGCGGTCACCCAGGAGGCCTACGGTGGACCCTGTGAATTTCTTGCCACCGAGGTGGCCAGGGCCCATTGCATTTGTCATTGGTACAGCAATTTGATGGAAGACTTTGGCCAGGGCGGGCATCAGCGGTCTATTGTTGATTGTTATTTCATGTCTCAGTTTCCGCTGCCCGTTGATGCTGCGCCGGTGACCGCCCGGGCTTTCACGCTGATGGCGGACACCATGGCGCGCCAGCTGGGTGCGCCACTGAAGCTTGTGTCTGGCTCAAGCCCGATTGGGCTGGTGTTGTTGCGCCGCTGGTTGGACACCTATGTCGGTCAGTTCCATGAATCCCAGCGCGATGTCATGCGCGAAATTATTGGTCGGGCATTTATGCTCGGCTTGCTTTCTACATCGCGATTTCAGTTTTTCAGCGGGCTTTTGAGCACCACTTTTTCGGTGTTTCGCGGCTCGCTCTCGGCAAGGACCGCAGGAGCGCATTAGATGTCGGATCACGGGACATTCAGCACAGTACTAATCGGCGGTCAGACGCTGTTGATTCAGTGCGCCCAGACCCTCCTGGAACGTCAGCACTCAATCAAGGCCATCGTCACCAGCGACCCCGCCACCCGCAACTGGGCCAGTCAAAACCAGATTGAGGTCTGGGCGGATGACAAGGCGTTGCCGGCACAGATCGCCGGGCTCAAATTTGATTATCTGTTCAGTATCGTCAATCTGAAGATCTGCCCGGATTTTTTGCTCCAGGCGCCGGCCAAAGCAGCGATCAATTTTCACGATGGGCTGCTGCCGGGATACGCCGGTCTCAACGTGACCAACTGGGCGCTACTCAACGGTGAGGCTGAACACGGAGTTAGCTGGCACGAGATGCTCAGCGATGTGGATAAGGGCGACATTTTTATTCAACAGCGATTCCCGATTGTGCCCGGCGAAACCGCTCTGACCCTGAATGCCAAATGCCTGGAAGCGGGTCATGAGACCTTTTGCTCGCTGGTCACTGATCTGGAAGGCAGTGGGCTCAATCGAACCCACCAGTCCGCTGAACCGGGTAAGTTTTTTGCCGCCGCCGCAAAACCCTCGGGCCAGGCTGTGATCAACTGGGATCAGCCTGCCGGTGCCATCGAGCGGCTGATCAACGGACTGGACTTTGGCGGCTATCCCAATCCGATTAGCTGTGCCAAAACTCGTTGCGAAGAACAACTCTACGTCACAAGCGGGGTGAAGGTTCTGGCCAGCGCCAGCGACTGCGCGCCGGGTACGCTGCTCAGCCTGGATGAATCCGGTGAAGTGACCGTGTCCACGGCAACGAAGGATCTGATGCTCAGCGTCATGCAACCCCTTACCGGGCGAGAGCAGACCCTGAAAGCCGGACTGAAGTTTGACAGTCCCGATGTAGACCAGATCGCTAAACTGGACAGCTTAGCCGGTCAGTACGCACGCTACGAGCGTTTCTGGCTCAATCGTCTTGCTGGCGCGCAAGCGCTGGACATCGACGGCCTGGCGCCGCCCCCAACGGGCATTCAGACTTACCAGCAGAAAGCCTTCCCGGTTCCTGTCCAACTGGCCGCCGACCCCCAGTTCGCAGATCAGGCAATGTCGGTGCTGCTGCTGTGCCACGGTTTGTTTCTGCTGCGTCTGAGCAATCAACAGCGCCAGTTCCTGCCGCTAGCCACCAGCGCTAATTTGGACCACGGTATTTATGCCGCCGCCGCTCCAGTCAAACTCGGCTACTCCGCCCAAAGCACCCTGATCGATTGCCTGCAAAGCTGGAACAATGAGCTTGCGGGCCTGGAAAAACGCGGCGGCTTTGCACTGGATCTGATCCATCGCCAGCCTGTGTTGTTGGCCGATCAGCAGGCCTATCGGCAGGCCTGGGTCGACAATCGTCACCCCTGCCTGTTGAGCCTCAATCCTGAAGCTTGCGCCATCAACGGGCCGGCTCTGCAGCTGATCCCCGACCCGGATCAGCAGAGCCTGAATTGGCATTTTGATCCTGCCGTTATCAGCCAAACCGCGATTGCAGCGTTGCAGGCGTCCTTTGAAGCCTTTGTTTCTGCGCTGTTGGCAGGCAAGGCCATTGCCAGCGCCAGCCTGCTGTCCGCCGCCGATCTAGCCTTGCTCAGTCGGCTCAATCAAACCAGCATCGATGTCAGCGCGGACCAAAGCATCGTTCAGATGTTTGAACTCCAGGCCGCGGCTACCCCCGATGCACCGGCGCTGGCCTGTTTGGCTGAAGAGCTCAGTTATGCCGATCTCAATCGCAAAGCCAACCAGTGGGCGCATTATTTTATCGATGCCGGGCTGGGTGTTGGCAGCTGCGCAGGGGTGCATCTGACCCGCACTGAGCACCTGCTGCCGGTGATGTTGGGAGTGCTTAAATCCGGCGCCGCCTACGTGCCTCTGGATCCGGCCTATCCGGCAGATCGGGTTGCGTACATGGTGGCCGATTCCGGCGCTGCGCTGGTGATTAGTGAAACGGATTTGGCCACGAACGGCACGCCGGTGGTGCTGCTGGCGGATGGTCTGGCTGCCACCGCAGAGCTGGCGGAAGATAATCCAAGGGTCGCAATAAGCGGCGCCGACCTGGCTTACCTGATCTACACCTCCGGCTCCACCGGACAGCCTAAGGGCGTGATGGTTGAGCATCGCAACGTGGTGAATTTTTTCCACGGTATGGACCAACGAATTGAGCGAGGCGAAGACAAGGTCTGGCTGGCGGTTACCAGCATTTCCTTCGACATTTCCGTGCTGGAAATTTTCTGGACCCTTTGCCGGGGATTCAAAGTGGTATTACAGGCACCCAGCAATCGAGCCAGCAGTTCGGTGGTTACGCGTCGCCCCAATGCACCCATGGGCTTTAGCCTGTTCTTCTGGAACTACGTCAACGACGCTGATGTGGATGACCCGGACAAGTACCGGCTGCTGATGGAGTCAGCGCAGTTTGCCGACAACAACGGCTTTGAAGCGATCTGGACGCCGGAGCGCCATTTTGGCGCCTTCGGCGGCTCCTATCCCAATCCCAGCGTGGTCAGCGCCGCGCTGGCGGCCACCACGAAAAACGTCAAGATTCGGGCAGGCAGCGTCGTCATGCCGCTGCACAGCCCTATACGGGTTGCCGAGGATTGGTCCATTGTCGATAACCTGTCTGGTGGCCGGGTGGGCATTTCCTTTGCTGCCGGCTGGCAGCCCAACGATTTTGTGATCAAGCCTGAGGGGTTCGACAACGCCAAACAGCAGATGCTCGACGGAATGGAAAAAGTCAGGCAGCTGTGGCGCGGTGAAACGGTCAGCTTTGACGGTCCCAAGGGCCCGGTGGATGTGGCTACTCGGCCTCGTCCCATCCAGAGTGAGCTGCCGGTGTGGATCACTACCGCCGGCAATCCCCAGTCTTTCATCAATGCCGGCACCATGGGTGCCAATCTGTTGACCCACCTGCTGGGCCAGACCGTGGAGCAGGTCGGGGACAACATTGCCGCTTATCGCAAGGCCTGGAAAGATGCCGGTCACCCCGGCAATGGCCACATTACGCTGATGCTTCATACCCTGGTGGGTGAGGACGAGGCGGCGGTGCGGGAAACCGCCCGTGAGCCGATGAAAAACTATCTGAAAAGCGCCATGTTTTTGGTTAAAGACGCGGCCTGGGAATTTCCCACCTTTAAGAAGATGTCCGATGAAACCGGCAAGGACCTGGACGACTTCTTTGCCACCATTTCCGATGACGACATGGACGGGCTGATGGAGTTCGCCTTCAACCGGTATTACAGCACCAGCGGCCTGTTCGGCTCCAAGGAACGCTGCGTTGAAATGGTCGACCGGCTAAAAGATATCGGCGTTGATGAGATTGGCTGCCTGATTGACTACGGACTGACCAATAAGGATGTTCTGGCCCATCTACCCAATTTGGCTGAACTGGCCCAGGCCTCCAACCAGACGCCAGCTCCCACGGATGCGGCGGTGGACTATGACGCGGTGAATGAACAGATTGAGCGCCATCAGGTCACCCACATGCAGTGCACGCCCTCCCAGGCCAGCATGCTGGTGGGCGATCCTCAGTGTCACCCGGCGTTGCGACAGCTGCAGCAGTTTATGGTCGGCGGCGAGGCCTTGCCGCCGGAGCTGGCGGCAGATTTGACCCGCCTGTGTGGCGGGGTTGTCAGCAACATGTATGGCCCCACCGAAACCACCATCTGGTCCTCTACCTGGCAACTGCCGGAGACCCTGGATGGCGTTTCCATCGGCGCCCCGATTGCCAACACATCAATGATGATTGTCGATGATCAGCGCCAGCCGCTGCCCCCGGGCATGGTGGGTGAACTGTTGATCGGCGGCGACGGCGTGGTCCGCGGGTATCACAATCGTCAACAGCTGACCGAGCAACGATTCATCCAGTGTGATTTTCCTACCAGCGACCATCAGCGATGGTACTGCACCGGTGACAGCGCCAGGCTCAATCCCGACGGCAGTCTCGAGTGTTTAGGCCGGACTGACCACCAAATCAAGATTCGTGGTTACCGCATTGAGCTGGGCGAAATTGAAAGTGCGCTGGCCAGTCATCCGAAGGTTAGCGGCGCCGTTGTTTTGCTGCGGGAAGACACTCCAGGCAATGCCATGCTGGTGGGATATGTCACCTTCGCCGGCGAGTCGGTAGACCTTGAAGAGCTTAAGCAGCTGGCCGCAGGACGCCTGCCGGAATTCATGCTGCCCACCCACCTGGTGGCCCTGGAGCAGTTCCCTCAGACCCCCAATGGCAAGGTCCACAGGGCGGCTTTGCCGCCGCCCCTGAGCAGCGCTGACGCTGATGCTGACGCCGTGGCACCTGCCGCCGGGCTGGAGTCTGGCATCGCGGAAATCTGGTGTGAGCTGTTGGCTCGTCCATCGGTGGGAGTAACGGAAAACTTCTTTGATATTGGTGGGCACTCGCTATTGGCGGTGCAGGTGTTGAACAAGGTCAGGCAGCTCACTGAGCGGCCGGTAAAAATGACCGATTTATTTCGCTACCCTACCATTAAATCCCTCGCCGACTATCTTGAAAGTGACGACGACAATACCCCGGAGGCGGGGCTGGATCGCAGCGAAGAACGTGCCCAGGCTCGAAAAGCTTCAAGAGTGCGGCGCCGACGGGGGCGTTAGCCGTGAGTCGACAGGGTGAGGTTGTTGGCAAATAGACAACGTATCAATAATCCAATGAACAACTACAGCACGGAATGCAATGCAGGCTATGGATAACGAAGCAGACATCAGCAGTGACATAGCAGTTGTAGGGCTAGCCTGTCGGCTGCCCGGAGCGCTGGATGCGCAAAGCTATTGGCAGAATGTTCGAAACGGCGTTGAAAGCGTTACCGTATTGACGGACGACCAGCTGCGCCAGCAGGGCGTGTCTGACAGCGTGCTGGAAGATCCTCATTACGTGAAAGCCGCTGCGGTGCTGGAGAAGATGGATCAGTTTGATCCCGGCTTTTTTGGCTTCGGTTCCCTGGAAGCATCGATGATGGATCCGCAGCATCGCCAGTTTCTGGAGGTGTCCTGGGAGGCGCTGGAGAACGCCGGCTACGATCCTGCGCAGTTTGATGGCGCCATTGGTGTGTTCGGCGGCTCCGGGCACAACGCTTACATGCCCTACAACCTGTTCACCAATCCGCAATATATGGATCGCCATGGACTGTTTCTGGTTCGTCACACCGGCAACGATAAGGACTTCCTGACCACCCGGGTGTCCTATTGTCTAAACCTGACAGGCCCAAGCGTTAACGTCCAGACCGCCTGTTCCACCTCGCTGGTTGCCGCCCACCTGGCAGCGCAAAGTCTGCTCAGCCACGAATGCGACATGGCGCTGGCTGGCGGGGTGACCATCGAACTGCCTCATCACCGTGGCTACCTTTACCAGGAAGGCGAGATTTTGGCTCCCGATGGCCACTGTCGCCCCTTTGATGCCAACTCCCAGGGCACGCTGTTTGGCAGCGGCGCTGGCGTACTGGTGCTGCGCCGAATGGAAGATGCCATTGCCGACGGCGACCATATTCTGGCGGTGCTCAAAGCCTCAGCGGTGAACAATGACGGCGCTGGCAAGGTCAGCTACATGGCCCCCAGCGTGGACGGTCAGGCCGCGGCAATTCACGAAGCCCTGATGGTGGCGGACATCAGTCCGGAGACCATTGACTACATTGAGTGCCACGGCACCGGCACCCCCATTGGTGACCCCATTGAAATTGCCGCACTCACCAGCGCCTTTCAGCGTGAAACCGACAAAAAGCAGTTTTGTGGCGTCGGCTCAGTGAAGGCCAATATAGGGCATTTGGATACCGCCGCGGGAGTCGCCAGTGCGATCAAGGTGATTCAGGCCTTACGTCATCGCGAGCTGCCCCCCAACATCAACTTTACCGCGCCCAATCCTGCCATCGATTGGGAGTCCAGCCCTTTTTATGTCAACGCCCAGTGCAAAACCTGGCATGGCGATAAGGGCCCGCGCCGAGCGGGCGTCAGCTCCCTGGGTGTAGGTGGAACCAACGCCCACCTGATCTTTGAGGAGGCCCCAAAGCGCCCTGCGCCGCCCCCCCATCGCAGTGACTGGGTGCTGCTGGCGCTGTCGGCACGAAGCGAAAAATCCCTGAACAAGAGCACCAAAAAGCTGGCCCGCTTTTTGACCGACAACCCGGAGCTGCCGCTGGCGGATATCGCCTATACCCTGCAGGTAGGGCGCAAGGGATTTACTCATCGTCGGGTGCTGGCGGTGAAAGACCACGCGGCTGGCGCTGAGCTGCTATCCCAGCTGCCAAAAGACCGGGTGCTGACCGATACGGCGCCGGAGCAGCCCACGGAAGTTGCTTTCATGTTCGCCGGCGGTGGCGCTCAGTTTCCCAATATGGGCCAGGACCTTTATCAGTTCGAGGCGGTTTATCGGGATGCGGTGGATGAGTGCCTTGGGCATCTGAAAGATATCATCGACTTTGACCTAAAGGCGCTGATGTATCCGTCGGCTGAGCAGCGCGAAGCCGCCAGCGTCGAGTTGGAACGCCCGACTCGCTCTTTAACGTCCCTGTTTACCACTCAATATGCCCAGGCCAAATTGTGGATGTCCTGGGGTATACAGCCTAGCTGTCTGACCGGCCACTCCATGGGTGAAAATACCGCAGCCTGTCTGGCCGGTGTGATCAGTCTGCGGGACGCGCTGGGACTGGTGGCGCTGCGCGGCCAGCTGTTTGAAACCATTGCTGAAGGCGGCATGCTGGGGGTGCAGGCCAGTGAACAGCGGTTGCGGGATCTGCTCGGCGATGACCTGTCTTTGGCCTGCGTTAACGGTCCGGAGCTGTCCGTGGTGTCCGGTCCCAGTGAGCCCCTGGGGTTGTTTGAACAGACCCTTAGCGACAACGAGATCGAATATCAGCGGGTCAGGATTAATATCGCTGCCCACTCTTCCATGCTGGAACCGATCTTGGAAAAGTTCGGCAGCTACCTGCGTAGCATTACCCTTAACGCGCCGACCATTCCTCTGACCGCGAACCTCACCGGCACCTGGATGACCGACGAGCAGGCCCAGGATCCGGAATACTGGGTTGCTCACCTGCGAAACACCGTGCGGTTTGCCGATTGCGCCCAGCAGCTGCTGGAAAAGCCCCAGCTGACGCTGCTTGAGGTAGGTCCTGGAAAAACCCTGGCCACCCTTTGCCAAATGCACCCTGGCAACAGCACAGCCACGCGCATCATCCATTCCATGGGTAGTCCCGATGACAGCGAATCGGATCAATCCTTCATGCTGCGCACCTTCGGCGCACTTTGGCAGGCTGGCAGCGTGACGGACTGGAGAACTTACTGGGCTGATGAACAACGCCAGCGGCTGGCGCTTCCCAGCTACAGCTTTGATCACGCTCGCTACTGGGTAGAGCCCGGTGACCAGCTGTTTGCCGAAGGCAATGTGGGCGGGCTTAAGCGTCACGACGATCTGCAAGACTGGTTCTATCAGCCTATCTGGCGACGGGCCGGTCGTGTGGCTGAACCGGGCAACGAACGCAGTCAGCAGAAAATTCTGGTGGTGGGGGACGGAGCAGATGCCCAGGCCCTGGCAAGTCGACTTGAGGGCCGTGCAGCGGTAGCAAGGGCCACTGCCGGCTCAGCGCTGGTTGCAGCCTCCCATGGCTACAGTCTTCCCCTGGCGGACGCCGCGGCCTGGACCGAGCTGCTGTCCGGCGCTGGGCAGACCGGAGAGATGCCCACGGATATCGTGGTGTTTACCAACAGCGAGGGTACAACAGATCCGGCAAACAGCGTCTTTCAGCCGCTGTTTGCGCTGGTCAAAGCGATTGCCGACGAAGACCCGGAGGATGGGCTTAACTTGACGGTGGTCACTCGCGGGCTGTTTTCCGTTGGCGCAGAGCCGGTGTCTAACCCCGGCCAGGCCCTGGCACTGGGGCCTGTGCTGGTGGCGAACGGCGAGCTGTCCGGGGTGACCGCTCAGTTGATTGATCTGGAACTGGGGGGGCGGGATGAAAGCGCGGGTCTGGCTGCCTTGGAACGGGAAATTGTTGGTCGACCGTTGCTAGACAGTGATGAGCGAAGCCCTGACCCGGTGTTGGCCATTCGGGCTGGACAACGTTTTGTCCGAGGCTTTGATGCGGTGCCTTGCATGGCCGATGCGCCGCTGATGAGCCTCAAGGCTGGCGACACGGTGCTGATCACCGGTGGCATCGGCGGACTGGCACTGGTGATTGCTGAACACCTGGCATCCCAGGGCGGTTTGAATCTGGTGATGGTGTCTCGCCGGCAGTTGCCGCCCACGGAACAATGGTCTGCCCTGGCCCAATCCAAAGGTCCGCTGGCAGAGCGCTTTGCCAGCTTGCTTCGGATCAGTGACAAATGCTCGATCGTGCATATGGCGGCGGATATTACTCAACCCGATCAGGTAACAGCGCTCAGGGCCAGGGTCACAGAGCAGTTCGGCCCGGTTACCGGCGTGGTGCACACCGCCGGCGTGATTGACGATGCACTGATTCAGCTGAAAACGCCCGCCGAAGCAGCTGCGGTGCTCGCGCCGAAGGTGCAGGGAAGTCGGCTGCTGGATCAGGCCTTTGGCGGCGAACAGCTGAAATTTTTTGTCGCCTTTTCATCGGTCAGTGCCGTTGCCGGGTTACCGGGACAGATCGATTATGCGGCGGCCAATGCCTATCTGGATGCATTCTGTAAGGCTCGTGATGGTGCCGATGGCACCGCTTATACGGCCATCGCCTGGCCGGCCTGGCGACAGGTGGGGATGGCGGCATCAATTGCTGACGGCAGCTCTGCTGAACTGGCTGCCATGGGTCAGGCCGTGGCACACCCCATGTTGGGCGTGTGCACCCGGCGCAGTGATAAGGGTGGGGAGTTCATCAAGGTGTTTAGTCCTGAGCAGGACTGGGTGCTGGACGAACACCGAATCGCCCAGGGCGATGCCCTGATTCCTGGAGCCGGTTACATTGAACTGGCCCGGGCAGCCTATGCAGAGCTCACCGGCCAGCCTGGGGTCAGCATGGCCAACGTATTTTTCATGGCGCCCTTTTTTGTACCCGATGACCAACGCAGGGCGCTGAAAATTTCCATTGATCTGGAAGCCGGCGAGTTTCTGATCAGTAGCGATATGGGTGGCGAGTGGATGGAACACTGTCGCGGGGATATCGCACCGGCGGCGCCTCGTTCCATTAACGCTGAGCCCAGGGATGAGATTATCGCCCGCTGTACCCAGCGGACTCAGAAATTTGATGACCCGGATCATCATCCGCATCTGGACTTTGGTCCCCGCTGGGCCAGTTTAAAGGACATCCATTTGGGCCAGGGCGAAGCACTGGAAGTGATTGATCTGGGGGGTTTTGTTGACGATCTTGAGCACTACCACCTGCATCCGGCCATGTTGGATATGGCCACCGCAGGTGCCCAGGCTCTGATTCCGGGTTATCAACCCATGGACGAGCTTTACGTGCCCGTGGGCTATCAAAATATGACCTATTTTGGCAGCACTTCAGCTCGCTGGTTTAGCCATATCCGATATAAGGAAACTGAAGCCAGCGCCGATCGCGCCGGGGACAGTGTGACCTTCGATATTGTGGTCACCGATGAGGCTGGCAGTCCTTTGCTGATGGTTGAGAATTTCACCATGCAGCGGGTGGCGGGCACGCTGACGGCGCCGCAAATCGATAGTGAGCCAGACCCGGCGCTGAAACGAACCCTGGAACTGGGGATCTCGCCGAAAGAAGGCGCAGCCGCCTTTGATTTGGCCCTGACCCGAGCCGGACTGCCCCAGCTAGCCGTCACCCCCTTTGATATTACGCCGATGCTGGCCGAGCTTAATCAGGGTAGTGGTGGTGGCAGTCGTGCTGCGGTGATCGCCGACAGCGGCCACGATGCCGACTGTGACCCGGACATCCCGGCCATTGAGGCGGCGATGGCCGATCACGAAGCCATTGCACTGGCGGTGGTGAGGTCTCACCTGGATGAGGAGGACGAGCGCCGCCTGGTGGCCCATTTTGTGGTTGATCCCGATGAGTACATCACGGTTAGCGATCTGCGCCGGCATTTGAAAAAAGTATTGGCGGCGGAGTTGATGCCTCATCACCTGATCGAGGTGGATGAAATTGCCCTGGATTCAAAGGGTCAGCCGAAACGCAAAACCCTGCCGGATCCCTACGCGCCGGTGGACACCTTCCAGGAACCCGAAACGGCCACCCAGAAAGCCATTGCCGATATTTGGCGTGATGTGTTGGACGCAGGGCGAATTGGGGTGGACGAGAATTTCTTTGACCTGGGCGGTCACTCCCTGTTGTCGATTCGGGCGATTACCAAGACCAATAAAAAGTTTGGTGTGCAGCTCAATCAGGCCATTATGGCTCTGCAGACGCTGGAGCAGATTGCGGCGGAAGTGGACAGCCAGCGGGGCGTGGATTCCAGTGCCCTGGAGGCTCAGCCCGAGCCTGATGAAAAGCCTGCTGAGCAGGCGGCGAATCCATCAGCTGAATCTCAGCCTGAGCCTGCACCTCGGCGTGGTCTGGTCAAGTCGCTGTTTGGGAAACGCTCATGACTCCGCTGTTTTTCGGTGATTCCAATGCACCACTGTTTGGGGTCTATCATGGGCCCTCCGGTCGCCCAAGAAACGAGGGGGTGCTGCTGTGTTATCCCTTCGGCCAGGAATATATGCGGGCCCACCGCGCCAATCGGCAGCTGGCCATGCTGCTGGCCAAACAGGGATTTCACGTGCTGCGCTTTGACTATCAGGGTACCGGCAACTCCGCTGGCCTGCTGGCTGAGGCCACGGTGGAGGTCTGGATCAACAACATCCAGGCAGCAGCCGAGGAGTTGAAGGAAACGGCGGGCATAGACCATCTGCATCTGGTGGGTCTGCGACTGGGCGCGCTGCTGGGCGCCAAAGCCTGCCAGGACCTGAGCATCGACAGGCTGGTGCTGTGGGATCCGGTTAATTCCGGCAGCGCCTATGAAGATGAACTGCAGCAGGTGATGCACCTGGGCGACGAGGCCCACAATAACTTTATCGACGACGACGGTACCCTGTATTTCAACGGCTTTGGATTGTCTTCAGCCTTACGCCAGGGGCTGGCCGAAATCGATCTATTGAACATGACCCCTGGTGCCAAGCAGGTATTGCATATCGTTTCCAGCGAGTACCCCAGCGCCTTGGCGTTAAAAGATGCCTGGCAGGCAGTGGATCAATACCAATACAGTCTGACTGAGGCTCCGGGGGACTGGAATTATGTTGATGACTTTGGCGGCATCTTGCTGCCCCAGCCCATCATTCAGGCCATCGTAGGCTGGTTCGGACAGGAGGGATAGACAAATGCGCGAACGAGCAATCAGGATTGGAAAGCCCACCCCCCTTGCGGCCATCGTGGCCGAACCCGACAGCGTTGATGCCAGCAAGCCGGCGGTGATTATCCTCAACTCCGGCGTGATGCATCACGTTGGCACTTGCCGCATGTCTGTGCACATCGCCAGGGCACTGGCGGATGCTGGAATCGTGTCGGTTCGATTCGATTTCTCCGGCATTGGCGACAGCGAGACCCGTCGCGGCAGCAAACCCTTTGAGCAGACCGCAATAGAGGAGACCGCTGAGGTGATGGATTACCTGCAGCGCAAAAGAGGCATACAGCAATTTGTGCTGTACGGCCTGTGCTCCGGTGCTGACGGTTCTTATGAGGTGGCCAAGGTGGACCAACGGGTCATTGGCATCGCCCAGATTGATCCCTTTTGCTATCGCACTCGGCGCTGGTATCTGCACCACTATGGTCCCCGTCTGCTGCAGCCTGAGGTGTGGAAGCGGCTGGTCGGAAAGTTGCTGGGCAAAGGCCAGACCCGGGCCGGTGGCGATGATCCCGATGATGAGTTTGTCGAAATGCCCAGCTACGTTCGTGAGTTTCCGCCCCGGGAAGAAGTGAAAAAAGGCCTGGCGGGGATGGTTGATCGAGGGGTTGCGGTCTACAGCATTTTTACCGGCGGTCAGCGAAAAATCCTCAACCACCCGGGGCAGTTTGAAAGCAGTTTCTCGGACCTGAATTTCAAGGGCCTGCTAACGGTGGATTACCACCTGGATGCTACCCATATCATCACCGGGAAAACTCACCAGCAGGAAATACCCAAAGACATCGCTCGCTGGGTTTTATCCCTGGCCCGCGATACTGAAACTGATCTGCGCAAGAGCGCCTGAACTGGCGGCGGACGGTGCGGTCTAGCGCAATGGTCATACTGCCGCTCATAGCAGTAGTGGGATTGACGGCGCTGGCGCTGGTGATCTTACTGCCGGAAATCAGGGCGTTAACAACACCGGTTGCGGTTTCAGCCAGTCCGGCAGCGCTTAAGATCAGCGTACTGGGAGATTCAGACAGCCACTATTACGATGATTTCCTGGACCAGCTGCAGCGTGGGGGCGAGTTTCACGACTACGCCCTGGGTTGGCCTGAGCTGTGGAGCCGTCTGAGGCCAGGGGAAGTTAACTTTGGCCCCCTGGGCCATTGGGGAACAGGCTATCGGCTGGCCAGGCTACGGGATCAACTTGGCCTGCTCGGCAGGGCGCCGGCCAAGTACGATTACCAAAACAACTATGCCGTTTCTGGTCTGAAGTGCGAGTCGCTGCAGAGCAGTTGGCCCTATCAGGCGCGCTGGTTAATCAAACAGCTGGGTACCGATCCGCCGGACCATGGACTGGTGGTTATTCGCATTGGCGTTAATGATCTCGGTCAGCTGGAATCCCAGGATGAACATGCCGCTGATGGTCTAACCGATTCGGCAATGCGGCGGGTGAAGTCCTGCACTGAGCACATTATTGCAGCCGCTAAGGCTATCGCTGCGGCTTCGCCCCAGATCCGCATTGCGCTGCTGGGTATGGCCAGAGATTACAATCTGGATATTGAGGCGGCGTCGCGTTTTAACGCGGCCCAGGCGGCCCGGATCGAATCGGTATTTAGCGAGTTCGATGGACAGCTAAACGCGTTCGCCCAACAAGCCCCAAACGTCCTTTTTATTAACGATCATGACTGGCATGTTGCCCGGGTGGGAAGCCGGATAGATCGGCCGCCAGCCGCCAGCTTCGCGGTAGCTGGTCTGCAGGTGCTCAATCGTCGAGGCGATCATCCACAACACCTGATTCTCGCTGATCGCCACGCCGGCACGTTATACAACGGGCTTTGGCTCAATCACGTGATTGAGCAACTCAACGCGGGTTTTGGTCTGTCCCTGACAACACTCACCGAGCAGGAGCTTGTGGAGCTGATTTCCCCGGCCCTTAAGGATCGCTTATCCCCAGCATCCGACGAGCTTTCTGATAACCCCGATAAGCTAAAGATTTAGCGGAATCTAAAGCCGCTGATTGATTCACCGGTCGGGGTTGCAGAGACAGTTTTTTTCTCAGCTGGTGGTTGAATTTGAGGGCGTCACTCTGGCGTTGATTTTGGCGAGTGTTGAAGATGATGGATATCGATGCAGACACCTCCTCACCGTTCCTCACCACATGGGGCGATACAAAGGGTATATGTACCCCCTGGCCCGGCGCGATGCGGGTCACCGTGGCCTGTCTGGCCATCTCCTCGGAGTACTGCGGAGCCTGTTGATGGGTCTTGGTAAAAAAGGCTTCCAATTCCTGATCGCTGATCTGTTGACGATCCCAGGGTAGCCAGGTGGAGACGTCCTTGGTTCCCTGCAGCTGCAGCAAAAAGGTGGAATAGCGGTCAATATGGTACGGCGTCACGCCGCCGGGGGAGGCCAGAAACAAATACAGGGTGGAATTGATCCGTTGGCTGTTGAGCTGCTGAATAAAGCGGTCTGCCGCTTCGGTCAGCTGGGCGAACACCTCGGTCAGGGCTGGGTCGGTTTCCGGTGAGCGAACCATGACGAAGGTGTCAGAGGTTTCAAGTTCAGTCAGCGCCTGTTCCAGGGCGGTCTTGATGGCATGGTCTTTATGGGCCCGGTCAAGGTCGGCTGTCAGTTCGACCTTGCTTGAGCTGGCGTATACCTGCGGCGACGGGAGGCGCAGAATCAGCTCTTTGAGGCGGTCGATCTGCAGCGCTGGGGCCTTAGACAGGCTGTGATCGAATCGAAAGCTATTGAGATCGAACTGGCGCTGATGTTCATCGCCCAGAGCCAGGCAGCCCGGTTGCAAGGACGTCATGGCGGCTTCATTGCTCAACGGGCTTTTCCTGCAGCCAATGCAAAATGTTTTTGCACAGCTGATGGCGGGACCTGCTCAAGGTAAAGGTGTGGTCAGCGTCGGGCTGTAAGATGATGGAAATCTGATCAGCCGCATTCCTCAGGCTGGGCGCTGCGTCGAAAAACTGCTGACGGTAGCTGTAGGTCATCATGCCGCTGCCAGTGTAAACGTAGAGCATGTTTACCCCTCTGGCGGTCATTTTTTCCCACTCGGCAATGGTTCGGTCCTTGGCCGGCAAATGCCACCGAAACAGGCCGTCGGCTCGGTCGTCGCTGTCCGCGGGGGCGGGCAAAGTGAACCTCCGAAACAGTTTGAATATCCGCTGCGGGTTTTTCACTAATCGGCCAGCGCGCTGCAGCAGTTTTTGGTAGTAGAACTGTCCGGTGGGATAGGCATAGCCGTCAATGCAGATCACCCCGGACAGTCGCTCATCACTGGCGGTTGACCTGTGGGCATTATCAGCTCCGGTACAAAGGCCCATGGCGACGAATTGGTAGGGGGCTGCTGAGGGAGCCTGCAGGCGGTTTTCCAGCTCGTCCAATGCCTGACTTACCTCGGCGATACAGCGTTGATCAGCGGGCAGCTCCGAACCTTGGGAGCGGCTGTCCCCAATGCCAGAAAAATCGAATCGAAAACTGCTAAAACCATTCGCTGCCAGTAGTCTTGCCAGATCTGTGTGCAGCCTGAAGGGCCCTGCGCGATGCAGCATGCCGGCATTGAGCATCAAGACAACTTTGCCCTGGGCTGCGACGTCTGCGGGTTCGGTTAGTATTCCCAGCAGCTGCTGGCTATCGCCGAAGTTAACGATCTGTTCTCGGTAATGGGTCATAACAATTGTTCGACCGCATCAATCAGCCCTGGCAACACCAGCTGGCTTTCCAAAATTTCCGCCTGCTCCCAGCTTGCCGTCACCGGCAGGGTTTTCGCGACCCTAAATTCAGGCCATTTAAAACTGCTTTTGGTAGAGATGACGCTGATGTTGGGTTTAGGCTGGGTCACCAGCTGAGCCAGATCTTCACAAAACCCCTGGGCGTACTCGGTGCCAAGAAGTTCGCAGTGATCAGGATTGACGTAATGACCGTTGCGTCTGTGTCCAAAGCGCATGGGGTCTACCAGCATGGCCCGGTGGGCTGCCTGCAGGCGCTGCCGGTAGCTGGCGCCGTCAATCACCGGGTCTACGCTCAGGTGTTGATCGATGGAAAAATCCGCCAGGTCGGCGTTGTCCGCAAACAGGGCCCCGGCCCGGATGCTCAACAGGTTTAGTGACTGGGCCGCAGAGCGCCCTTCCAGTTCGTCCATGGCCTGGCCGATGCTGTCAGTCCATTGGGCAACGCCTGGGTCTGACGATGCGCCCCAGCTGTCGCCATTGCCGGGATAGTCAAAGCGTAGAACGCTAAACCCGGCACGGCACAGTCGTTGGGCCAATTGGTGAACTTGGCGGTGGCTGCGCAGGTAGTCGTGGTTAAGGCCATTGCAGATCAGCACCGCGCTGCGCCGGTCTCGTTGGGCTGCTGCCGGATGGAACACGCCAAACAGCGGGTAGTCCACTTCGCCGAAAAAAAACGGTTCCATACAGTTTATCCCGTAATCCGGGACATCAGGGCCTTCCAGCCTGATGTTGATGTCTGGGCTGCCACACCGTTGCTGGCATCGGTGTCCGCTGACTGTTCCTGCTGGGCAATGGCCGCCAGCTGCATCAGGTTGTTCATCACAATATCCCGGGCGGAAAAACTATAGCCCCACTGGTCGCGATATTGGACGATGAAATTCATTGACAACAGAGAGTGCCCACCAAGCTCGAAGAAATCATTGTGACGACTGATGTTGGATACGTTCAGCAGTTCAGACCAAAGGTGTGCGATGCGCTTTTCCGTATCAGTGGTTGGCGGTTCCAGGTCAACTTCAGGCACCGCGACATTGTACGGTGGAGGCAATTGATTGCGGTCTACCTTTTGGTTCGGCGTCAGCGGAATTTGTTCTATCGCCATGAAATATTGGGGGATCATATAGGCCGGCAGGGTTTGTTTCAGCTGGCGGCGCAGTTTTGATGGGCTAAGCGCGGGGCTGGTGGCTGGGACAAAATAGGCCACCAGTCGCTGATCCCCGGGTTGATCCTCACGGATCATGGCAATGGCTCGGTGGATCCCAGCGATCTGGGCCAGAGCCGATTCAATCTCTCCAAGTTCAACCCTGTAGCCTCGGATTTTAACCTGCTGATCCAAACGTCCGATGATTTGAAGTCGGCCATCGCCGCGAAGGCGAACCGCATCGCCGGTGCGATAGATCCAGTCATTGGGAGTGCCAGAGGCCGTTGACCCAGACCATGGGTTGGCGATAAATCGATCCCGGGTCAGGGAATCCCGGTGCAGATATCCCGTAGCCACTCCCAGGCCGCCGATCCACAGTTCCCCAACCATGCCCGCCGGCACCGGCTGACGGTTCTCATCAAGCACATAGACGCTGGTGCCACGGATGGGTTTGCCGATTACCGTGTTCTGATTGGCAGCGCTCAGTTGGTGGCAGCTTGACCACACCGTGGTCTCTGTTGGGCCGTACATGTTCCAGACCTGGTCACAGCGCTGCAGCAGCCATTGGGCAAGATCCTGGGGCAGCAGTTCGCCGCCCACCAGGGCCCGGAACGGTCGCGTTGGCGTCCAGTTGGTGGTGCTGAGCAGGCGCCAGCTGGCCGGCGTTGCCTGCATTAAGGAGATGGGCTGATGGTCCAATAGGGTTGCCAGAGTGCGGCCGTCACTGGCCTGTTCCCGGTTGACCATAAACACGCTGGCACCAACGGCCAGGGGCACAAACAGTTCCAGCACTGAGATATCAAAGGACAGGGTAGTGACCGCAGCCAACATGTCCGTTGCCGCCAGGCCTGGTTGTTCAGCCATGGCGCTGACAAAATTTGTCATCGCCCGGTGCGAAATGACCACGCCTTTGGGTTTGCCGGTAGAGCCTGATGTGTAGATCACATAGGCACAATCCTCAGCCTGGGCAGGCCCCGGGTCGATGGTAAAACCTGTCAGATCGTTATCGGCGGCGGACCCGATGGCTGATAGTTCGATCAGCTTGCCGCGATAGTTGAGGGAATCGGGCAACACCTTCTGCTCAGTCACAATGGTGCTGATACCGGCATCGTCAATCATCAACTGCAGTCTGCCGGCAGGGAACTGGGGATCCAGCGGAACGTAGGCCGCGCCCACCTGGAAAATACCGATCAGCACCGCCAGTGATGCGGCGCTGCGGGGAACACAGACCCCCACCAGCTCGCCGCGGCTAACGCCGTTTCGGCGCAGGCTATCGGCTACCTTGGCGGCCAGGGCTTCCAGTTCTGCATAGCTTAGGCTGGTGGCAGAATCTGCAACCGCCTGCTTACTGCCAAAGCGGCTGAAAGAGCCCTGCAGCAGGGTCAGCATGTTGGCCGGTTGCGGCTGATCGCTGTCTATCTCGGTCAGCTGGCCAAGTAGCTGTTGGCGTTCGGCTTCGCCCCGCATTTCAAGGGCCGACAGGGCCTTGCTGGAGTCGGCGATGACGGCGTCCACCAGCTGCAGAAAGTGACCCGCCATATTGGCGATGCTTGCACGGTCAAACAGTGCACTATTGAATTCAAACTGCGCCACCGCGCCATGGGCCTTCTGCTTGATCCAAAACTCCAGGTCCGATTGAATCTGGCTTCGGTCAATCTGTAGCTGGGACAGGTCGATGCCATCGATCCTGGTGTCTCGGTTGCGCACATCCTGAAACAGAAACATGGCCTGAAATATCGGTGAGCGACTGGTATCCCGGGGTGGATTGAGCCGTTTAACCAGGGTCTCAAAGGGCGTCTGCTGGTGTTCAAAGGCCGCCAGCAGGGTGGTTTTTGTTACAGCCAGGTTGTGGCCAAAGCTGCGCTGCATCTCAAGGGTCTGACGAATGACCAGGGTGTTGACGAAATAGCCCAGCAGTTCGTTGATTTCGGGCCAGTTACGGCCGGATATTGGAGTGCCTATCAGGACTTCAGTTTGCCCTGAGTAACGACATAGCAGGGTTTGGTACAAGGTCATCAGGGCCATGTAGAGAGTTGCGCCGTGCTGCTGCGCCAACGTCGTAAGGCCGCTGATCTGCTCCTGTGAAAACGTTATATCGACGGTTTGCGCCGCCAGGGGCAAAGACTCCGGTCGCCCTCGGTCGGTGGGTAAATCAAGCACCGGCAGCTGCCCTTGTAGCTGGTTTAGCCAGTATTGAAGATGGCGGTCTTGGTCCTGGTCATCAGCAAGGCTGCGTTGCCAGCTGGCAAAGTCGGTAAAACTGATGGGCAGCGCTGGCAGTCCATGGGATGAATCGGCGACCCCCTGATTGTAGGTTTGACTGATTTCTTTTAGCAGGATGTCAAAGGACCAGCCGTCAAAAATAATGTGGTGGGCGACGAAATACAGCACGTGATCCTGGTCGTCGAGCTCCAACAGCTGGAACCGAAACAGCGCTTCGCCGTCCAGGCTAAATGCCCGGTCAGCATCACGCTGGCACCAGTCCATTACGCTGGCCATCTGTTGTTCCACCGTATCGCCACCGACTTTCATCGGCAGCAGATCTAAGGGGGCAAAATCAGCCACCGCCAGGCGAGCGCTGGCGCCGTCGTCAACGATCTGAAGTCTCAGACTCTGATGGCGCTGGATGATGAAGTTCAGGCCCTGGCCCAGGCGATCTAAATCCAGCTTGCCGATCAGTCTAAAGGCCGCCGGCAGGTTGAATGAGCGGTTGTCAGGGTCAAATTTTTGCAAGTACCAAAGACGTTGCTGCTGTAGGCTTACCGGCGTGTTTTGATCGGGGTCCAGCGCTTTTGGAATGGTCTGGGAAGCGCCGTCAGAATTACCGGAAGTTTTGATCTGCCCGGCCAGTGACCGAATCGTTGGATAGCTGAACAGGTCGCTAAGATTAAATCTAACGCCAAAGCGCCTTTGCAGTTTGCCCAGCATCTGAATGCCGATCAGAGAATGGCCGCCGTTTAGAAAGAAGTCATCGTCAAGGGCCAATGAGGGGCAGTTGAGGGTTTCCAGCCACAGCTCTTTCAGTCCCTGTTCAAGGGTAGAGAGCTGTTCGGGTTGGTGGGTGGTTGCCCCGGGTTCCCCATCGATAAACTCATCGGGTGCAGGCAGTGCCTTGCGGTCGATTTTATTGTTGGGAGTCAGCGGTATGCGCTTGATCTGGTGGAAGCTGGACGGAACCATGTATTTGGGCAGGAAACGACTCAGACTGCGCTGCAGATCCCGGTGCTCAATGGCGTTGGCGTCGCTGGCGATGTAGTAGCCGATGAGCCGCTGATCACCGGGTCGGTCTTCCCGCACGGCAGCCACCGCCTGATCAATGCCTGGCACCGCCCTCATGGCAGACTCAATCTCCCCCAGTTCAACCCGATAGCCGCGAATTTTTATCTGGCTATCGATACGGCCGATAAACTGCAGACCGCCATCAGCCAGCATTCGCACCGCGTCACCGGTTCTGTAGAGGGTCTTTGAGGTGCCGCCCTGGGCGGATTTTTCCATAAAGGGATTGGCGATAAACTTTTGCCGGGTCAGTGTCGCCTGATTCAGGTAACCGCTGGCCACGCCCAGGCCGCCGATTAACAGCTCGCCTGGGCTGCCCTGGGGTACCAGCTGCTGGTGTTCGTCAACCACAAAAACCTGGGTGTTATGGATGGGGCGGCCTATATGTCTGCCGGGCATTCCCAGGTCTATCCTTTGGCAGGTAGACCAGATGGTTGTCTCGGTGGGGCCATACATATTCCAGGCCTGGCCTGCAGCGCCGGCTAGCCAATGGGCCAGATCATCGGCCAGGGCTTCGCCACCGCAAAGGGCTTTAAAGCCCTCGCCCCCGGACCAGTTAGCGGCCTGCAGCAGGCGCCAGGTGGCAGGTGTGGCCTGCATGCAGGTGATGGCTTCTCGCTCAAGCAGCTGGCACAGAGCGTCGCCGTCCAGGGCCTGAGCTTTGCTCACCATCACGCAGCGTGCGCCG
This sequence comes from uncultured Gammaproteobacteria bacterium, assembly GCA_964351665.1. Classification (GTDB taxonomy): domain Bacteria; phylum Pseudomonadota; class Gammaproteobacteria; order Xanthomonadales; family SZUA-38; genus JANQOZ01. The sequence goes on along the minus strand of CAYGPO010000024.1, from coordinate 15,136 downwards.
CTGACCAGGGGTAAAAACATCTCAAGTATCGAAATATCAAAGGACGCGGTGGTGACTGCGGCAAGCCGGTCGCCCTCGGTCAGTCCGGGTTGCTGAGACATGCTGCGCAGGAAGTTGGTCAGCCCGCGCTGAGGGATAGTGACGCCCTTGGGTTTGCCCGATGACCCTGAAGTGTAGATAACATAGGCCGGGTCCTCGCTGGACAGTCCAGGCAGCGGCTTATCTGCCCCGGCGGCGGTTAGCCGTTGGCGGAATTCTGCGGGGTCAAGGTCGACCCGTCGACAGCGCTCAGGCAGCTCCAGATCAGCCACGCTTGAGTGGCTGAGCACCAGTCCCAGGCCGGCGTCGCGAATCATATAGCTGAGACGTTCAAAGGGAAAATCCGGGTCCAGGGGTACGTAGGCGGCGCCTGCGGCAATGATTCCCAGCAGCACGGCAGGCAGTTCAGTGTGATGTCCTAGGCAAACCCCGACCCGGTCGCCGGGGCTGACGCCCTGGGCCACCAGGAACGCCCCATATTGATCGGTTCGCTGGACAAGCTCGGCAAAGCTTAGACTCGACAAGCCATCGGTGACCGCGACGCGGTCCGGCAACCGCGCAGCGCAATCGCGAACCATGGATACCAGGTCGGTATCTTGGGGCAGAGACGGGCTTCCCTTTGTAAGCGGCGCTAAGGGTGACTCTGACAGTGGCCCAACTAGCCGTTGATACTCTTCCTCGGCCACCACCGTCAGCTGGCCCACAGCGGCGTCAGGTTGGCTAAGCAGGTCGTCGATGAAGGCCAGCAGACCATCCAGTCGAGCGCTGATCCAGCTCTGGTCAAACAGATCAGTGTTGTACTGTAGCTCCATCACCGTGCTGGTCTGGCGTTCAGCGATGTTCAGCGCCCAGTCAAAAGCTTCAAACTGCCGCGGGTTGGAAAACACGCTGTTGGTAAGGCCCTCAAAACTCAGTCCGGCCAGGGCTTTGTCGAAATTGAAAGTGATGGGGATCAGCGGGATTCGGCCAGGGTCCCGGGGCACATTCAGCAGCTGTAGCAGTCTGCCGAAGGTCACATCCTGATGATCGTAAATTTCATACAGCCGGTTTTTTACCGACCCCAGGTAGTCGTTAAACGATGCCTTGCCGTCTACTACCGTGCGCACCGGCAGCATGTTCACGCAGTGGCCCACCAGGCGCAGCTGCTGGTGGATATACTGACCTGCAGCCGGCATCCCTATGGCAAGATCCTGACTGCCGCTGACGCGACTGATATAAGCGGAAAAAACAGCAAACAGGGTCGCCACATAGGACGCGCCGCGCTTGGCACCGAAGGCCTTCAACGCTGCCACCCGAGCTGGGGACAGTTCCCGGTCTATACGTTGAGCCCGAAAGGAGCGTTTGATGGGCCTGGTATCGCGCACCGGCAGGTCATAATGGGGCAGGCTGTGTCGGTACTGTTCCACCCAGAAGTTTTCGTCTGTGCTGACCTTGGCAGCGTCAAGCTGGGCTTTCCTGTCCTCGGCGTAGCGGCTGAATCGCGGCGCCTCAAGGGTTGGCTGCTGATTACGGCATAGCTGGCTATAAATCTGGGCCAGATCCTGAAGAGCAATGCCCAGGGACCAGCCATCGCAGACTATGTGATGGGCAACCAAGATTGCGCTGAAGCGGCGTTCATTTTCCCTGATCAGGGAAACGCGAAACAACGGCCCGTGGACTAAATCGAAGGGCAGGTTGACTGACTGTTGTTGAACCTTCTGCAGCGAGTTGTCACCGGGCTGGAGTAGATCAATAAACTCATAGCAAGGCGTTAGCTGACGGAATACGCAGGCAAGTTCACCGTCGGGACTGAACAGGGTTCGCAGCGCTTCGTGGACGCCGCTCAGGGCGTTAACAGCCCGCTGAAAATGGTTTTCCTGCAGCGGTCCTTCAAAGCGAATGCTGATGGATTCGTTGTAGGCTTTGTTGGCATCGTCGCCGCCGGCAGCGATGGCCAGCCAGATTTCCCGCTGGGGCGCGGTAGGCTCAAAAATGCCCACCAGTTCGCCCTCACAGAACGGATCATAGTCGGTGGATTGGCCCGTGTAATCAGGAATCTGAATCATCGTATTCCCAACACCCTGACGTTCAAGCTTGCCTGCCTCATTGCGGCTTGGCCGCCTCCGTTGGAGCTGCGCTAAACCAGGCCGGATTGCCCTCTGGATCTCGTCCAAGTCTAGCGCCCGGCACTGGTGGACTAAGTGTCGTGCCAGGGGTCACCATTGGGGAACTGTCGCCGCCGGTTTCGGCAAACTGATTGTCAATCATGAATTGCGCACAGGCTTTAAAACAGTTTTCCAGCAGCTCCATATCCTGCTGGCTGTGGGCAACAGTGATGAAACATGGCCGCCCCTCCCAAACATGTATGCCCAATTCCCGCATCTTATAAAAAAACAGTCCGCTTAAGGCATCTTCAGTAAACGACACCTTAAACATAGATCCAAAACTTTTTAGCCGGAATGGGAAGCCGATCTGTTCATAGTGAGCGTTGACGTTGCGGAACAGGGCTTGGGCTTTATCGTTGACCGATTGTTGCAGCGCTGGTCCCTGGCTTTTGATGTAACCCAAAGCGGCTTTGGCCGATGCCAGGGTCAAGGGGTGGCGGACAAAGGTGCCGGCAAAATAGGTCACGCCAACTTCCGGGATGCTGTTGTCGCCAAACTGCCACTGGCCGCCGTCCAGGGCATCTAAGAATCGGCAACAGCCGACAATGGCGCCAATGGGCATGCCGCCGCCGATAATCTTGCCATAGGTGGCGATATCGGCTCGAATGCCAAAGTGCTCCTGGGCGCCCCCGGGGCAAATTCTGAAGCCGGTAATCACCTCGTCAAAAATCAGCGCGGTACCCGACTGGGCGGTCAGCTCTCGAACCCTCTGCAGGAACTCGGCGGGCTGCAGTGCCGGGTTGCGACTCTGCACGGGTTCCACCAACACCGCCGCAATCTTCCGACTGTTTTCCTCGATAAAGCTCAGTGCCTCATCGGACCCATATTCCAGTACCACCACGTTGGCCACCGATTGTGCTGGTATGCCTGCGGCGGCGGGCACCGAGCGGCCGGACCGGGTGCCTCGCACAATCACCTCATCGTTAATGCCATGATAGGCACCTTCAAACATGACGATGGTGCTGCGCCCGGTGACGGTTCTTGCCAGCCTCAGGGCTCCGGCCACCGCTTCTGACCCGGTATTGCAAAGGGCCGCGCGCTCCATGCCACTAATTTCGCATAGCAGTTGGGCAACCTCACCGGCCAGGGGCGACTGGGGGCCAATTTCAAAGCCCTTTTCAATCTGTTCGTGGAGTGCCGCCTTGATATAGTCCGGGCCGTGGCCAAGGAAATTGGTGCCGAAGCCATTGACTAAATCCACATACAGGTTGTCATCAATATCGGTCAGTTTTGAACCGCTGGAGTGTTTGACCACCAGTGGATAGACCATTTCCTTCAGCAGCGGCTTGAAGCCGCTAACCACCCTTGGGTCTGCCAGCGTTGGACGATGCTTTTGGGCATATTCCCGGGACCTGGGAGACTTTGCCAGGTAGCTTTGGGCAAAGGCCTGCAGATTGCTGGCTACCTGGCTGGAAACTTCAGCGGCGCCCTTGGTTTCAATCCGAGTCTGCGGACCGAAGGTGGCAGCGGGATTTTCCGCTGGCGCTGGGGGTTGCTCGGACCTGCTGGCAGGGTTGGCAGGGTGGCCGATCATGGCGGCTGCGCTTGCTCCGGCTGCGGAACCATTGCCGGGACCATCGCCCCGCAGCAGCTCGAGCTGCTGGGCCATCAACGCCAGCTGTGTATCAATCACCTGTTGCACATAAGCCGGCGAACCGCTGCCAGGGGCGGCGCTGGGCATGGGTATTTGGTTGACCCCAGGGCTATCGGCCGGGCTGTCGCTGACCCACTGGGCCAGTTGGTCTGGGCTCATTGCGCGCTCTAAATGGTTGGCCAGTAGATCCAGAGAGGTCAACTCTTCCATCAGCTGCCGGAAGCTCACCTGGATATCAAATTGGCCCTTAACGCTGGTGGCGATCTGGGTTAACAGCAGGGAATCCAGGCCCAGTTCCAGAAAGCTTGTGGTTGCTGGCGCGTCGGCCAGATCGAAGCCGGAAGACTGTTCGATCAGGGTTTTGATTTCTGCCAACAAGGTGGTGTGGACTGATACGTTCATGGGTATAGCTGCATCCGCATTGAGTTTTTCAGAAGGGCTGGTTACCGCTGCCAGACCCGTTGAAACCGTTGCTTCAATCCAATGACGCTGTCCGCCAAACACGTAGGCAGGCAGCGTCATCGCGCGTCGCTGCTGCCCGGCAAAAAAACCGCGGTGGTTGAAGGGACAGCGATGGGCTGTGAGTTCGGCGATGGCAAACAGCAGCGCCTGCCAATTTTCATCATCGTCGCCATTGGCGGTCAGCGTTTTGCAGGCTGAGGCCTGGGGGTGGCCGGATGAATTTTGACGAAATAACGAAGTCAGCGTTGAGCCTGGGCCCAGCTCAAGGCCCATGATCGGGCCCATGGAGGCCACGGTTTGCAGGCCTTTGGCGCACTGCACAGGACGGCGAATCTGTGACGACCAATAGGCAGGTGAGGTGGCCATCTGATCGCTGATGAATTCGCCGCTGACGCAGGAAATAAAAGGTATAACCGGCGGCCGAAACTCTACCTGTTGCATCTGCTTTTCAAATTCAACCGCCGCCGCGGCCATTGATCGGCTGTGAAATGCGTGGGAGGTGTTAAGGGTGCGCGCCGCCAGCCCCGCCTGTTCGCAGGCCAGCTGCAGGTGGGCAATGGCTTTCACTGGGCCTGACGCCACCGTGGCGTTGGGGCCATTTATGGCGGCTAGATCCAGGCTGTCACCCAGCATGGATTTCAACCTGTCTTCATCTGCCCGCAGCGACAGCATGGCCCCAGCCGGCTGCGCCTGCATCAGGCGACCCCGGTGGTAAACCGCGGTTAAGGCGTCGGGCAAAGACACACACTCAGCCAGACAGGCTGCGGTCCATTCGCCGATGCTGTGTCCAAACATGGCGCTGGGCTGAACACCCCAGGACATCCATAGTTTGGCCAAGGCGTATTGGGTAACAAACAGGCTCAGCTGGGTATACAGGGTTTGAGCCAGCTGGGCCGGGTCCGGTTTGCGATCAAATAGCTGCGGGTATAGCAGATGTCTTAAGTCTGACTGCAATAGCGGCAGCAGCAGTTGTGCGCAGTAGTCGACGGTTGCCCGGAACAGGGGTTCGCAGCGGTACAGAGTTTGTCCCATACCCACAGTTTGTGCGCCCTGGCCAGGAAACAGAAAAACCACCCGGTGGGGTTGGTCGCTCACCTGGCGACTGCGATAGTTCGGCGACTGGCGCTCAGACCAGGCGGCGATGGCCTGGGATCCGGTGCTGGCCACCACAAAGCTGGCCTGGCTGTGCAGGCGCCGGCGGCTGCTCAGGCTAAAGGCCAGGTCCGCAAGATAGTTGGCCTGCCCGTTGGCCAGAGCGGGAAGTTCACTCAGGGCCTGTTCCTGGGCCTGCAGTCCTTCGGCAGTGGCGTTGGAGCTGATCAGCAGTTGCCAGGGCCTGGCCTCGCCCGAGGGCTGCTGTGCCGGCGGCTCAGCGAGGATCACGTGGGCATTTGTGCCACCCACACCGAAAGAGCTGACAGCGGTAATCCGCGGCCTATCTTCGGGCCAGGTCTCAGGGGCTGAATTGACCCGGAACGGACTTTGCTCAAATCCTGCTGCCGGATTTCCTTGTCGATAGTGAAGGGTGGCGGGAATCACCCCATGACGGGCAATCAGGGCCGCTTTGATCAGCCCGGCGATACCCGCGGCGGCGGTTAAATGGCCGAAGTTACTCTTCACCGAGCCCACCAGACAGGTCTTGCCGGCACCACCGTTGGCGGCAAAGGCATTGCCCAGGGCCTGGATCTCTATCGGATCACCCAAGGGCGTGGCGGTGCCGTGGGCTTCCACAAAGCCCACCTGGTCGGCGCTGATGCCAGCGTTTTTCTGCGCGGCCACAATCACCCGCGCCTGACCGTGGGGATTGGGTGCAGAAAAGCTGGCTTTATCCGCGCCGTCGTTATTGATCGCCGAGCCTTTGATCAGCGCATAGATCTGGTCGCCATCGCACTGTGCCTGAGCCAGGGGTTTGAGCACTATGGCCGCAGCGCCGTCACTAAAAATGGTTCCGCTGGCCTGGGCGTCGAAAGGCCGGCAGTGCCCATCTTTGGACAGCATGCCACCCTCCTGGTAGCGGTACGCGCTGACTTGGGGCGCGGAGATCGAGGCCGCACCGGCCAACGCCATCTGGCAGTCGCCGGCCCGCAGCGCCGCAACCGCCTGGTGAATGGCAACCAGGGACGTTGAACAGGCGGTGTGGACGCTGATGGCAGGGCCGGTGAGGTTGAGCTTGTGCGCCACCCGGGTGGCTACATAGTCTTTTTCGTTCCCCACCATGGCGGTGAAGTCGCCAATTTTGGCGATCACGTCGGGCCGCGCAGACAGGTTGTTATTCCAGTAGCTGTTGTTGGCGGTGCCAGCAAACACGCCGGTATTCGACGGCGAGTCTGATGCTGGATAGCCGGCGTCTTCCAGGGCGTTGCATGCCAGCTCCAGAAACACTCGCTGCTGGGGATCCATCACCTCGGCTTCCCTGGGCGTTATGCCAAAAAAGGCCGCGTCAAAACGCGCCGGATCGTCGATTACGGCTTTGGCCGCAATATAGTCTTCGCCGCGCTGTTGAGCCGGCAGCAGCGCTGGGTCAAAGAAGCGGATAGATTCAACCCCATCCAACAGGTTCTGCCAGAATTCCTGGGGCGAATTGGCGCCAGGAAATCGCAATGCCATGCCGATGATGGCGATATCCCTTTGCTCGCCTGCCAATGGGGTGGCGGCGGCTGCGCTGCTGAGCTCAGCCGCCCGCTGCTGATCAGTGTTGTCAGCGTCAATCAAGCCACTAATGGTGGGGTTTTCAAACAGCGCCAGGGGACTGATGTCGATCCCGGTTTTGCATTTAAGCTGGTCGATAAATCGGGCCGTCAGCAGGGAGTCTCCACCCAGGTCGAAGAAGTTATCGTTAAGCCCCACGGGGCTTACCTCAAGCAGGTGTTCCCAAATCGCCACATACTGCTGCTCAAGGGCGGTTTGCGGCTCAAGGTAGGGCGCGGTCAGGGGCGGTCTGCTGCCGCTATTCGGGGATAACTGAAGGCGGTCAATCTTGCCGCTGGCAGTGCGGGGAAAACTCTCAAGATGAACATAATGCCCCGGTATCATGTAGTCGGGAAGGTGATCGGCTAAGAATTCCCGCAGGCGGTTCACCGGCACAGCCTGACCGGTGAAATAGGCCGCAAGTTTCAGGTCGCCGTGGCGACTGTTAAAGGGTTCAACCAGCGCCACGGAGACCTCCGGGTGCCTGGCCAGGGCGATTTCAATTTCGCCGGGTTCAACTCTGAAGCCGCGAATTTTCAGCTGGCCGTCTATCCGCCCAACAAAGTGCAGACCCTCCTGCTCGGTGCCCATTCGGACCAGGTCGCCGCTGCGGTAGTAACGCTCGCCATCAATCTCAACAAATCGCTCAGCGGTAAGCTCCGGCTGATTCACATAACCCCTGGCCAGGGCCTGGCCACCGATCAACAGCTGTCCCGTTTGCCCTTCCGCTACCGGCTGGTCTTGATCGTCGATTATGCGTAGGGAAACATGGGGCAGAGGCTGGCCGATGGGTGGCAGTTCTGGCCAGTCCTGGGCGGGCCCGGACAGGGTTGCGGCGGTGACCACATGGGTTTCGGTGGGACCGTATTGATTTTGTAACCGGCAGTTGGGCAAAGCCTGAAACAGGGCTCGAAGGTGTTGATCAATCTTCAGCGCTTCGCCGGCGGTGTAGATTTCCTTAACGCAATCTGGCCAGCTGCCGCTTTGTGCAGCCGCCTCGGCCAATCCCTGCAGCGCCACAAAGGGCATAAACAGCCGATTAATGTGGTTGTCTATGATGAAGCTAAGTAGGGCGACAGCATCCAGCCGGTGCTGGTCCTTTATCAGCACCAGGGTTCCGCCGGCGCACAGGGTGGCGAAGATCTCCTGAAATGAAACGTCGAAGTTCAGCGGCGAGAACTGCAGCGTACGTCCACCTTCAGCCACTGCGCTGTGCTCAATCTGCCACCGAATCAGGTGCTCCAGGGGCTGATTGCCCATCAGCACGCCCTTGGGTAGGCCCGTTGAACCAGAGGTATAGAGGCAATAGGTCGGTGGGTCCGTCGCCGCTTGGCGGGTCACCGGGGGGGCTGTGTCTTCGGATTTGTTGAAGGGCGGTATTTGAAGGTTGCTGCAACCCTCTGGCAGCGTTATCGCGCTGGTGTCGTGGCTGCTAATTACCCCCGAGGCCGCGGCTTGGGTCAGCATGTATTGCAGCCGCTCCGGCGGGTAGCTGGGGTCCAGAGGCAGGTAGCAGCAGTCTGCTTTCAAGGCACCAAGCACCGCAACGACCAAGGAATAGCCCCGCTTTAGGTGGATGCCTACCTGGCTGGCTGGCACAACCCCTGCGCGCTGCAGGCTAACTGCGAGCTGGTTACTATGCTGATCAAGTTCACGATAGCTATAGCGTTGATCGCCATCGACCACGGCAGTGGCGGTAGGGCATTTTTCAGCCCAGACAACGAAGCGTTCAACCAATGAGTGGGTCATGAGGTGCTGGACGGCGTCTGAAGGTAATGCTTTGGCATCATCGGGGTTTTTGTTCTTATCAACGGGTCCTGTTTCAACGTCCTACAATGAACAAACCACTCCGCTATTTAAAGAGTAAAAATATCAATTAGTGTGAAATTATTAATAGGTACTTGGTTTCCAGAGGCAAGCCTTTGCCGCCAGGCGCCGCCTAGCGTCTATGGATTGGTCCGCTAGACCGGTCCGTAGATCATTTAACTCCAATCGGGAATTAATGTCACCTTTTACCCGAGTAAAGCGCGTTAATCGCGGCTTTGTCTAACCACCGTGAGAGTTCCTAAGGAATCCGACGTTTTCTTTTATATCGGCATATACTGATATATGACTGATGCATATAGGTTCAGCAGGTCTTAGTGATCTGCTGGGGAGGTAAGTGCAGTGACGGTCAAACAGATGATCAAGGGATTTGCGCCGGTTCGGGCGCTGCAGAAAGCCCGCTACCGGCGTTTGTTTCTAACCGCAGATCGGTCAAATCTATTTTCCGGCGTGTATTTAAGTCTTGCCCAGGCGGTGGCGGCGGTGCCCCAAAACAAGCCCTTGGGTTATGACTGCAGCGGGGCAGCCGCGCTTTACGCTGAACGTCATCAGCGGGTTTATCCTGCGGACTATCCGGTGTTGTTCTGGTTGGATCGTATTATCGGGAAGGGAACTCAGATCTTTGAGTTGGGTGGGCATACGGGCATCGCCTTTGATGCTTATCAGCAGTACCTGAGGTACCCGTCGGATCTGTCCTGGACAATACTTGATGTCCCGAAAGTGTGCAGCGCAGGACAAGAGCTGGCGAGTCAAAGCGGTGAGGCCCGATTGAGTTTTGTTACTGAGCCGCCAGCACATTCCTTCCACGCAGTGATTGCGTCGGGCTCGCTGCAATATCTGGAAGGACCGCTTTCCCAGACTCTCAGCGCCCTGGCTGTGCCTCCCCAGCATGTACTATTGAATCTGCTGCCGGTGACGGAACTGGCCACTTATTTCACTATTCAAAATATGGGGCCAGCCTATTGCCCCTATAAAATCTCCAATCGCACAGAGCTTATTGGCGACTTGGCAACCCTTGGGTATGAGCTGATTGATGAATGGCAAAACCCGGAAAAATCTTGTGTGATTCCCTTTGCCGATCAGTGCTTTAGCCTGAATCACTACCGGGGATACTATTTCCGACGAGCGACAAACTCCCAATCCTAGCGGGTCGATGTTGATCTTGAGGTCGCTGGTTAACGATTACCCTGGCAAAGATCGCTTGGCAGTGATGCTGGTCGTAGCAAGCCCCAGCGCCACCAGCTGAAATACCACGATGGCTGAGGCAACGGCCCCGTGGCTGAGCATCAGTGCCGCCAGCAGTCCCAGTGCAATGATGATACTCAGTCCTCGCCGAGGGCTGGATGCCAGCAGTGGCCATGCCAACAGCAGCGGCGACAGGGCTAAGATGGTTGGGTTTTGCGCCGCGGCCCAATGATCAGTGGCCAGCCATAGGACTAGCAGCACGCTCCCCAGCAGCCCTGAAACCAGCGCCCAGATCTTGGCGATCACGGCGAAGCGAGCGATCAGAAATAGACCTGATAACAGCAACAGGGAAGTTAAGCTCAAGATCGCAGGCCCTGGGCTTGCTGGGACGGTACCCTGGTGCAGCACGGAGGTGTTGGTTACCAGTGGGCCACCCAATCCTGCCCCGGCGGGAACCTGCTGCAGGGCCGCCGACAGCCTGTCGGGCAGATAAAAAAGGGCGTACTCCGACAGCGGCTCTTCCACTGGTGAGCCCAATGCCAGGTTGACGCCTATGTGCATCCACAGCAGGCCTTTTGAATATTCACCAAGGCTGCTTCGATAACTTTGTTCGCTGGGCCTTTTAGAAAAAACTGCGCTAAGTTCGCCGCCTAGCGCCAGATCCAACGCATCGCGGACTTTGGTTGAGCAATTTTGGCGAAAGTAGTCATAGCGGTAGGTCGCGTTTTCAGGCTGCTCATGCCAACTAAGGTGTGTAAGCAGTTTCTGTTTTTGCTCCAGACTCAAGTTCAGGGTCTGGACCGTTACCCGCCGGTTGTCAGCAACGTAGCCCGCCAGATCCTGCCCCGCGTCCACCGCTGCCATTCGGTAGGTCATCAACCCCTTAACAAAATTCAAGACAAAATTTGGCTGGGCAAAATCGAAATAGCCGAAGTTAAAAATGCGTCGATAGCCGCTGCTTGGGTCGTGCACCATCAGGCCGTTGTGCCCGAAGGCTTGCCAGGAGACCGGAGCCGGCCCCACGGTAATCAGGGAGATTTCAGCGTTTTCCGGCGTCGGCCATTGAGCCTGAGCCTGGCAGCAGGGAACACAGCACAGGGTTGCCAGCAGCAGCCCCCTAAGCAGGGCATGCCGGTAAAGTCTGCAGCTTATTCCGGTGATTGCTTTAACCCCAGCACCAGCAGGCGTCTGCTGTCGGCTTTCAGTACTTCAAACTCATGATCGCCTACGGTAACCGCTTCACCGGTTTCCGGCAGCCGTCCCAGTTCGCCGGTTACCAGACCGCCGACGGTGTCAAAATCATCATCGGGCAACTGACTGGAGAAATAGTCGTTAAAGTCGTCGATGGGGGTCAGGGCATTGACGGAAAACTGGCCGTTTTCCATTGCATGGATATGCTCAGCCTCCTCGTCATCATACTCATCGCCAATTTCGCCAACGATTTCCTCCAGCACGTCCTCAATGGTAATCAGGCCGGCAACCCCACCGTATTCGTCAACAACCACGGCCATATGGTTGCGCGATGAGCGGAAGTCCTCAAGCAGCACATTGAGACGTTTACTTTCTGGAATGAAGGCAACGGGACGCTGTATTTGCTCCAGGCTGAAGGACTCAGCGTTGTCAAAAAATTTCAGCAGGTCCTTAGCCAGCAGGACACCAACCACTTCGTCTTTGTCATCCTTGATGACGGGAAAACGCGAGTGCCCGGACTCTACGATCAGGGGCAACAGTTCGGACAGCGGTTGGCCGGCGGAGACACAGACCATTTGACCACGAGGGATCATAGCGTCCCGTACCTGCTGGGATGACACCTCCAGGGCGCCTTCCAACATGGCAAAGGTTTCTTTGTCCAGAATCTCTCGCTCCAGGGATTCCTGGAGTAGTTTGAGTAGGTCTTCGCGGTTCCGGGGCTCGCCGCCGGTCAGGGCGTGGCCAAGTTTTTCCAGCCAGCTTTTCGGCTCGGAACCGTTGCTACTGGGTACGTCGTCGTTCATACGGCGATTGTGTGGGTTAGGTGCAGCCTTAAGGACGCTGAGTTTAGCGCGATATTCAGGCCTGCGCTATGCAAGGGGTTGCAGGTAGGGGTCCGGGTATCCCAACTGGCTCAAAAGTCGGCGCTCCTCAGCTTCCATGGCCGCCGCGTCCTGATCATCTTCATGATCAAAACCCAGCAAGTGCAGGACGCCGTGGGAAAGCAGGTGGGCCAGATGCTGGGGTCGACTTTTGCCCTGATCGGCAGCTTCGCGATCGGTTACCGGAGCACAGATCACAACATCCCCCAGCAATGGCATCGGGCCGGCGGGATTGTCGCCTGCTGGGAACGATAGAACGTTGGTTGGATAGTCTTTGCCGGCAAAGCGTCGGTTTAAATCAGCCATCTCCTGTTCGCCGCAGATCCTGATATCCACCTCAGCGCCGGCCATGTGATCTTCCAGAGCGTTTTTTGCCCACTGAACCAGCAGTTGCGAGTCGATCCAGTCGTCAGGGATGTCGTCGCTGAACGATAGCTCAATCAGGTGTTCGGCTGGCGGCTGCAGGGGGTTACTCGGTGAACTCATCCGTTTCGCTGTCTGCGCTGTGTTGGTAGGCATCAACAATCCGCTGCACCAGGGCATGGCGCACCACGTCCCGGGACTGAAAGAAGGTAAAGCTGATCCCTTGGATATCTTTCAGCACATTAACCACATGGGCCAGCCCGGAGGTCTGGTGACGGGGCAGGTCAACCTGGGTCACATCGCCGGTCACCACCGCCGTTGATCCGAAACCAATCCGGGTTAAAAACATTTTCATTTGCTCAACGGAGGTATTCTGGGCCTCATCCAAAATGATGAAGGCGTCGTTGAGGGTGCGGCCACGCATAAAGGCCAGCGGGGCCACTTCGATAATGTTGCGCTCGATCAGTTTTTCGACCTTTTCAAACCCCATCATTTCATACAGGGCATCGAACAATGGCCGCAGATAGGGATCAACTTTCTGTGCCATATCGCCGGGCAGGAAGCCCAGCCGCTCGCCAGCCTCAACCGCAGGCCTTACCAGAACCAGGCGGGAGATCTGTTGGCGTTCAAGGGCGTCAACGGCACTGGCCACCGCCAGATAGGTTTTGCCGGTGCCGGCAGGTCCGATTCCAAAACTCACGTCACTGCTGAGGATATTCTTCAGGTAGGTTTTCTGGTTGGGGCCTCGGCCCACGATGTTGCCCTGCTGGGTGCGGATGCTGGGTTCGCCGTCAGTCGATGAGCCAGAACTTGATTGAGCCAGAGACTCAACGGATGCCGGCTGCATTTGCAGGTTCAGCTCTTCGGCTGAGAGTTTGCCCTGACTGGTCTTGGCATAGAGCGCCTGCAACAGTTTGGCACCTGTCTTGGCCGTGGCACCGGTAATTGAGAAGGTCCCGCCGCGGTTACTGATCTGCAGCTCCAGCCGGCGTTCGATCTGGCGCAGATTGGCGTTCAGGGGCCCGCACAGCTCTGACAGCCGTTTGCTGTTCTGGGGCGTGAGTGTGACGGAGACCGTTTCGTCCCGCTCTTTAAGGGGTGTTTCAGGCGGCACTTGGCGTCACTCCATATCGACCCCGAAGGGAATTGGCCATCGCTTCGGTAATTTCGACCTCACACAGCTGTCCGACCAGCTCTTGTGGCCCCTGGAAATTCACTACCCGGTTGTTCTCAGTTCTACCGGAAAGCTCCGTTGGGTCTTTCTTTGACGGGCCCTCTACCAGAATTTTTTGCACAGAGCCGACCATGGCTTTGGAAATGGCTGCGGACTGCAAATTGATTTGCGCCTGTAGCTGGGCTAAGCGCTGTTTTTTGATTTCCATCGGCGTGCTGTCCTCAAGGGACGCTGCTGGGGTGCCAGGCCTGGCGCTGTATATAAAGCTGAACGACTGATCAAAATTCATGGATTCAATGAGTTCCATGGTGTCAGCGAAGTCTTTCTCTGTTTCCCCTGGGAAACCGACAATAAAGTCTGAGGACAGGGAAATATCTGGCCTGGCTTTTCTCAGTCGGCGGATTTTTTGCCGGTACTCAATGGCCGTATGGCCCCGTTTCATGGCCGCCAGAATTCGATCAGAGCCACTTTGCACCGGCAGGTGCAGGTAGTTGGCGAGTTCTGGAACCTCAGCGTAAGCATCGATCAGCCGGTCAGTGAACTCCACTGGATGAGAGGTGGTGAAACGAATCCGTTCCACGCCCTCGATGTTAGCCACCAAACGAATCAACAGTGCCAGATCCGCCTCGCCTCCGTCGTGCATGGGACCCCGATATGCGTTGACATTCTGGCCCAGGAAGTTGATTTCTCTCACTCCCTGACCGGCCAGGGAGGCCACCTCTGCCACCACGTCATCGAAGGGTCGGCTGATTTCTTCACCACGGGTGTAGGGCACAACGCAGAAGGTGCAGTATTTGCTGCAACCTTCCATCACCGAAACAAAGGCGCTGGGGCCTTCTTTGCGCGGCTCTGGCAGATGGTCAAATTTTTCGATTTCAGGAAATGACACGTCCACCACAGACTTGCCGTTGGCTCGCACCGCATCCACCATGGCGGGCAGCCTGTGTAGGGTCTGGGGGCCGAAAACCATATCAACGAAGGGCGCTCTTTTGAGCAGCGCATCGCCCTCCTGGCTTGCCACACAGCCGCCAACGCCGATCAGCACGGGCTTGTTGTTTTTCAGTGATTTCCATCGACCCAACTGGGAAAACACTTTTTCCTGGGCTTTTTCGCGAATGGAGCAGGTGTTGACCAGGATCACGTCAGCCTCCGCCTCGATTTTTGTCAGGCTTAGATCGTGGGACTCTCGGAGTATGTCAGCCATTTTGGCCGAGTCGTACTCGTTCATCTGGCAGCCGTGGGTTTTTATGAATAATTTCTGCATGGTTGAGGCGGGCGTTTTTAAGGCAGCCGGTTAACCTAGCCCCTTTTTGTGCTGATCGCAATGCCCACTAGCCCGCATTATTCATGAAGGTCGGATGGCTGGTCTCAGCTGGCGAGTCCAGATTGGACGATCGGGTGAAAACCCATAGCGAAAGCTATGGTTTGAGGCCGATGGTTCAAGATGGGCCGCCAGATGAGGCGAGACGCCGACAGCGACACACTGTCAGCCACCGCCATTTAGGCTGATCACGCAAGGGCCTGAAAGCGCTGGGATTTGCCAGGTCATCAGCGTCCTTCATGAATAATGCGGGCTAGGAGTCTGCGCCGT
>CAYGPO010000023.1:30560-42749 GCA_964351665.1 uncultured Gammaproteobacteria bacterium | reverse complement strand
CCCTTTTTCTTTTGCTGTATGGCGCGCCCGGAGAGATTCGAACTCCCGACCCTCAGGTTCGAAGCCTGATGCTCTATCCAGCTGAGCTACGGGCGCCTTTTGGTAAAACCTGGCGGGGCTGTCACGCGGTCCCGCCGAACTGGCTCAGTAAGTTGGGACTGAGCTATCCACTTCGTTGGACCAGGCGTTGATGCCGCCGGTCACATTGTAGACCTTTGTGAAGCCCTGTTTGCGAAAATGTTCAGCAGTGCTGGCACTTGAACGCCCATGGTGACACAAAAAGGCAATAGGTGTGTCTTTTGGCAGGGTTTTTATTGCCTGCATTTCCTCCCGACTAAGCGGAGTAGCAAAGGGCAATGAAGCCTGCTGCTGCTCGCTGGCGGGGCGAACATCATAGACTGCCGGAGCGCTGCCGTCTTCCACCTGTTGTTTCAAATCGGTGACGGAAAGCGCCATCACCGGCGGCGGTGCCTGGGGTAGATCGATGGTCAGACCGGTGCCCTGCAGCGTGTCTTCAAAGCCGATGTTGGCGCCACGAGCACGCTGTGCGGTATTGATATCCATGTGGAACACTATGCCCCCGGCCTCAGCGCGAATTTCATCGCCGCTGGCAGGTTCCAGGCTGAACTGACAGCGCCAATATTCGTCAACTTGGAAGTGGAGATCAGCCCCTGGCTGACTTTCCATGCCCTGGCGAATGGCCTCGGCGGCTTTGTCACTGATGGTGATTTCCGGCGGGCTTCGATCCGGGGGCTCTTTACCAAGCAGCTGGTGCAGCTCTCCAGAATTGAACATTTGGGACACGATGTCACTGCCCCCCACCAGCTCAGCGTTAATATAGAGCTGAGGGATGGTCGGCCAATCGCCGTAGGTTTTGATGGCCTCTCTGACGCCCTCATCTTCCAACACGTTGAAGGTGGCGTAGGTGCCGTCGACAAGTGAGTTGAGTATGCCTGAGGCAGAGGCGGAAAAACCGCATTGAGGTGCCTGGGGAGTGCCCTTCATAAACAGCACAACCTGATTGTCTTTCAGCAGCGACTCGATGGTAGCAACGGGATCCTGACTCATAGCTGGTCCTTAAACTTCGGCGTTTACGATGATTGATGCTGGTGATGGCGTCAATATACTAAAGATCAAGGCCTGACGGCGCGGGATATTCGT
The DNA here is from genome assembly GCA_964351665.1 of uncultured Gammaproteobacteria bacterium. GTDB lineage: Bacteria > Pseudomonadota > Gammaproteobacteria > Xanthomonadales > SZUA-38 > JANQOZ01. The sequence goes on along the minus strand of CAYGPO010000023.1, from coordinate 41,588 downwards.
CAAAAGCTTCGTCTTTTCCTGACTCAGGCGCTGCCAAAGCAGGTCGACCACGGCGTAAAGAGGGTATATCAAGCCGCATGGCTCTTAAACGACTATTTAGGGTGGTGGGCTTGATGCCCAGCAGCGCGGCGGCCCCCGAAGGCCCGGCAACCCGCCAGCGCGCTGCCGCCAGGGCCGCCAGCAGATTGTCTTTTTCCCGCTCTCGCATCTGGGCTTCGGTGAGGAACGTATCGGCAGCGCCGCTGGCCGTTGGGCCAGACAGCGGTGACGGCTGTGCGATCGACTCCTGGTCCATTGGGCTGCTGGCGGGCTCAGGCAGATCCAGCTGCAGCCGGCGCCCGGTTGAGATGATCACCGCCCTCTCCAGCACGTTGCGCAGTTCTCTCACGTTGCCCGGCCAGCGGTAGTGGATCAGACGCTGCATGTCCTGGGTCGAAATTGCCGGCGGCTCTCGACCAAAATCCACTCCAATTTGCTGCAGGAAGTGACTGGCCAGCTGAGGAATATCCTCTGAACGATCCCGCAGCGGCGGCACTTCCAGGGGAAATACACTTAGACGATAGTAGAGATCTTCCCGAAACCTGCCCTGCTCTACGGCGGCCTTTAAATCGTTATTTGTGGCGGCAATGATTCGCACATCCACCTTATGGGATTGATCCTCCCCCACCCTCTGGAACTCCCCATCCTGTAGCACCCGCAAAAGCTTGGCCTGCAGTTCAAGGGGGATCTCGCCCAGTTCGTCCAGAAACAACGTGCCGTTGTCAGCCAGCTGGAAACGACCGGTTCGGTCCCGGTGGGCGCCGGTGAATGCGCCCTTTACGTGGCCAAAAAATTCGCTTTCAAACAGGTCTTTTGGCACCGAGGCACAGTTGACCTTGACCAAAGGCTGTTCGGCCCGGTCGCTGCGTCGATGGATGGCGTGGGCAACCAGCTCTTTGCCGGTTCCCGATTCACCGGTAATCAGCACCGCCGCCGGGGTGCGGGCCACCGCTTCGATGCCATGCAGGAGCCGCTGCAAAGCTGGACTTGAACCGACAATCTGGCCGAAATTCATCGCCACATGGGCCTCTTCCCGCAGATAATCCCGCTCCTGTTCAAGCAGCTGGCGCAGTCGCGCGTTGTCTTTCAGGGCCCGCTCCAGCTCACGCCTGGATTCGTTGCGCTCAGTCATGTCTTTGGAGGCCACCAGCACCTGCTGCAGGCGGCCGTGCTCATCGCGGTCGATGGCCGCTGAAGACAACACTTCCACCACATGCCCATCTCGGTGCTGCATCTGCCTTGGAACGTTGGTGTGCTCGTCCAGCTGCACCAGGCGCTTCAGGCGACCCTCAGTGAGGTCGCGCCGGGTGCTTTCGGTGTAGAACTCATCAATGGGCCGACCCAGCACTTCGCTGCGCTGGTAGCCCAACCGTTTCAACCACTGATCGCTAACCTCCACCAGCCGCCAGTGCTCATCGAAGGTGTGCAACATCGTCGGCGATGCTCGGTACAGGCGAGCAAACCGCTCGTGCAGCGCGGTTCGCCCGCCAATTTCAGTAAAAACCGAAAACACCTGGCGAAAACTGCCGTCGGGCCAGTTGCGGGTAACGCTGCTGACGGCCACCGGCACGCCGCGGCCGCCCCGGCGTTCTAAGGTTACGTGCACATCTTTCAGCATCCCTGTGCGATGCAGCTGGGGCCTTAACTCCTGCAATACGCGACGTCGACTTTCCGGCTGCAGCAGGGTTTCAACCCGCCGTCCCCGCAACTCGTCCGCCGATGAATCCAGACGCCGGCAGAGGCTGTCACTGACGCTCAAGATGCGCCCTTCGGCACCGGTGATCAGCGCCATCAGCGGCGCGTGCTGAAACATCCAGCTGGCAAAGCCTTGTTTTTTCATGGGGCAGATTCTAGCAAAAATAACGACAAATTGAACTTTAAATAGTGATTTATCGTTTTTTTATGTATTCTCGCTATTTAAATTAGATGAAAAATACTTAACTATTTGTTTTTTATATATTTATTATTTGGCACGCTCTGTGCTAATAACCAAACATTGAATTAACTCGTACAAGGAAATGAGTATGAACCTGATCATCACAACGCTATTGCTGGCCGCAGGAGCGACCACTGACGCAGAAATCTCCATGCGCCTGGCCGCAACCACTGAACTAAACCTGATCCCAGCCCAGGCACGCCTGGAGCTTAACCGGGATATGACCCGGGAAGTTCGCCAGCAGTTAAAGCTGCAAATGGAACAAAAAACCGCTGCAGCGCTGGTTGAGTCCAGCGAAGTGCTGCTGGCCGGCGAGCCCAATGCTCGCCCGGCTAAAAAGAAGTAGTCAGTCCCAGCATCACATTGCGGCCTGCTCCGGGAAAGTATCGCAGGTTGCCAAAGGCAAAATCTGCCCGCTCGGCATAACGCCGATTGGTCAGATTCTGGACCCTGAACTGCAACTGCCATCGTTTGCTGGTAAAAGCCAGCGAACGATCCAGGTTCAGATGCAACAGGCTGTGGCCGCCGTAGCTTTGGCTGTTGGCAGCGTCCAGGAAATATTCATCCAGATAGACCCACTGCAGCCGGCTGTTGACCCCAGCCAGCTTGCCACTGAGGGTCATATGGCCCTGCCAGGGTGGTGCCGTATCCACCATATTGCCGGCGGAAATCATTTCCAGACCGGCCGCCTGGCGGCTGAACCCATAGCGATGCCGGGCCCGGGTAACCGCCGTGCTCCACTGTAACTGTTGCCCTAACTTGACCGTCGCCTCTATCTCTAAACCCATGTGACGGGTGCGCCCATCACTCACATTAAAGCCATCAGCATCGCGAAAAATGAAGTTGCGTTTGCTCATGTAGTACGCACCCAGAGCAACATAGCCCCAGGTTCCGGCATGGCGGTATCCCATCTCGGCGGCCAGCATCTTTTCGCTGTCCAGATCAGCCACGGCTTGATCGCTTTGCAGGCGATACAACTCGCTGACCTGGGGCGCCCGAAAACCTCGCCCAAGACGCCAGTAAACCTGCTGGCTATCACCCAGCTTCCGCTGCAGACTGAGTCTTGGCGCAAGATCGGTGAACGAATCTGTTCGGTCAGCCGGCCGTCGGTAAAGACATCCGCCAAAGCCACAGGCAGTGCCGTCATCCCGGTTATTTCCATCGCTTGCCAGATTGTCATAACGATAGCGAGACTGCTCAGCTCGAAGCCCCAGACCTAAAGTCCACGGCCCCCAACGCTGATCCGCCTGGACGAAGGCCGCTGAGGTGATGGCTCGTGCCTCATAGTCGTAGTGCAGGCCCGGCGGACGGGTGGCCACCAGAAACGCCGACCCCTCTGCTGCGCCAGCCTGGGTCTGACGCAAAAACGTCTCAGCCCAATCCAGATCAGCGCCTGCCGTGAACTCAAAAGCCCCGCGGGATGTCCTGGCCAGGGTTCGCAGGCCGGCGCTGTGCTGGCCGTTTTCCTCCAGCGGCTTGCCCGGCAGAAAGTGCTGCAGGAAGCTCATGGAGGAATAGCGGGCAAACGGGGTCACCTGAAAATCCCAATCGCCCCGGCTGAAAGAAATCCGGCTGCTACCACGAACCGACGAGGCGTCGCGAAAGGCCTCCGGGTTTACATTGGTTGTCCGCAGCGCCGCATCAGCGAAGGCATTATTGCCAAAAATAAAACCGGCGGTTTCCTGATTCAGGTTGCTGGCAGACAGCACCGTATCAATCTGCATGGCGGCGCCATTGACGCGCCAGTTCACGCTGAGCTTTTGCTGGTCAAAGCCCTCATTGTCCCGAAAGCTGCCGCTGCTGACCCCGCTGATATCGGCACGAAAGGCGTGCCGGCCTGCGTCCTGTGAGGCACTGAAATCCAGTCGCCGATAGTCATCAGAACCGAACCAGAAGGAAACCTGGGTTGGGTCTGCGCCATCAACAGGCCGGTGCTGCAGATTGATCGCGCCGTGCAGCGCATTGGAGCCAAACAGCACCGAGGCCGGCCCACGTACCACCTCCAGCGCCGCCCCAGCCTCGGTTTGAAGCTCAAACAGATTGTTCACGTTACAGGCGCCCGGGGGCCGGATGGGAACGCCGTTTTCCAGCAGCAAAAACGCCCCGCAGGCCCCCGCCCCGGTCAGCACTGGAGAACGAATTGCGGTGAGATGCTCCTGACCACTGCCCCGACTGATCCAGGTACCGGGCACCCCATCGAGAAGCTCATTGGGATGAGTTGCGCCGGGCTCAGCGTCGTTACTGTTAACCACCGACACGGCCTGGGGTGTATCCAGCAGGCGATGGGGTTTTTGCGCCAACACGGTGATGGTCGGCAGGTCGCCGTCCTGGGACATGGCGCCCAACAGCAACAACGATGCGCTCAGCATGGGACGTCCTTCTTAATTGAAAACGCAGAAACCCGGGGGCTAAATGGCCGGCCGCCAAACAATGGCCGGCAAAGTCCATTGACCTGCCAGCACCCTGCCCCCCCCTGTCAGACGTGCCAGCGGGTTAGCCGCCTGCCAGTATCGGTGACCGCGGGCAGTGTAACGAATTGACCTGGCACGACAAGCGCGCCAGGCCAATTGGAGCGCTCAGGGCGTTACTCTGAGGGTGGGATCCCCCAGCAGTGCCCAGTTGATAATAACCGGCCGATAGCGGCTGAAGTTTTCTTCTGCCAGATCCCTTTTAGCAGCGTCAATGGCCTGGCCCAGGGTGAAGCCATTAAGCAACATATCGTCGACGATGCGCGTGCCCAGGGCCTCGTTATCGCCAAAGATGCTCAAGGTTGCCGCGCCGTGGATAGCCGCTGCCCCCCAGTCGCCGCCGTTCAGCAAGGTGTAGGCCAGGGTATCGCTGGATGGATCAACAAAATACGTGGTGTAACAGGTCAATGGCATGATCAGGGTTGGGGCACCGGCGTTGGTCAGGGTGCTGGCCAATGCCGGGGTCAGTAAGCCCTCAAAGGCCCACATGTCTGCAGCCCCATGGCCTGAGTATATGGTCATGGTCTGACCGGCATTGATGGCATCAAGCAGCGCGGCCTGGGCCGCGGCCACCCCCATGGCGTCAACGAACACTTCGGTGCGCTCGCTCCAGGGCGTGCCGCCAGCGTCCAGCAGACGATCCCCCAAACGCTGGGCCTGCTCAAAAAATGGCGGAATGGTTGGATCAGACAAGCCCGCTATCAGGGCGACTTTTTGCTCTGCTGAAACGCCGTTGCGCTCAAAATCCAGGGTTTTGCCGATCACAGTAGCCAACTCAGCCTCGGTCCGGACCGGCCATCGACCCACCGGCAAGTCCGGAATCTCGTCACCATCAAGATCCACCAGCAGGCCGTCACTGGGGGTGTAATTGACAAACTTGTTGGTGGGCGCGTAAGCCGTTGGCACAAAGCTAATTGAGCCCTGGCCGCTGAAATCCCGGTAGTCAAAGGAGTCTGACCCCACCAGTAGCACATGCCCAATCGGGCTCTGGCGCCGGGCATCTGCAATGAATGCCTGGATCGCCGACGGCAGCGCCATACCAAACGCATACTGCTCAAAGATGTCGCCGATGCTGACCACCTGGGGCACATAACCGCCTGCCCTGCGGGCCGCTACATAGGTATCCAGCTCAGCCCCAATAAAGCCAGGGTGGGCGATGATGAGATAGTTTGTGTTGCGATCACTCTGAATATTCGGCGCCACGGTTGCCACCGACACCGACGGCTGGGTGAGGCCAGCTAGGGTTGAGACATAGTACTGAGCCGGCTCCGGATCAGTACTGCCAGAGCCAGGCTGATCGGCTTCGAAGCCCGAACTGAACAGCCCCTGGGGCCGGGCTGCCACGCCGGCGATGCTGACCTGAAAGCCGTTATTTCCCGGCGCGGTCTGGGGCTCAAGGCGAATCAGCTCGCCCGCCTGATTGAGCCCATAAGCCACTACCTGCTCAGAACTAAATCCCCGCATCTCAAAGCGATTGGCAGTGGCATCAAACTGCAGCTGATCGTCCAGGGCTACAAACTCCCGGGGATAGGTCAGGGTGTAGGCCTCAAGGTTAACGATATCAAAGGCAAAACCGGTGTCGCCGGGTAAGGTCAGGCGCAGGGTGTTGTCGCCCTCACGAAGGTCGCCGTCGGGCACGTTGGCCGCCAGCACCCATTCCCGCAGACCATCGGTGCGGGCATCAATAAAAGCGCTGCCACCATTTAATGTGGCCTGCAGATGGTGGTCGGGGTTCGGCGCGCTGGTGAAGTCGGTGAGCCCCACCAGGTCCAGCTGCAGGCTGGACTGACCGGAAGCCAGCTCGCTGACCGGAATAGTAAACTCTGAAAAGCCGGCGCCAAAGGTCGACAGCTGTTGATCAAACCACGGATCGTCGGTGGGCGTGGCGGGCTGATAACGGTTGTTTTCAGAAATTTTCACCACCTGCCGATAGCTGCTCGGCACCGGGCCCTGGCCCTGGCCAGGAACGGCCCGGGCGGAAACCACCAGGGTCGGGTTGATGTCCAGTCGATAGCGGTAGCTGTTGAGATAGAGTCCATCTGGCCCGGTGGGAGATAGGCCGATGAAATCGATGCTGTCCCCCGGTGAGAAACCCGCCGACGGGTTACCCAGGTTAACCCAGCGAGCGACGCCTTCACCCCGGAAGCTCAGGGCCAGCTCGCTGGCCGACGCTCCCTGCAGGTCAACCCCGGACTGCTGCAGTGATTCGAAGGTCACCCGCTGCAAGCCAGCCTCTGTAACCTCCAGCCAGGCGGCCCTGGAGCCCCCCTTGGTCTGGCGCTGCAGCATGCCGCCGGCGGAGGTTTTAAGCCCCCGCAGCCCTAAGCTGGCGTTGAGCTCCTGCTCTATGGCCGGCCAGTTGATGGGATTGGGCTCCAGCTGCGTGCCGTGGCTGCTGCCCACGTCAAAGGGCCCAAACTCCTGGCTATCGCCGTTGATGTCGTGACTGACCAGCAGCAGCGAATCACCACCACCGTCAAGGGCCAGGGAATAAGATTCAATGTCCGTTGACCATTGCCGGTTGGTCTGCACCGTTTGGGCAGCTAAGGCTTTTTGTCCGGCGCCCAGTAGCTGAAGCTCGAAGCCAGCGTGCATGGACTGAGAGGCGGTTTGCCAGTCAGCGACTACCGCGCCGTTGACCCTGGCACTGGTGAAGTAGCTCAAGGTCACCGGCACCGATGAAGGTGGGCAAAACAGAATATCCGACAGCAAAATGGCTCGGGAGCTGTCCCAGGAGTTGGGGCCAAGATCGTCATAGCTAATCCGAACCCCGACAACGTCCTGATCAAAATAGATGTTCACCGCCGACCGGGGACTATCGTTGGTGCTATCGTCAAAGCCCAAGTGGGCGTTGACCGAGGTCCCGGAAAACCCGTAGGTGGGACCGCTGGACACCGCTTCAAAGATTGGCGCCACCGTGCCGCCGCCTGGGACAAGGCCGACGATGGTGGTCTGATCGGCAAAATCTTCAGCCACCACGTTGGAATCAATATCGGCGAGGGAAAGGCGCACGTCCTGCAGGGTGTCGCTGAAGTTAATCTGGAAACCCACCAGCTGGGAATCTGAATTGGGGTCTGGGTCGTGAAAATAGTTCAGCATATTGCCACCACCACCGATGGAGCCGGTATTGGTGAAACCACCATTTTCGGCGGGTGTACCGTCGCCAAGATCCGCCACATTGCCAAAGTGAGAGAAGGTGAACACCACATCAGGAAAGGGCGCCACATCCGCCACATTGAAGGTCTGGGACAGGGCGCCGGAGGTGTAGGCCTGGTTTCCCCAATCAAGCCGATTCAGGGGCACTGAGCAGGCGATGGCGGGTGGATCGGGGGTGGTGACCGTGAGATCGGACAGCGCAAACAGAAAGCTGGTGGTGCCGGGGCTGGTTCCAACAATCCGCAGCCGGGTCAGCGGTCCGGCCACGGTCACGTTCAGCGTGCCAGTGGTGGAACCACCGCCGGAATTAGTGTTGCTGCCGGTGGCGACGTTACCCGCCAGGGTAAAGGTGGGTGTTCCGGACACCGCCGCCAGGCCAATGCTGGTACTGATGTCGGTGGCGCCGTTGAAGGCACTGAGGGTAATCACATCGGCATTGTCAACGTCATACAGGGACAGCTGCAGTGCGGTGACCGGCTCAGCAAAGGTCAAATCAAAGGTCACCGGGGCGCCGGCATTGGCGCCGTATAAAATACTGGAACCAGCGCCAAATCCTCCGCTGGTGGAATAGGTGGTTACCTCGGCGGGTCGACCGCCGGGCTGGCCACCGGAGTGGGCCAGGTTAGCGTTGACCGTACCCATGGCATAGTTAATGTTAGAGCCACCGGCAGGAAACACGGCGGTGTCCCAGTCCAGGTTAACCACCGCCCCGTGGGCGATACTCAGGTTCAGCAGCAGCGCCAACGGCGCCGCCAGTAGGTGATTATATTTCCACATTCTCATTGCGGTTTCCCAAGGTTTGAACTAACGTCCCGGGTTCACGTTGTTCCATAGAAAAATCAATTATTTACCAAATACACCGATGAAGCTACTCAACAATTTAAACTTTTTATTAATTGCGCTGTCCGGTACCGGGTTTCTGATGTTCGGTGGCTGGCTGCTGCTGTCGCCCCTGGAGGGCCTGGCGTCATTTGGCCTGGTGCTGGCACCTGAGCCCGTACATCGGATCGAAATCCGCGCCTTCTACGGTGGATTAGAGATCGGTTTGGGGCTGCTGTTACTGAAGTTTGGCTTTAGCTCAGCCTATCGCCGGGCCGGCCTGTGGCTGGTGATGGCCAGTTATGGCGCCCTGGGCCTGGCCAGAATTGTCGGCATACTAGCTGAAACCGGCCCCCTGCCCCAGATGGTCTGGATTGCACTGGCCGTTGAGCTGGGGCTGGGCCTTGCCGCGCTGCTGGCATTGCTGGCGGGTCGTCAGAGAGACCAGCCATGAACGGTTCCGCCCGCCCCCAGGCCACGGTCAAGGTCAGCAAGCAGCTCGATGAGGTGCAGTATGAAATTCGCGGCGCCCTGGCCCGCCGCGCCCAACAGCTGGAGCGTCAGGGCTACGAGGTGCTGCACTTAAATATTGGCAACCCCGGCCGCTTTGGCTTCCGGACGCCGGAAACCATGCGCCTGGCTATCATTGAGAACCTGTCCAATAGCGAAGCCTACTGCCACCAGAAAGGCATCTTTCCAGCCCGCGAGGCAGTGGTGATGCAGCAGCAAAATCGCGGCGTCATGGACGTCACGGTTGAAGATGTGATCATGGGCAACGGGGTCAGCGAGCTGATTGATCTGCACCTGCGAGCATTACTCAATGCCGGTGACGAGGTGCTGATTCCCTCACCCGACTACCCCCTTTGGACGGCAGCGGTGGCGCTCAATGGCGGCAAAGCCGTGCACTACCCTTGCCCCGCCCAAATGCAGTTTCAGCCTGATCTTGATGCCCTGGAGCGGCTGTTAACCCCCAACACCCGGGCACTGGTGGTGATTAACCCCAACAACCCGACCGGGGCGGTTTATCCGAAACAAACCCTGGAGGCCCTGGCCGAGTTTGCGCAGCGCCATCAGCTGGTGATGATGAGTGACGAAATCTACGACCAGGTGCTGTTTGACGACACCCAGTTTACCCCCATGGCGACCCTGGCTACAGACACCCTGTGCATCAGCTTTGGTGGGCTGTCCAAAGTCTACCGGGCCTGTGGCTATCGGGTCGGTTGGAGCGTTACCAGCGGCAATCGCAGCGGCGCCCAAGATTTTCTGATCGCAACGGAAATGCTGGCCTCACTACGCCTTTGCAGCAACGTTCCCGGCCAGTGGGCGGTGCAGACCGCGCTGGGGGGATATCAGAGCGTGCACGAGCTGACCCGGCCCGGCGGACGTCTGTACGAGAGCCGCCGAACCGCCGTAGAGGCCGCCGCCGCCAGTCTTTATATGGATTTGGTGACACCAGCTGGCTCCCTGTACGTGTTCCCGGTAGTCTCTGGCATCGATCAATTTGATGATCACCAGTTCGCCATGCGGCTGCTGGAGCAACATCACGTGCTGGTAGTGCCAGGCAGCAGCTTTCACTATCCGGAAAACGACGCCATGCGACTGACTATCCTGCCTGACTCCAAAACCTTGACCATGGCCTTCCATCGGATTGGCCTGTTGCTTGATGAGATGGCCAGTGAATGATGGCCTGGCTATGGGCTACAGCGTTTGCCGCCACAGCAATCGTGGCTGACAGGCCGCCCGCTGGCGGGTTTGTTGCCCTGGGAGATTCCTACACCGTAGGCGAGGGTTTGACCCCCGAGCAGAGCTGGCCATTCCAGCTGGCCGCGTTACTCAGGGCCCACTATCGCTGGCCAGACTCAGAATTTTCCCCCCAGGTGCTGGCCCAAACCGGCTGGACCACCGACGAACTGGCCGGGGCGCTCAGCAAGGCGACCTCCAACACTGGCAGCATCCAGTCCTGCTACAGGCTGGTCACTGTGTCCGTCGGCGTTAATGATCAATACCGGGGGCGCCCAGTGGCGCAGTTTGAGGCTGACTACAGCGCCCTGTTGGAATCGGCCATAGCGCTGGCAGACAATGACCCGCAGCGGGTTTTGGTGCTGTCCATCCCGGACTGGGGGCAATCGCCTTTTGCCCTGGCCAGGGGCGCTAATCGCCGGCAAATCAGTGCCAACATCGATCATTACAACGGGCAAAAAAGACGGCTGACTGAAGCCTACAAGGCCAGCTTCATCGATATCACCCGGGCTACCCGAATGGCCAGACCGTCGGACTACGCGGCTGACGGCCTGCACCCTGGCGCCGCCATTTACGCCCAATGGGCAAAGCTGGTTCAATCGCCGGCCCAGCAAATACTTAACCGACCAAACCCATGCCAGCCCAAGCCGTAATCGTCATTTTCTGCCTGCTCTGGCTGGCGCCCCTGCTGTGGCTGATACACCGCCAGAGCCAACTCGCCAAGCACTGGCTGGCGGCATGTTTTGGCTGCGCCCTGGGCTACATGGTGCTGTCCCTTCGCCTGGATACCTCACCACTGGCCCCCCTGTGGCTGGACGGACTGCGCTGGGCCCTTTTCTGCGGCGCCCTTTACAGCTTCCTGCGCTATCG
>CAYGPO010000023.1:0-30460 GCA_964351665.1 uncultured Gammaproteobacteria bacterium | reverse complement strand
ACGGACTGCGCTGGGCCCTTTTCTGCGGCGCCCTTTACAGCTTCCTGCGCTATCGCCTGGGGCGACGGGCCGATGACCAGGCCGATGACCAGGCCGATGACCAGGAATGACTAACGGAACGCAAACCAGCCAACTCCACGTTGCGCTTTATCAGCCTGAGATCCCCCAGAACACCGGCAACATTATCCGCCTGTGCGCCAACAGCGGCGCCAGCCTGCACCTGATCGAACCACTGGGATACGTCTGGGACGACCGCCGGCTGAAACGCGCCGGACTGGACTACCACAGCCTGACCCACGTTAGCCGTCACCCCAGCTGGGAAATTTTTTGCCAGGCCATGGCAGGACGACGCCTGCTGGGTTATTCAACCCGCGGCGCGGCGCGCCATGTGGACTTTCAGCACGCCCCGCAGGACGTCTTGCTGTTCGGCCCGGAAACCCGCGGACTGCCCCAACCCGTGCTGGAGCTATGCCACGCAACCCTGACCCTGCCTATGACCCGGGATGCCCGCAGCATGAATCTGTCTAACGCGGTGGCAGTGGGTGTTTACGAGGCCTGGAGACAGCTGGGCTTTCAGCTGGCGCCAACCTAAGCACTGAACAAATCCGGTACACTTGGGCCGTGATGAGCTTTTTTATTTCCCCCGGCATGGGTGTGCTGTATCTGCTGGCCGGCTGCGGCGCGGTGGTCCATTTTCGTGGCGCAGTTCGGTTCAGCCCGCTGCGACAACTGACCTCTTTTACCACCTTTTTATCGCCTCTGAACGCCTTTATGTACCTGTTCTCCGCGGTGCCCAACAAACCCTTTCTGGACACCGCACTGATGCCCCAGCTCCAAGTCCTGAAGGATAACTGGGAAGTATTCAGGGACGAGGCCAAAGCGCTGCATGAAGACGGTGAGGTACGGGCCTCCGAGAAACTTGACGACGTGGGCTTCAACTCCTTTTTTCGCCGGGGCTGGAAGCGCTTTTACCTCACCTGGTATGGCAAATCTCTGCCCTCCGCTGACCAACTTTGCCCCCAATCGGTGGCCATCTTGAAACAGCTGCCAGGCCTCAAGGGAGCCATGTTCGCCATGCTCCCAGGGGGCGGTGAACTGATGCGCCATCGCGATCCCTTTGCCGGGTCCTTGCGTTACCACCTGGGATTGGTGACCCCCAACAGCGACGATTGCTGCATTTTTGTCGACGGCCAAATGTACGGCTGGCGCGACGGCCAACACGTGCTGTTTGATGAAACCTACATTCACTGGGCGCAAAACAACACCAACACCGACCGGATCATTTTGTTCTGCGATATCGAGCGCCCCATGAGCAACCCAATCGCCCAGTGGCTAAACCACCTGTTTGGGCGACTGGTTATGGCCAGTTCCAGCAGTCGCAACCATGCTGACGAGCCGGTGGGTCTGCTGAACCGTGTGTTTGGTCTGATCTACCCCCTGCGCCAGCTTGGCAAGAACCTCAAAACCATCAACAAACCGGTTTATTACCTGATCAAATACGCCATCTTTGCCGGCGCGCTTTACCTGCTTCTGAGGCCATAGTGGGAAGTTAAATGCAGCTGAATTTCCGCCAGCTGGGGGACCCCAGCAACCCTCACGTGGTGATTATCCACGGGCTATTTGGCTCCGCCAGCAACTGGCAGTCCATTGCCCGGCGGCTGCAGAGGGATTTTTGCCTATGGCTGGTAGATCTGCGCAACCACGGCAACTCGCCCCACAGCGATGAGATGACCTACCCGGCCATGGCCGAAGATCTGGTGGAGTTTATTGAGGCTCACTGCCAGGGCAAAGCGGCCCTGATTGGCCATAGCATGGGTGGCAAAGCGGCGATGGTCGCAGCCGCCACCTACCCCCAGAATGTCAGCGCCCTGCTGGTCATGGACTCTGCCCCCATCAGTCACGGCTCAGGTTTCACGGCCTATGCTGAGGCCATGGCGGCCCTGGACCTGGACGCTTTGTCATCCCGGGCCCAGGCCGACGCGGCGCTAGCGCCGACGGTGGCAGAAGCCGGGGTTAGGGGGTTTTTGCTCCAGAATCTGCGCAGCGAAGACAATCAGTGGCGCTGGCGGATCAACCTGCCAGTGATTGCCAGATCAATGGATACCGTGGCGGGATTTCCGGCTGTGACGGGCAGTTTCCAGGGCCCGGTGCTGTTTCTCCGCGGCGCCGAATCGGACTATGTACCGTTGGATATCACAGCCCAATGCGCCGGCCTGTTCCCCAATGCTCAGATGGCCACCATTGCTGACGCTGGACATTGGCTGCACGCACAAAAACCGGTTGAGGTCAGCGATGCGATCATAACGTTCCTGACCGCTGAGGCAGGACTGGTCCCGCCGGCCGGGTGACGGCTCAGCCGGTCCGCTGCGCACCGACCATTATCAGGCTCGACCCCGGGCCACCCCCTCAATCACATCCTTCAATTCAGGATGACGCTTCAGCAGCAGGCGGAAGTCCTTGGTGCTTAAGCTAAGAAGGTCACAAAAACCCTCGGACACCACGTCTGCCTTGCGCGGCGCATCATCCAGCAGCGCTAGCTCGCCAAAAAAATCGCCGCTGCCAAGAATCACGTTGTCTGGTTCTATCATCACCCGGGCAGCCCCGGAGGAGATGAAATACATGCAGTCGCCCCGCTCTCCCTGGGTAATCACCCGCTCACCGGGAAGGGCCAGGCTGGCCTTCAGCATGCGGCAGACCTCGGTTTGATGCTGCTTCGAAAGCTCGGCAAAAAACGGCATTTTTTCCACCAGCCTGTGGGCCTGAAGGCCCAGGTCCAGGCGCGGCCAGCTGATGCTGTCAGCATGCTCATCCACCTCCCGCTTTAGATCGGTATAGACCTCCTTGCTGATCAATGAGGCCCCCAGCATCTTGCGGTATTCCGCATACTCCAGCCGCACCGCCACCTGCTCCAGCAATGCCGCCTCCAGCCCCCGGGCATATTCAGGATAGGCCGCCCTCAGGCAGGCCAGAGCCTGGCTATGATTGGCCAGCCGCTGCGCCAGCAGCGCGTTGACTTCTTCAATCACCTCCGGCTGAGCCAGATCTTGACCCAGCCCTTTGCTTTGGAGTTCCCGCAAGCCCATAGTGGTGGCCTGGAGAAACTCAAAGCGCTGAGCCAGCTGCGAGGTCAAGGGCCCGGTAATGCCCAGTCGGCGCTGCAGCTGGGCCGCCAGCATGATTTCCCAGCCCATGGCTAACTGCTGGGTATCGGCGGCCAGATATCCGCTGCGACCGTCAGACTTGATCCCGTCGTGTACGTCGTTGACGCCGCTCAGCAGCCGCCGGGTAATGTCTGGTGACACCAGGCCCTGGTCAAAGTAGCCTTCATAGATACGCTGCTCGTTGGCAGTCAGCGCCTGCAGCGCCACCTCTACCCAGCTTTCCTGGCTGATCACCACCGTGCCGGATTCACTGGCGGATTTTTCCGCGCGATCCTGGTAGGGGCGGGCCGAGGTCGCCGCCAGGTCCTCCGGCAGGTCAGCCACCCGCGCCACTTCAACCACGCTGCTGCCTACCCCGGCCAGGGCCGAACTCAGCACACGGTCACGCACCGCCAGGTCCACCGCACTGAGTTTATCCAGCCCAAAAGCGCGCATAACAAACTGCACGGTGGTGGCATTGACCGCCAGGGTCACCAGCACAAAGCCGGTTACTAAAGTGCCAACAAAGCTGCGCACCTCGGCGGGAAACGCGTCGTTTTCCATCACCGCCAGGGCCAGAGCCAGGGACACAGCGCCTCGCAATCCGCCCCAGAACATCACGGCTCGATAGCCCACTCCCACGGCCTGGGCCCAGCCTATTCGGGTCAGCAGGGGAACCAGGCCAAAAATCAGCGCAAAGCGGGCGCCGAAGGCGGCCAGCACCAGGGCTCCCAGCCAAACAAAATGCTGTGCGCCAAATTCAGCGAGGATGCCCGGCACCGCAATGCCCACCAACACAAAGATCACGGAATTGGCGATAAACCCGACCTGCTCCCAAACCCCCTCCATCTCGTGCCAGCCATCGCGGTTAAACAGGCTTCTGCCCCGGGACCCCAGCACCAGGGCGGCGGTCACAACGGCCATCACCCCGGATACATGCAGGTAATGCTCTGCCAGCAGGAACGATAGATAAGCCAGGGTCAAGGTGAGGGTTATCTTCGGCAGTGCCGCATCCCCCAGCCACTGCATCAGCGCAGCAAATATCCGGGCCAGGAAATAGCCCACGGCAATCCCGCCGAAAAACACCTTCAGAAAAGAACCGATGCCGGCCAGGGCTCCCGCGTCTGACTCACCCAGCACCATGGCGGACAGAATCGTGAACACCACAATGGCCGTGGCGTCATTAAACAAACTCTCCCCTTCGACCAAGATGGCCAGCCGTTTGGGAGCCCCCAAATCTTTGAAAATTGCCACTACCGCAACCGGGTCGGTGGCGGACACGATCGCCCCCAGCAGCAAACACACCAGCAGCGCCATGCCGGTGACCGCCTGTAGTGCCAGTCCAACAATCAGGGTGGAAATCAGCAGCCCCACCACGGCCAGCATCAATATCGGCGCAATGTCCTCCATCAGCCTGCGGGCATCGATGGCCAGGGCCGATTCGAACACCAGCGCCGGCAAAAACACGAACAGGACGGTTTCAGAGGTAATGTCCAGGGAATGCAGGGCCGCCAGCATGTCGCTGAGCACGCCCATGGAAGCACCAGCGGACAGTGCATGCTCCAGGTAACCAATGCCGCAACCAACGGCGGCCAGCATCACCGTGTAGGGAAAGCTCAGGCGAGCCGCCAGGGGCCATACCAAAACAGCCATGGTGAGCAGGCCGCTAAGGCCCAGCACAGTTAACCAAACGTGGTGTTCCATCAGCGCCCCTAATCCCTGATTAAGCTGTCAGTATAGCGGGTCAGTCAGTCTCAACCCGCGGAACCCTGGCCAACAGGTTGCGTACACCCTCAGCGGCGGTGATTTCATCCCGCACGATTCGGTGAATCTGTTCACAGATGGGCAGCTCAACACCGGCCCCTGCGGACAGCGCCAGCAGGGACTGAGCGGTCCCCACCCCTTCTACCACCTGCTGGATCTCAGCCAGCGCATCTTCATGGCTCATGCCTTTGCCACGGGCCAGCCCATAGCGCCGATTGCGGGATAGGTCGCCGGTGCAGGTCAGTACCAGATCTCCCACCCCGGACAAACCGGTCAGGGTTTCCCGTCGCCCCCCCAGGGCATCAGACAAGCGCATCATTTCTGCTAGCCCCCGGGTGATGATAGCCGCCCGGGCATTGGTGCCTAAGTTCATACCGTCGGAAATACCGGTGCCGATGGCCATGACGTTTTTCATTGCGCCACCGAGCTCTGCGCCAACAATATCGTTGCTGAGGTAAGCACGAAAACTGCCGTGGTGGAACACTTCCACAATGGCCCCGGCCAGGGCTGGGTCGGCGGAGGCAACCGTCACCGCCGTTGGCAGATCCGCCGCAACTTCCTGGGCAAAGGACGGCCCGGTCAAAATGGCCCCCTCCAGCTGGTCGGGCAAAATCTCCTGGGCTACCTGATGCAGCAGGCGACCGGTTTCCGGCTCAAAGCCCTTGCTGGCCCAGAACACCTGGGCCCCCGGGCTAATTATCGGCGCGGCACTGGCAAGGGTAGCGGCAAACGCGTGGCTAGGAACCGCCACCATGACCAGCCCTGCGCCAGCTAAGGCTGTGGCCATATCGGGCTCAGCCTGCAGCGAAGCCGGAAAGGGATAGCCCGGAAGATAGCCCATGTTGGCGCCACCGGCTGCCATTTCTGCCACCTGCTGGGCATTGCGCCCCCACAGCCGGACGCTGCGACCGGAACGGGCCGCCTGCATCGCCAGCGCGGTGCCCCAGGAGCCGGCGCCCAGGACACACAGTGGAGCGTTCGTGCTGATCAGGCGCTGCCGCCGGCCTGAGCCTGCTCAAACCGCTTGCGCACCTGGTCCGCATAAAGCTGATCGAAATTGACCGGCTGCAGCAGCAGCGGCTGGAAGCCGCCGTGGGAGACCAGTTCCGATATTTGCTGGCGAGCATAGGGAAACAAGATGGTTGGGCAGTAAGCGCCCAGGGTGGCCTGCAGCTGCTCCTGCTCAAAATTTTCCAGACCAAAAATACCGGCTTGCTGCACCTCAGCAAGATACGCGGTTTTATCACCCAGCTTGCAGGTGACGGTTACGGTCAAAACGACTTCGTATTGTCCTTCAGAGACCGCCTGCACCCGCTGCTGCAAATTCATCTTCAGCTCAGGCTCACCGCGTTCGGCAAAGATTCCTGGGGCACCGGGAGATTCAAATGAAACGTCTTTCAAAAACACTTTTTGAACGTTAAAGCGCGACTGCTGTGCCGCTTCAGGCTGCGCGCCCGCTGTGTTGTCTTCTTCAGCCATGGATCTTCCTTCGTCAGTTTGGAAAAGTGGGACGGACAGTTCGATTGTCCAGTAAGAGTTGTTTCGTCAGAGCGCCCTATGGCGTCTATTTGCCTCGAGTTACCGGCAACTGCTCGCCGGTCCAGGCCGCCAGGCCGCCCCGCAGCCAGTGCACTTTGGCGAACCCGGCCTTCACCAGCTTGCGGCAGATCTGCTCCGAGGCCATGCCGTTTTTACAGTACACCGCCAGATTTTTTTCTTTCCAGTCAGTAAACGGTTTGTTTGCCGGGTCCAGGGATGATGGCAGAATGTTGCGGGCCCCCACAATGTGGCCTCGATCAAACTCACCAGCGGCGCTTACATCAATGAGCACCGGATCCTCGCGGTTGATCAAATGGGTTAACAGTGCAGGGCTCAATGAGGCGAAGCCTCTAGTCTTATGGCGCATTTCGGTTACGATCAGCGCAGCAACCAGTCCCACAAACATAAAGATCAGCAGTGGGTTGTTGGCGGCAAATTCGGGCAGGCGTTCAAGCATCAGAGGTTTTTGTCTTGGCAGATTTAAGGCGGCAATTGTGCATGTATAGGCAAAAATCCGCCAATCAAGAGTTGAGCCCCTGGCGTGGGACCCGGCGATTGCCCTCTGGCGGGCCGCTGATAGGCAGCTGGGGCGCGGTTTTGGCAATCACCCTTGGGTTTTTGCTGCTCTCCCCAGCCCACTGCCAGCCGGCCAACAAACAGCAGCTGGAGCAACAGCTGGAGGCGGTTAAGGAAAAACTTCAACGAATTGAACAGGAGCTGGCGACCAGCGCGTCGGAGTTCGCCCGTGAGACCGCCGCCCTGCGCGAGGTGGAAACGGCCATCAGCCGCACCCGGCGAGACATCAACACCCTGAGCGACAGTATTGCCGGAGAATCTGCGGCGTTAGCAGCCCTGGACCAACAGTCTGCCGCCCTGACCGATGACCTGAAAACCCAAACCCGTCAACTGGCCGCAGCGGTCCGGCATGCCTGGTCCAGCGGACAGGGTTCCGGTTTGCGCGCACTGCTAAGCATCGACGACCTGTCCGGAGCATCGCGCCAGCTGCAGTATCAACGCCTAATCGCCCAGGCCAGAGCGCAGCAGCTGGCGCTGCTGAAAAACCAGCTGGCTGAACTGATCCAGGTCCGCAGTGAGGCGGCCACGCGCCGCCAAAGCCTCAAAACCCAGCGCCAGCAGCAATCGGCCAGACAGGCGTCGCTGCTCCAGCAGCAGCGCCAGCGGGCCGCCGCCACGGCAACCCTCAAGTCGGCCATTGCGGACAAGCAGCGCCAAAGCCAGGAGCTGAAAGCCGATAGCGAGCGACTCAACCAGCTGATCGCCGAGCTGGCGGAGCTGTTCGCCGATATTCCCGCCAGGCTCGATGGCAACACCGGATTGCCCAGTCCAGCCAAAAATCTGCGCCTGCCCGTTGAGGGGCGTGTGATCAAAGGCGCCGGCAGCCCAAAACCCGGTGGCATGCACCGCCTGGGGCTGCTGATCAGCGCCCAGCCCGGGGCGCCAGTGGCTGCCATGTCCTACGGCCGAGTGGCCTACGCTGATTGGCTGCGAGGCTTTGGTCTGCTCATTATCGTTGACCATGGCGATGGCTACCTGAGCCTTTATGCCTTCAATGAAAGCCTGTACCGGGAAGTCGGAGACTGGGTAGGCGCCGGCGACGTGATTGCCGGGGCCGGCGCCAGCGGCGGTCAATCCAGCCCGGCGCTGTATTTTGAGCTGCGCCGTAACGGTCAGCCGGTGGACCCGCGCCCCTGGCTCAAATAGGCCAAAATCCGATGACGGACACGTGAAGAAACTTCATGCTCTAGCCAACATAATTATTACAAAAATGTTTATATTGGTCGCATTAGGCAAATAACAGATGATTTATTTTCATCTATATCGTCAATTTTATCTCTTGAACCACCCAGCTCCAAAACGTATCGTGAACGCCATGGACAAACGGACCCGTCCTCGCCGCTGAAAACCCGCGGCGCTCCACGGAAGGCGCTCTGCAGCAGCATCGCCGAGCCGGTAAAGCAGTTCGTCTGGGCACATCGAGTAACCCCTCCCCTCCCCTCACTCGATGTGCCCTTTTACCTTTGCACTTGCCGCTTCATGGCGTAACCTCGCCGGCTCAGTTCAACGGGAGACAGTTTATGACTCAGCGTTTCAGCAACAAAACCGCCATCATCACCGGCGCCTCCCGAGGCATTGGCGAAGCGGTAGCCCGGCAGATGGCCAACGAAGGCGCTCACGTGGTGCTGGTGTCGCGAAAAGCAGAATCATTGGCTGAAGTCGCAGACAGCATCACCCAGGCCGGCGGCAAAGCCACGGCCATCTCCTGTCACGTGGGTGAGATGGAGCAAATCAACGCGCTGATGGCCAAAGTTGAGTCGGATATTGGCTCTCTGAGCTACCTGGTCAACAATGCAGGCACCAATCCCTACTTTGGCCCGGCCGCTGAGGCCGAGCCCTGGGCCTTCGACAAAACCTTCGACGTCAATTTGAAAGGCCCGTATTTTCTCAGCGCCCAGGCCATTGGGCTGATGCAAAAAAGCGGCGGCGGGGCCATTGTTAACGTCGCCTCCATAGAGGGTCTACAGCCCGCTCGCCAACACCTGATCTATGCCATGACCAAAGCCGCTATGATCAGCATGACCCAGGGGTTCGCTAAAGAATACGGCGCCAGCGGGATTCGTGTTAATGCCGTTTGCCCAGGGGTGGTGGAAACCCAGCTGGCCAAAGGCCTGACCGACGACCCACTGGTGCAGAAAATGCTCAAATACACCGCCGCTGGTCGTCACGCCCAGCCCCAGGAAATGGTGGAGGGCATCCTGTACCTGCTGTCAGATGGGGCCAGCTACACCACCGGCACCACCCTGGTCATGGATGGCGGCACGCTGCTGAACGCATTTTAAGTTGCCGCCCAGGCTGCCATCTTTAAAAAGCACCAAAATTAGGCTAAAATACAACGCTGTTCTCCGCTCACTACCCCTGTGTCAAATATGGTACCAGTGACGGAACTTAACAATCAGTTAGCACTCTAACTTTCGAGTGCTAATTAATTTGGAGATAACCATGAGTACTGCTTTGGTGACCAAAAATTTGCCGGTACCATCGGCCACAGGCAGCCTGGAGTCCTACATCAGCGCCGTGAATCAGGTGCCCGTGCTGTCCTTTGACGAGGAACAACGTTTGGCCAGAGAGTTCCGCGACAATGCCGACCTGGAGTCGGCCCGAGGACTGATCATGGCCCATCTGCGATTTGTTGTGCACGTGGCCCGCAGCTACTCAGGCTACGGCCTGGCCCTGGGCGATCTGGTACAGGAAGGCAACATTGGCCTGATGAAAGCCGTAAAGCGGTTTGATCCGGACCAGGGCGTTCGGCTGGTGTCCTTCGCGGTGCATTGGATCCGTGCTGAGATGCACGAATTCATCCTGCGCAACTGGCGTATTGTCAAAGTCGCTACCACCAAGGCTCAGCGCAAGCTGTTTTTCAACCTGCGCAAGTCCAAGAAACGCCTGGGCTGGCTCAACCATGCCGAAGTGCAGGCTGTGGCCAAGGACCTGGGGGTCAAGCCTGAGGTTGTGGTGGAAATGGAGTCACGGCTTTCCGGCCAGGACATCGGCTTTGATGCGCCGGTGGACGACGACGACACCCGTCCCTCACCCACCAGCTATCTGCGCAGCAAAACGGTGACAGACCCAGCCATGCTGGCTGAAGCTGATGACATTGAGAGTCACAACAACGGCCTGCTCTACGAAGGGCTGGATCAACTGGACGAGCGCAGTCAGGACATTATCCGCTGTCGCTGGCTGGAGGATCGGAAATTGACCCTGCAGGAACTGGCAGATCGCTACGGCGTTTCGGCTGAGCGAATCCGGCAGCTGGAAGCCAACGCGCTGAAGAAGATGCGCGCCTCCATCGCCGCATGACCTGCGCCATCGGATCTCCCTGATCCAGTGGCTGGCCCGATGCTGGAAAACTCCTGATGTAAAGCCGGCTCTGCCCCTAAAGGCGGAGCCGGACGCCCGCCCTGCTAACGGACCCGG
Source organism: uncultured Gammaproteobacteria bacterium (assembly GCA_964351665.1). Taxonomy (GTDB): domain Bacteria; phylum Pseudomonadota; class Gammaproteobacteria; order Xanthomonadales; family SZUA-38; genus JANQOZ01. Next base: position 20,024 of record CAYGPO010000023.1, on the reverse strand, counting down.
CGCAGGACTCGATATCGTCCATTGCCGGTTTTTTCCAATTCCTTCCTGCTCAGATCCATGGACTCACTAAGCCAGTAAAATTGGATCCCTGTCCGCTTTCGGCGCGCTATCAGCACTCGCCCGGAACCCTCGTAGAGCATATCGTCGGGCCGCAGCGCCGCCACCGATATCTGTCGATCAATCACTCCCCCGTCGTTATAACGGGCTTCCATCCGGGCTTTTTCCGACGGATCATCCGCCGGCTCCTCGGCCAGGGGTGCAGCCGCCGATTCAACCGCTGCTGGCTTTGGCTCTGATGCATCCGGCGCTGACGCGGCCGCATTAGACTCGACCGCAGCGAAGCTGTGTTGGACTGCCGGCTCAGCTACCAAGGGCGGCGCAGGCGCAGATTCTGCCGACACGGGCTCTGCCGACACCGACGTTGCTGGGCCGGCTGGCGCTGCTTCAGGCGCCGCAGCGGCTGGCGGCTGGCCAAAATCCGGGGTCAAGCTACTACGCCCCAGCAATTCGTCTGCCCCCATAATCTGCGGCTGAAGGTTTTCTACCTGGGCCCTGGCCGTGTCTCTCAGCGCCTGGCTGGCAGCGCTGGCACTGGGCCCCACTGCCTTCGGCGCGTCGGGTGCCAGAGGGGCTGGGGCTGACGAGGATACGGCGCTGGTACCAGGCGGCTTTAGGTAAAAGGCAATGCTCTGGCCATCACCATCTTGAAAACGAATCTGCTTTGGGTCCAGTTGGCCAGCAAGCTGTTTGCCGATCATGCCATGCCAGCGCTTCGGCCCTACCACCGTCAGCGGCCCGTCGAGTTCATTGGCTTTGGCAGCCATGGATGCCAGAACTTCGCTGGCCTGACCTGAGATCAGTTCGGCACCGCTAATCCGGGCGTCCTGGGCTAAAGCGACAGCCCCATGGGCCAGCAAGCCGAGCAAACACCATTGAGGTAAACGCCGGATCACCAGGTTTTCCCACCAACCAAAGTGCCTGCAACCGGCAAAAACGGCCGCACCTCCCAAAACTTCCAGACCCCGGCAGCAAAATAGGGATCGCGCATAAATAGCGCCTCGGCCTGGGCCGCGTCGGCGGCCTCAAAAACCAGCAGGCTGCCCTGACAGGGTTCGCCTTCGGCAGCGCCGGGAAACGGGCCTGCCAACACCAGCTGATCCATCACCTGTTCAATGTGAGCCAGATGGGCGGTTAAATGTTGGTCCCGAATGGCCTGAGCGCCCTCGTTATCGATGCAGTAAATCAGGTAGTTCATGGTTTGTCCTGAGTGGTTGTTGCCTGGGCCACCAGGGTGGCCAGTCCAAACACGTGATCATCGCTTTCACCCAGCTCGCGCAGCGCCCGGGCCAGTTCCGTTACATAATCGGCATTGTTACCGCTGGGACCGCAGCTGGCCAGCATTTGACGAGCAATGGCCTGATCTGAGGCGGGCCCCAGAAAGGCCGGATTATCGGGCCCAGCGATGTAGGTAATGCCTTGCACCGAATTGCCGCCTGCAAGGTCGATGCGGATTCGCTGCCGTTGATAACCGTTTTTTTCTCGATAGTCCAGCGCCCTAAGCGCCGACACCGGCACCCGAAAGGCCATACCGCCGCAACGAACCGCCGGTCGGCGGATCAGGGTCAAGACCCGCCCCGGTGCTGAAGGCGTACCCCGGTGATCGTGGGAGCCCTGCCAAAAGCGTCGCTCCCAACCCACCACCGATGCCTGGCAGCGCTCATGATAGGGAAAATCTACCCGAAAAATCAGTGAGCCGTAGCCGAACACCCATTCGTCGCCTGGATGGGCTCCATTGTCGCAAGACTGTGCCATGGCCGAATATTGCAACATAATCATGGACCATGCGAAGTACAAACTCTTACCTTTCCATGTCGCAGCCGGCAGCCATCTGCACTAGCGTTGAACCATGATCATCAAAGAACAGGATTTTGACGAAATCTGGCGTCGCCATGGTCCCGGGGTGCGTGCAAGGCTGCGCGGCCAGCGCATGCTGGATCCGGCCGTGGACATTGAGGATATCGAGCAGGAGGTCAGGATTCGCCTGTGGCGGGCGCTGAATGCTGAGACAAATCTCACCCACGCCGCGTCTTATCTCAAGACCGTGGTCAACAGCGCCCTGATCGACGCGGTCCGACGCGCCCAGGCGCGGGAAACCAGCCGTCGGGGCGGGGAGTTTGATGAGCAAATGCATTCCACCCAAACCAACGCCCCTCTGCAGGACCCGGTGCAGGGCGAACAGCGCATGTCCGAGCTATCCAACGCCACCCAGCAATCCCTGAACGCCCTCAGCGCTAACCGTCGACGGGCGGTATCGCTACGGCTGCATGGCCTGGCCGTGAACGAGATTGGCGCTCTGTGTGGTTGGTCCAGTGCCAAAGCACGCAACCTGGTTTATCGTGGCCTGGAGCAGCTGCGCGGCGAGCTGAGCAAGCGAGGTATCGAACTTGAAAATGAGTAATCAAGAGCTGGCTCAGCTGATTGGCCAGCGCGACAGCCAACACCCCTCGTCCGACGAGTTAGCGGCCCTGGTAGATCAGTCGCTACCGGCCAGCCGGCGTGAAGCCCTGTTTGAACACCTGGAGCGTTGCACCCAGTGCGCTCGGGCAGTAGCCATTACCGTGGAGCCGACATCAGAGCTGGCCACACCCATTGCGTCTGCCTGGCTGCCAAGAGCCATGGCCGCCGTCATCGCTGTTACCGGCATCGCCCTGGCGGCGGTGCTGTTTATCAGCGATAAACGTGACGACGACGTGTTGAGGACAGTAGACGCTGGACTTTCGCCCCTGCCAGGAGCACAGCTGACTTCTACTGCGGCCCAGTTCAACTGGCCCCGACCCGATGACCTCAGTGTCCGCCGCGTGCGCCTGATGAATGAGTCAGCCACCACCTTATGGCTGTCCGAGCTGGGCCAACCACCCATGGCGATGCCTGCCGAGCATCTGCCCAGCAAAGCCACATTGCTTTGGCAGCTGGAAGATGCTTCAGGTACGGTGACGGCGGGCCCCCACTGGTTTCGAGTGCGGTGATGGTAATTAGCAGGCTGTTGAAAAAAGCCATCCATGGCTTTTTCAAGATCGAGAACAAAAAATGCGACTTTCCGTTCTCTCACATTTTCAGTGACGCAACGTCACCGAATATGTCGGCACATCGCTGTGCCGAGCGCAGCCTGTTATTGGCGGCGCTGTTGCTGCTTGGCAGCGTCCTCACCTGGCCGACATCGGCCCAGGTCCTGATCACCCAGGTGGCAGAGGGCCAGGCTGCAGACCGAGCCGGACTCAAGACCGGCGATTTACTCGTTAGCTGGCAGCGACAAGGTCAACAACTGGCGATTGAATGGCCATTGGATGCACTGCTGGCGGAACAGGCCCGGGGCCGTTTTGAGGGAGGCACCCTGAGCCTGTTGCGCGATGGCCAAGCCATAAGCCTTAGCCTTGCGCCGGGCCAATGGGGAATCACCACCGAACCGCCGGCGGAAGTCACTGGCCCCAGGGCACAGTTCCTTCGACGCCTTCATCCCTCACAGCTCAGCAGCGAAGCCCTGGCCCAGGCCGCCATCGCCATTGAGCAGACCAGGGATGAGACTGTCGGCGGGACCGAAAACCAGCGCGCCATGCGCTGGATGCTGGCCGAGGCCATGGATTCGCTTCGCGATACCGGCGCCGCCGGCAAGCTCTGGCAGCAGGTGCTGACCGAAACCACCGACCCTGCTGAACAGGCGCTGCTACATTACCGCCTGGGCCGTTCCGCCATGATCACCTGGGACGCAGCCATCGCCTTAAATTGGTTCAACAAGGCCCTGCAATACTGGACCAAAGAACAGGCCCTGCAGCATCAAATGCGGATTCAAACCCAAATTGGTTATGCCGCCTATGAACAGCGCCAGCTGGCCCAGGCAGAACAAGCTTTCAGCCAGGCTGTGGAGCTGTTTCGCACCCATCCGGGAGCTGACCCCCGAGGCGCATCGGCATTGCGCGGGCTGGCACAGGTGCGGGCCATTCAGGGCCGATACGATGACGCGGTTACCCTGGGTGAGGAGGCACTGCAGGCCAGCCGCGAGTCAGAACCCAACTCCCTCACCGAAGCAAAAGTGCTCAACTTCCTCGGCTTCGCCAACTCTCGTACCCACAACGTTGAGCGCGGCGAAGCACTGGTGCGCGAAGCCATCGCCATGGCGCAAAGCCAGCAAGGGGGAGACTTCGTCGCAGCAGGTTTCCAGGTCAACCTGGCACTGATTTATTTTCTTCGCAAGGACTTTGAGCTTGCACGTAGCCTCTATCAGCAGGCCCTGGAGCAGTTTGAAAAACGCAATCCCATCAGCCCGGTGGTGGCCCGAACCCGTTACAACATTGCCTTGACCCTGGCTCAGCAAAATCGCCACAACGAAGCCGCCAGCATGCTGGAAACCGTGCTGGAGCTGCAGCGTCAGCTGGTACCTGGCACCGAGGATGTGGCCCGCACCCTGCACAGCCTGGCCCTGCGATATTGGGCCGCCGGCGACTCGGAGCAGGCCATCAATACCGAACTTCAGGCTCAGGCACTGTATCTACAGCTGCTGCCAGACTCCTATTTAGCCGCCACCTCATCTCACTCCCTGGGCCAGATGTATCTGCTGACCAACCAGTACCCCAAGGCTGAGGTCACACTAAATGATGCCCTGGAAACGATTTTACGGGTCAACCCAGAGAGTGTGCTGCACGCGCAAACGGTGTTTGACCTGGGCGCCCTGGATGATTCGCTAGGCGATACCACCACAGCCCTTAAGCGGTTTCGCGAAGCGGTGGACGTGATTGAATCTTTGCAGGCTCGTCTGGGCGGCGGCGACGCAGCCATCAGCACTTTCCGCCAGTTTTACAGCGGCTTCTTCCGGCGCCTGCTTGAAGCAGAACTGGCGGCGGGGGACCTGGACAAGGCCTTCGCCGTTTCTGAACGTTACCGGGCCCAGAGCTTTCTGGCGCTTTTGGGCAGCCGTCCCGCGGCGCTCACCAGCCGTCTGCCGGAAGCGTCAAAAGCCCGCTGGCAAACGGCCCAGTCCAACTATGAATCAGCCCTCAAGGCGGCCACCACCCTTGACGCCGGTGGCGCTGAGCAGGCGGCGCTGACGGCCGCCCGGCTAAGCTGGCGTAACACCGGCGACGAGCTTCGGAACGTCAGCAACGCCGGATCCCTGCTGTCTCCAAAGGCGCTGACCCCGGCAGCCATTGCTAAGCAGCTTGAGCCTGGGCAAGCGCTGATCAGTTTTATTTCCCAGGAACACCATGTGGAGGGCTTTGTCGTCACCCACGATGGCAATCTGACTCATCACAGCCTGCCCTTAGGCCGCCAGCAACTGCAGACCACAGCCCAACAGATCCGCGTGCTGATGGGGGTTCCTGATGCCGGTGACGGCAGCGCCCAAGCCCTGAACACGGGTCTTAAGACCTTAGGCGACACGCTGCTGAAACCTCTGACGGCCAGCCTCAACAAGGTCAATCGACTGATCATCATTCCTGACGCGGAACTTTGGCTGGTGCCCCTGTCTGCGCTGATCATCGACGATCAATATCTCATCGAGGTGGCGGAAATTCAGCTGGGCTGGTCAGCCACGGCTTTCGCCCGGCAGGCCGGGCTTGCCAGCACCGGACCCTTGCTTGCCTTCGCTGATCCGGCCACGGGGGCCGCCGACCCATCGCCCACCGATCCCAACCGGGCGGGGATTCGGTCCAGCACCGCCGCGTTGCCAGGAGCCCGTCGGGAGGTCAATCGGATTGCCAGCCTGTTTGACGATTCTCAGGTGTTTCTGGACGAGGGTGCCAGCGAGAGCAATCTGCGCCTGGCGGCCGCAGGCGCCGGCGTGTTGCACGTAGCCGCCCACGCCGTGACCCGGGTCGACCCACCCATGGAGTCCTATCTGCAGCTCAGCGCCGATGACCAGCATGATGGCCGTCTGATGGCCTGGGAAGTCCTGGGAAACCTGGACCTCAAGGCAGACCTGGTAACCCTTTCAGGCTGCGCCACGGCCCTGGGTGAAGGAGCCGCCGGGGAAGGCCTGATGGGGCTGACCCGGGCCTTTGGGGTGGCCGGCGCCCGACGGGTAATGGCCAGCCTTTGGCCGGTGTCTGACCAAGCCACGGCCCGTCTGATGGGAAACTTTTATCAACACCGCGCCAGCGGCAACGATGATGCCACCGCGCTGCGCCTGGCCCAGCTGGAGTTTCTCCAACCGTCCATGCTCGACCGCCTGCGCAGCGGCTTCAGCAATCGCCGGCAACACCCGTTTTATTGGGCCGCCTTCTCGCTCTACGGGGCCCAATAACCTGGCAGTCCACTAGCCCCAGCAACACCTTAAGCCTGACGGTAGCCGCTGAACCCAAGATTATCCCGCAGCGTAGGCCCTTGATAGTCCTTGTGAAACAGGCCACGGCGCTGCAGCTCCGGCACCACCAGCTGGACAAAATCCTGGTAGGAACCCGGCACATGACTGGCGGCCACCACAAATCCATCACACGCCCGGTCGGTAAACCACTCTTCCAGCCCGTCCGCAACCTGACTGGCTGAGCCAACAAAGTTGGGCGCTTCTTTCAGGGTGCCTCGGCCGCTGAACTTTACAAACTCCGCTACCGTCGGGTGGGCTTTGCCGGACAGCTTCACCACCCGATCATAAATCGACTTAAGGCCGCTGATGGCGTCAAGGTCCTCATCAGTAAAGGGCTGATCCAGGGGTTTGCTGCCAAAATCAAAATTCATTGCTTCAGACAACAGGGTCAGGCCATCGATGGGTTTGGCCAACGACTCCGCCAGGGCTGCCTTATCCTCTGCTTCACTCTGGGTAGCAGCAACGATGGGATAAATTAACGGGGTAACCCTAAAAGAGTCCGGATCACGGCCGCAGGCGATGGACTGAGCCGAGATTTCCCCGTAAACCCGCTTGGCAAAATCCAGATTCGGGAAAATGGCGAAAATCAGCTCCGCCCACTGCAGCGCGAACTGGCGACCCCGGCCACTCTGCCCGGCCTGAATCACCAGGGGGTGACCCTGGGGGGTTTGGGGCACGGTGTGGGGCCCGCGGGAGCGAAAATACTCACCCACGTGATCCAGTCGAGACACCTTGGCGGGATCGGCGAACTCTCCACTGGCCCGGTTTAGGGTCAGCGCGTCTTTTTCCCAGGCATTCCAATGGCCCAGCACCACCTGCATAAACTCATCGGAGCGATCGTAGCGGGTGTCATGGGCGATGGACTCGGTGGCCCCCATGTTCCAGGCCTCCGAATCGTTCAGCGAAGTAACCACGTTCCAGCCGGCCCTGCCGTTGCTCATATGATCCAAGGTGGCAAAGGATCGGGCGACGTGAAACGGCGGATAGTAGGAGGTGGACATGGTGGCGCCCAGCCCGAGTCGCGAGGTGTTGGCAGCCAGGGTGGAAAGCACCACCATGGGATCAAGCTTCACCACCCGCACGCCGTTGCGCACCGAATCACCGTGGTCGCCGCCAAAAATATCCGGCATCGCCAGACGGTCATCAAAGAACATCAGCTGAAACTTACCGGCTTCCAGGGTGCTGGCAATTCGCTGGTAGTATTCCAGCGTCAAAAACCCGTGGTCTGCCTCCGGATGGCGCCAGGAGGCGGCGTAGTTGGAACAATTTTGAGCCTGTACGAACCCTACCAGGGCCATGGATCGCTTTGTCATAACTGTTTCTCTCCGTGCTTTATGCGAGTATAGATCAAATGTCCGGACATTTAGGAAAAACTGACCCAAGCCGGCTGATCTGGATCGTCTGTGTAGCGCTGGGCGCGGTGCTGCTGTCAACCAAAGGCATCGTGGCCAAGCTGATGTACGCACAGGGCGCCGATGCGACCATGGTGGCTTCAGTGAGGTCCGTCATCGCCATCTTCGGGTTTTGGGGCTGGGCGGTGTTTCGGGTTGGTCTGGCCCCCATGCTGGCGGTAAAACCCAGGCAATTGGCTATCGCCATGGGCATAGGCTTTGCCAGTTATTACGTGGGGGCGTATCTGGATTTCTACGCCCTGACCATGATCGACGCTTCCCTGGAACGGGTGATCTTATTCAGCTACCCCATCGTTATTGTGAGTTTTGAGGTTGCCCGCACCCGCAGGCTGCCGTCTAAGCGGGTCGGCTGGTCCCTGCTACTGACCTACCTTGGCGTGCTGCTGGCGGTGGGGGCGTTTGATGGAGATCTGCTTGAGGGCAATCTGCAGGGCTCAGGCCTGGTGTTAATTGCCGCTGTCGGGGTGGCTGTGTTCTATGTGATTAACGGCAAATACGGCCCGCTGATGGGCTCACTGCAGTTCACCACCTGGGCCATGACTGCCGCAGGCCTGGGCTTCGGCGCCCATTTTCTGGTGTTTGCCGATCTAGCGGATCTAGCCCATCAAACCCCGCAGTTTTGGTGGCTAATGGCGCTGATGGTGATCGGCGTCACCGTGTTACCGCTGGTGTTAATGGGTCAAGGCGTAGCCAAAATTGGCGCAACCCGGGGCGGCATGATCAGCACCTTGGGCCCCGCAGCAACGGTGCTGCTGGCTAACCTGTTGCTGGGCGAGGTCATGCACCCGTTGCAGCTGGTAGGCAGCGCCATGATTGTGCTGGGCGTGTGGGTACTTGAGCGGCGACGATAGTAGGGCGTTGAAAAAGCCATCCTTGGCTTTTTCAACCTATCTATGCCGAATGCAGACTGTTAGTGTTTTTCCAAAAAGGAAAACAGGATGTCGCAAAATGCCATTTTCTGTTCCTTGCCAGCCACCACGTGGGCAACTTCAGGCATATCCACACCCTCTGCCGTGTTCACCAGGGCTTGAATTTCCCGGGTGTACTTGGGGGTGGTAATCACATCCATGCCGGAGTGCACCATTAAGGTGGGCGCTGTAACCTGATGCAGCTGATCGCGAACGTCATGACTGATGCACGCATCCACCAACCGGGCGTGGGTGGTTTGGCGACCCACCAGCTCTGACCAGGGGCCAGTTTCCCCCAGCAGGCGGTGTCGATTTTCATTGTAAAAGTCGTTACGGAAGGAGTAGCAGCAGACCAGCTTTTGGAAGGCTGCAAAACCCATTTCCTTGTGCACATCACGGAACAGCTCCAGCTGATCTTTGAGCATGTCGTCCACCGCTGCCCAGCAGCCCATATTGACCATGGAGCGCACCAGCTCCGGGCGCTGAATGGCCACCTCCTGGGCGACGCAGGCACCCATACCCACCAGGCCGATAAAGTGAACGTTACTCCAGCCCAGATGATCCAGCAGCTCCATCACATCCTGGGCATGCATTTTCATGGTGGCGGGCTGAGACAGGTCGTCGCTGGAATCACCAATTCCCCGGTAATCTATCAGCAGCGTCTTATAGCGGTCTGTCAGCCCCTGGGCCAGATTGCGCTCATTGCCGTGACAATAGGTGCCCCAGCCACCCATGCAAATGGCAGGGTCACCTTCACCGATGATCTCGTAATACATGTCGTGGTTGTTGACGTTTACAGTGGGCATTGCGTTTCCTTAACAGTAACTTGGTTGGGTAGAAATTGATGACAGCGGAGACCCGGTGTCATCAAGGGGACCTGGCAAAAACCCTGATAAGAACCCGGGTAAGAACCAGGCACGAACAGGGGCAATCGGACAGCGGCTTTCAGGCAAACTCAGGGCCGCGCCTCAAATCGAAAATCGCCGGCCCGGGACAACATGCTGGGTACAGGCTTGCCCATAACCCCGTCGAGCCAGGACGCGGTTTCCAGCACCTGAGCCAGATCCACGCCGGTCTCAAAGCCCGAGTTATGCAGCGCATAGAGCATATCTTCCATCGCCACGTTGCCGGTGGCCGCTGGCGCAAAGGGGCAGCCGCCAATGCCGCCAGTGCTGGCATCGAGCCGCTGGGCACCGGCCTCAGCAGCCGCCAAAGCATTGGCTATGCCGGTGTTTCGGGTGTTGTGAAAGTGGCAACGCACGGGCAAATCACCGGCGGCTTTCTGGACCCCTTTAACCAGTGAGGTCACTGCCCTGGGAACGGCAACACCAATGGTATCGGCAAGACCAATTTCGCTGGGCCCAAAGGGCAGGCACAAATCCAGTAGCTCCAGCACTCTGGCCGGTTCCACCAGGCCTTCAAAGGGACAGCCCCAGGCCGCTGACAGGGTCAGGCTTACCGGGGTGCCGGCAGCCTGGGCCATCGCACAAACCTTGCCGAATGCCTCAACGGACTGCTCGGAACTTACTCCCTGGTTTTTCAGGTTAAAGGTGTTGCTTGCCACCACCACAAAGCCAATTTCGTCCACCCCGGCAGCCAGCGCTCGCTGCACGCCCCGCTCGTTCAGAGCCAGCCCCATGAAACAGGAGTCCGGCAGTTTTTCCAGGCAGGCCAGCAAATCCTCGGCATCGGCCATCTGGGGCACTCGCTTAGGATGGACAAAGCTGGTCACCTCCAGCCTGCGGATACCCGCAGCCAGTGACCGACGCACAAATTGCGCCTTATCAGCGGTGGAAACTATTTCAGGCTCAGCCTGCAGTCCGTCCCGGGGGCCTACTTCTACAACCTCAATAAAACTCACTAGCATTCTCCGCAGCCATACACGCCAAGTATACCTTGGAAATGTCTGGACATTTGACGGGCGGGGCTCAACAACTATATAAATCAGCACAACTAAACTCGGAACAATGTCAATGACTCAGCCCACTGGACCCAGCGGACCACTCAAAGGCCTACGCGTAATTGAAATGGGCACCCTGCTCGCTGGCCCCTTCTGCGGTCAACTGCTCGGCGATATGGGCGCTGAAGTGATCAAGCTGGAGGCACCCGGGGTAGGTGACCCGATGCGGGTCTGGGGTCAGGAAAAAGCCCACGGCAAGTCCTTATGGTGGCCGGTGGTGGCGCGCAATAAGAAGTCCGTGACGGTCAACCTGCGGGTAGCCGAAGGTCAGGCCATCGTTCGCGAACTGGTGGCTCAGGCAGATTTTGTGCTGGAGAATTTCCGGCCCGGCACCATGGAAAAGTGGAACCTTGGGTATGAGCAGCTGAAGGCCATAAACCCGGGCATCATCATGATTCGTGTATCGGGCCAGGGCCAGACCGGCCCTTACTCAAAGCGCGCTGGCTATGGCTCCATCGGCGAGGCCATGGGCGGCCTGCGTTACGTCTGCGGCGATCCCTCATCGCCGCCCAGCCGCATGGGCATCAGCATTGGCGACTCGTTGGCTGCAACCTTCGCCACCGTCGGTGCACTGGCTGCCCTGCACCACAAAAACCAGACCGGCGATGGTCAGGTGGTGGACTCGGCGATCTACGAAGCGGTGCTTAACATGATGGAATCACTGGTCACTGAGTATGACAAGACCGGCTACATCCGCGAGCGAACCGGCGCCATTTTGCCCAACGTTGCGCCTTCCAACGTCTATCCCACCTCTGACGGCAAGATGATCTTGATCGCCGCCAACCAGGACACGGTATTCAAGCGACTGGCCAGCGCCATGGGCCAGCCAGAACTGGCTGAAGACCCTCGCTACGCGACCCATGCGGCCCGGGGCGCGGTTCAGGTAGAGCTGGATCAGATGGTGTCGGACTGGACCGGCACCAAAGACGCCGACACCCTGGTTGATCTGATGGAACAGCACGGGGTGCCGGTGGGCAAGATTTATCGCGCACCGGAGATGTTGGAAGACCCCCACTTTAAGGCCCGGGAGGCCATCATTAAGGTCATGCATCCAGAACTTGGCGAACTGAAGATGCAAAATGTTGCACCGAAGCTCTCCCTGACTCCCGGCGGCGTGCACAGCGCCGGCCCAGAGCTGGGCCAGCACAACGAACAGGTGCTAAAAGACATGCTGGGATACACCGGCGAGCAGATTGCCAAAATGGCCGAGGACGGCGTGATTTAAACCCGCGGCCTGGTGCGGCATACTGGGGCCTGACTATTAACGATCATTGGTTATGGCTCCAGGCATCAGCGCAATTGCCGCATATCTCCCACCCTATCGTGTTGACCTGTCTCGCTGGTGCCAATGGTACGACCAGCCCTGGGCCAAAATTGAGGGAGTCGTAGGGCGAAGTTTTCGTGTGCGCGGGCCCCGGGAGAACGTCTACACCATGGCCGCTGAAGCGGCTTTGCGGCTCATCGTCAATAACGCTGTGGACACCACCCGTATCCGCTATCTGGCCCTGGGCACCGAATCCAGCACCGACAACTCGGCAGGAGCGGTGGTGGTCAAAGGCCTGCTCAATCAGATGTTGCCCCAGCTGGGGCTGCAACCCATCAGTCGTCACTGCGAAGTGCCAGAGTTTAAGCACGCCTGTCTGGGCGGTGTGTATGGCCTGAAAAGCGCCGCCCGCTTCCTGGCCTGCGAGCCGGAAGACTCTCTGGCCCTGGTGGTCTGTGGCGACGTCGCTGAGTACGCTCGCGGCAGCAGCGGAGAGCCCACCCAGGGCGCCGGCGCCGTGGCGATGCTGCTTAGCCAGCGCCCTGAGCTGCTGGAGCTCCAGCTACCCTGGGCCGGCAGCGCCTCGGATTACCGCCAGATCGACTTCCGCAAACCCATGAGTCAAGCCAGTTCACGCAGCCCCCGTCCGTTTGGCCAGAGCCGGGACTTTCCTGTGTTTAATGGCCACTATTCCACCAGCTGCTACCTGGACGCCACCCTCAGCGCCATGCGGGATTTATGGCGGCGCCGCGGCCAAGCCCCCCAGGCTTACATGGCATCCCTGGCGGCGGTGTTTATGCACCGGCCCTACCGCCGAATGCCTGAGACTGGCCTGGCCATTTCAGTGCTGGGAGCACTGGCCAGCGACGACGCGACAGGGGACGGACTGGCGGCAGTGGCTGGACTGGCCGGCATTGATCCGGCCGCCTTAAAAGCTGAGCTGAAAGCAACCCCAGAATTGCTGGACCTGGTGGTGCAAAACCGCCTCAACGAAGACCCTTATCCGCTGGCCATGCAGGTCATCAGGGCCAGTCGCAAACATCCGTTTTTCACCGACAACATTGGTAGTCCTTTGGCCCTGGGCTCCAGCGCAATGATGGAGATTGGCAATCTGTACACCGCGGCTCTGCCCGCGTGGCTGGGTGCCGGCCTGGAAGAGGCCGCTGGGCCCAGGATCGATACTGACGCCGGCCATAACGGGCTTAATGCGGGGGATGAAATTCTGCTGGTGGGATATGGCAGCGGCGACGCCGCTGAAGCCATCCCGGCCAACCTGGTGGAAGGCTGGCAGAGTGCCGCGGCCCGAATCCAGTTTGCCCAGACTCTGGCCAACCCCATCGACCTGGGACAGCGGCAGTACGAGGTGCTCCACGACACCGGCGAGTGTGACGGCCTGCGAGCGCCTACCCAGGCCCGTTTTCTGCTCGATCGCATCGGCCTGCGGGACGATGCGGAATTCGCTGATGCCGGGGTTGAGTATTACCAGGTGCACGCACACGGTCTGGCCAGTTCGGCACGCAGTGCCTGAGTCAACACGATTGTCCGAGTCCAGCTCCGACCTGCTGCGGCACTACAGCAAGGGTGTGCTGGACCCGGATTCTCCAACGCCCCTTTATCATCAGCTGTTCACCATGCTTAAGAGCTGCATCGTGGGCGGCGTACTAAAAGACGGTGAACGGATGCCGTCGGAAAAGGAACTGGCCGACGCCTTCAGCGTTTCACGGATAACCGCCCGGCGCGCGCTCCACGACCTGGCCACCGAAACCCTGGTGGTCAGGCATCGGGGGCGCGGCACCTTCGTTAGCTACAGCTATCACCCTCAACCGGTGAATGCGCCTTTGCTGGGCATGCTGGAAAACCTGGAAATGATGGGGCGGTCTACCAAGATCAAAGTCCTGGGGCTGCACTTTGCCAGCCCCCCTGCGCCCCTGGCCAACCTGTTTGACCTCAAGGAAAAACAACGGCTGTGCCAGATCATCCGGGTCCGCAGCGCCCTAAGCATGCCCTTTGCCTATTATGAAACCTGGACTCTGGGCCTTAATAAGGATCAGGTATCGCGCTCTGAACTGGCCAAGCGGCCGCGGCTGGAGCTGCTGCGGGAAGCGGGCATTCACATCGACAACATAGAACAGACCCTGTCCGCCAAGGCCGCATCACCCATCGAGGCTGATGCCCTGGGGGTGATGCCCGGCAAACCCATGCTAAGCCTTTATCGGCGCTCATTTAACGCCGCCGAACAGCTGGTGGATCATCTGTACGCGGTGTACAACCCGGACCGCTTTCAATACCAGATGAGCATTACGCCAGACGGCACCGCTGAAGTAAAAACCCACTGACCTGCGTCCAGTTGCCGGCATGACCAACAGCGACAGGCTTCAGCAGGCAAACAAGGCCATATCCGCCGGCAAGCCAAACCGGGCGATCAAGCTCCTAACCCCCTTAGTAGACGATAGCGCTCAGGGTAAGAAGGCCCGAATCGGCCTGATTAACGCCCTGATGCAGCTGCAGCGATACCGGGATGCCCTGCCCCACTTTGACCATGCCTTAGGGGCCCTGCCCGACCATCCCGGGTTAACCCGAGGCAAGACCGTGGCCCTGAATCGACTCGGCATCGCGGCGCTAAATGGCAACGACCTGCCCCAGGCGCAGCAGCTGCTGGAACAGGCTCTGGCATTGCTGCCGGATTCACCGGAGGCGCTGTACAACCTGGCTCTGGTGCATATGAAATTAAAGGGGTTTGATCAGGCAGCAAAACTGTTGGATCGGTTGCCAGGGGCGGACACGGCTGCCGAGGTATGCCTGCAACGGGCAAAAATTGCCCGGGCCAAGGGCCAGACTGGGCCCGCAGCAAGCTGGCTGACCCGGGGCCTAAGCGCCGCCCGGGATCCGGAACTGATGCTGCTGATCGGCGATGAGTTCATCCATCTGGGAGACACCCAGGGGGCCAAAAGCGCTTTTTCCAAGGCCCTGGCTATGGCCCAAGATCTGGACCTGGACCAGGGCCCAGCCCAGTTAAAGCTGGCCAGAATAATGATTCCCCAGGGTGACTGGTCTGAGCCCCAGCGGTGGCTGAAAGCCCTCAAGCAACACCCAAGCCACGGCCAACAAGCCCGCACTCAGCTGATCGACATGTGGGTTCGCGCCGGGGATCTGGAACAGGCGGCGGGTCTGGCTGATGGGCTGCCGGTGGCCACGGTACTGAAAGCCTCCTTGGAGGTGCCGCCGGTGGCAGAATCCAGCGCCCAGATCCATCAGCTGCGCCAGAGGGTACTGGACGCATTAGAACGACTGCTGGCAGGCCCTGCCCTGGCCATGGCCTCGCTGAGGGAACTTGGCTGGAACAATTTTTACCTGTCCTACCATGGCCAAAACAACCGCCAGCTAAAGCAGCTGTGGGGCCAGATTGTCAGGCGCCAGGTGGAAAAGCTACACCCGGAGCTGCTGGAACCGCCGCCACCACGGCGGGCTGGGCGGCGACGAATCGGCCTGCTCAGCAGCCGCTGGGGCAACAATGTGGTTGGACACTATTTCGGCCCATGGATCGGCGCTTTTGCTGATGCCGGGTGGGAAACCCTGGTTTACCAGGTCGGCAGACACGGCGGCGATGACATGTCCAGGCAGCTGCTGGGTCGCGGCAGCCAGGCCAGGGCGCTTGGCGGCTCGGTGCAATCCATGGTCAAGGCCGTGCGGGACGATCAGCTGGATCTGATGGTTTTGCCGGAGATGGGTAACGATACCCTGCTCACGCCCCTGGCCGCCTGCCGGCTTGCGCCGCTTCAGCTGGTGGGCTGGGGATTGCCCGACACCACCGGCCTTGCAACCGTGGACGGCTTTATCAGCGTTGCGGCGATGGAGCCGGAAGACTGCCAGCAGCACTACAGCGAGCGCCTGCTAACGCTGCCAGGACTGGGAACCGCCTACGCCCCGCCGCCGGCTGCTGCCAAGATGAGTCGGCGGGATCTTGGTCTGCCGGAGTCCAAAACCCTTTATCTGCTGCCCCATTCCCATTGCAAAATTCATCCGGACCTGGACCCCCTGTTGGCGGCCATCATGGCCGCCGACCCCGACGCCATGCTGGTCATGTTTGAAGGCCATGAGGCACATCACTGGCAGGTTTTGAGCCGGCGTCTGGAAAGAAGCTTCGACCAGTGCGGCCTCGACTTGGCCTCCCGGGTGATCACCCTGCCCGCCATGCCCAGGCAACACTACCTGGCGGTTAACCGCTGCTGCAACGTGCTGCTTGATACCCATCATTTTTCCGGCGGCAACACGTCGATTGACGCATTAAGCGTTGGCCTGCCGGTGGTGACCCTGGCCGGCGCATTAATGCGAGGCAGACAAACATCCGCAATGCTCCAGCTGGCAGGACTGCAGCAGATGGTGGCCACCAGCAGCCAGGGCTATGTTGAACTAGCCCTGTCACTGGCCGGCGGGATGGTTGACCGAGGGCAGATTGAGACGTCAGCCCAAAGCCTTTTTAATCAGCCCGAGCCTCTGCAGGAGTTGGTCAGCCAACTCAACCAATGGCATGACAGCCACCGGCTAGGTTAGGAGTCGGGAACCTCAGCAACGCCTGAATCCACCAGCGCCGCAATATCGGCTTCCGACAACCCCAGGTCCGTCAACACCGAGCGTCCATCGGCTCCGGGATGGGGTACCGGCAGCCGCAGGCCCAGGCGATGTTCACCCAGCTGCAGCGGCAGAGCCGGCAGGCGGGTTTCGCCGCCGTCGGGCAGGTCCATTTCAAGCAGGCCGCCGGAAGCATTGAGGTGGGGGTCGTCGAACAGATCGTCGGGCTTGCCAATGGGAGCAAAGGGCACCCCGCACTGGTCCAGCTCCGCCATCAGCTCAGTTTTAGTCATCTCCATGAAACGGGCTTGAACGATGGGCAATATCATGTCCCGCTGACCTACCCGGTTACCGTTTTCAGCCAGCTCGGGATTGTCCGCCAGTTGATCCAGACCAAAATGGCGACAGAAGGTTTGCCACTGTCCATCACTGACCACCCCCACAAACACCTGCTCATCACCCCGGCAATTAAACACGTCATAGATCGCCCAGGCCGACACCCGCACCGGCATGGGCTGGGCCGACTGACCGGTCACCGCTTTTTGCGCCATGTGCTGGCCAACCAGGAACGCGGTGGTTTCAAACAGTGCGCTGGTGACCTGCTGGCCCAGGCCTGTGTGTTGACGCTGCTGCAGAGCAGCCAGCACGCCGATGGCGCCAAACATGCCGCCGGTAACGTCGATCACCGAAGCGCCGGCGCGCAGCGGGCGGCCTGGCGGGCCGGTCATATAGGCCAGCCCACCCATCATCTGGGTCACTTCGTCCAGCGCCGTTCGATGCTCATAAGGGCCTTTCAGAAATCCGCGGGCTGAACAATAAATCAGCCCAGGATTTTCCTGGCGCAAAGACTCATAGCCAAAACCCAGTTTTTCCATTGCCCCGG
The DNA here is from genome assembly GCA_964351665.1 of uncultured Gammaproteobacteria bacterium. Classification (GTDB taxonomy): domain Bacteria; phylum Pseudomonadota; class Gammaproteobacteria; order Xanthomonadales; family SZUA-38; genus JANQOZ01. The sequence goes on along the minus strand of CAYGPO010000023.1, from coordinate 2,676 downwards.
GGCGAAAATTCTCCAGCAACACGTCTGCCTTGAGGGCCAGCGACCGGGCAATTTGTTTGCCTTTTTCCGATTTAAGATCCAGGCAAAGGCTGCGTTTGTTGCGGTTGTACATGGAAAAATAGCCGGCGCCGGAGCCCCGCAGATGGCGGGTCTTGTCGCCGCCCAGAGGCTCAATCTTAATCACGTCGGCGCCCAGGTCTGCCAGCATCAGCCCCACCACCGGCCCCATCACCATGTGGGAAAACTCCACCACGGTAATTCCGGCCAGCGGGAGATTTGCGTTGTCCATAAATAATTTCCGGTTGGTTCAGGTGCGGGAATAAGTTGTACTAAGAGTATATCATTAAGGGCTAAATTCGACCGCCGCCCAACAACCGGAATGAACAACCATATGATGCCCAGACCATCGGTATTGATCAGTGAAGTAGGCCCCAGGGACGGACTCCAGAGCGTCTCCTCCATTATGCCCATTGAGGCCCGCAAAGCCTGGATACGGGCCGAGGCTGCCGCCGGCGTGAAAGAAATTGAAGTGGGGTCTTTTGTCCCAGCCAAAGTACTGCCCCAGATGGCCGGTACCGATGAGGTGGTGCGATACGCCTGCACCATAGAGGGCTTGACCGTGGCTACCCTGGTGCCCAATTTTCGCGGCGCCCAGGACGCGGTGGCCGCCGGCGCCCACAAAATATCCATTCCTTTTTCGGTCAGCGAGACCCACAGCCTGAAAAATGTGCGCCGCAGCCACAATCAGATGATCGAGGAGGTAAAAGCCATTGCCCAGCTGGTAGCGGAGCAGCCTGAAGGGTCCCGACCCCACTTTGAGGCGGGCCTGTCCACGGCCTTTGGCTGCACTATGGAGGGGGCGGTATCGGAAGATCTGGTGGTACGCAGCGCCGAACGTCTGATTGAAGCGGGCTGCGCTGAGGTGGGCCTATCCGATACCACCGGCTACGCTGACCCGGCCCAGGTGCGCCGACTGATCCGCAAGGTACGCGCAGCGGTGGGGGACGATAAACTCACCGGCGTTCATCTCCACAATACCCGCGGCGTGGGCTTGGCCAATGCGCTGGCAGCGCTGGACGAGGGAATCACCACCCTGGACAGCTCCCTGGGTGGCCTGGGCGGCTGCCCTTTTGCGCCAGGCGCCAGCGGTAATATTGTCACCGAGGACCTGGCATTTATGCTCGAAGCTATGGGCTACAATACCGGCATCGATATAGATGCCCTGATGAAGGTGCGGGATATCGTTCGCAGCGCCCTGCCCAACGAACCCCTGTATGGCTTCACACCCGATGCCGGCCTGCCCCTGGACATGGAGCAACGTGCCGCCCATGCCTGACACGCCAATTCACCGGGTGGCGCCGGAAGCCATGGATCCAGAGCTCAGGGCCAGCTGGGAGAACTCCCTGAAGATCCGCGGAGACGCCACCTTTATCGAGACCATGGCCAACCAACCAGCGCTGTTTCAATGGTATCGCGATGAGTTCTACGGTCGAATATTCAACGCCGGCCGGGTGCCGGTTAAGCTCAAGGAGCTGGCCCGTTATCGGCTCTCCACCCAGCATGGCTGCCACTACTGCAATCAGGGCAACCGCCTCGATGGGTTGGCCGCGGGTTTAAGCGAAGCGGATCTTGCCGCCATCGAAGACAGCCAGATGGAGCACTTCAGCGGGGTTGAGCACGCGGTGCTCCTGCTGGCCAATCAGATGCTGCTGACCTGCCATGACGGACTGCTGAAAGGGCCCGTGTTTGACGCTCTGAGTGAGCACCTGGACGATGGTCAGATCATGGAACTTGGCATGACCCTGGGGATTTTGACCGGCATGGCCCGTTTCCTGTTTGTCTTTGACCTGGTGGAAAAAGCCGCCAGCTGTCCGTTCCACCCTAATGCATAACCTGACGGATGACTGACGGCATCTTTTCAAACGCTGCTGTAGGCCCTAACATTGCGCTTCACAGAGGCATGATGCAGCTGCCGCACAACCCAAGGAGATTACCGTGAGCGAAGGTACTTTTAGCAATATCCTGAAGATTTTTGGCGGCAAAGAACCCACCGAAGAAGAGCAGAGCGTGCTGTTTAAAGAAGCCGCGCTAATGGCTCTGGCTCGTGCCACCAGCGCAGACACCAACATTAAGCAGGTGGAGCTGGAGCATGTTCAGGCGCTGCTGCGTGAAGCCACCGGCGAAGAATTTGAAATCGGCGAAATCCGAACCGCCGCCAAGTCAGAGGTATTTGAAAGCCAGCCGCTGGAGAAATACCTGGCCAGCGTTGCGAAAAAGATGAAGAACGAGTACCGGATCAAGCTGATCGAACTGGTGGGTCGGGTGATCCACGTGGATGACCGGGTCAGCCAGATGGAAATTGATTACTTCAACCGCGTCGCCGCTGCCCTCAACGCCACTCCGGCGGAAGTACTGGGCCTGGTCGCCGACGAGGACTAGCCCGTATTATTCATGAAGGCCGCTGATGACCTGGCAAATCCCAGCGCTTTCAGGCCCTTGCGTGATCAGCCTAAATGGCGGTGGCTGACAGTGTGTCGCTGTCGGTGTCTCGCCTCATCGGGCGGCCCATCTTGAACCATCGGCCTCAAACCATAGCTAAGGCTATGCTTTTTCGCCCGATAGTCCAATCTGGACTCGCCAGCTGAGCCGGGTCATCCGACCTTCATGAATAATGCG
>CAYGPO010000022.1:43375-44902 GCA_964351665.1 uncultured Gammaproteobacteria bacterium | reverse complement strand
CCTTTGGCTGATTGCAGTCGCCCGGCTGAGTTAATTTGGCAGTACCCCTGGGAGAATGCCTGGATGCTGGCCAGGGTTTCTCAAGAGCTGGCCTTGAGTCGCGCGCAGGGACTGGGCGGCGTACCTGACCTCACCGGGCGGTGGATCATCGGCGTTGGGCCCGGCACCGGACTGACGAGCATAGGAAGCATAAGGCCCGTATCCAAGAAACTGCCGCATTCTGCACGTCCCAGATCGATCGTCTCGGGCGTCCGAGAACGTAAATCGCCAGCGTAGCACCGCAGGGTAGAACCCGTGTATCGCCTCGTTACGCCCCGGCCGCGCCGCAAGGATGGAAACATCGACACCTTCGTCTCCGGACCCGGCGGCGCGGTGCGCCCCATTCCTTCCCCCGATGGCCGTTACCTGGCCTTCGTGAAGCGCCTGGTGGACCTGCAATCTGCCCTTTACCTGAAGGATCTTCGCTCGGGGCAGGAGATCGCCATTTACGAGAGTCTTGAAAGCGACCTGCAGGAGACCTCGGGCACCGAAGGTAACGCATCGGCCTTCGACTGGCTTCCGGACGGTTCAGGGATCGTGTTCTGGTCCGGCGGGCAGATCAGGCGTATTGACGTGGCCAGTCGCGAAGTTCTGACCATCGCGTTGCGGATTCGCACCACCTTGAAGGTGCAGGAGACCCTGCGTCGCAGGGTGGGCGTATCACCCGACGAATTTTCCGTGTCCATGCCCCGCTGGCTAGTGGTGTCGCCGGACGGTCAGATGCTGATTTTTGAGGCGCTGGGCGTACTGTGGCGCAAGGAACTGCCCGACGTCGAGCAAAGAGGTATTGGAAAGCTGGCCCAGCTTCTCAGCCGATAGCAAGAAAGTGGATTATACCACCTGGTCGGACGTTAAGCAGGGCGCAGTGCGTGTGGCCACCGTTAGAAATGGTCGAAGCAAGCAGCTCACGGCACAACCGGGCCCGGTGACTTTCTAACCTGGCGTGACGCCAATACTGTGACATGGAGTCGGGGACCGACCCTATATGATCGAAGCCTGGGTGAAGTCTTTAGTTTTCTCGATGCCGATTCCGACAACCAGCCGGAAGACGCCGGCCTGGATATGGGTTTTTCCGTCCCTCACGACACCCATGAAAAGGTCATGGCTTTCACCTGCAGCGCATGAAGGACGTGGGTGCCATTTCCGTCAAGAGCTACCAGCTGCCCCGTCGGGACTCCCGCCAGATGCTGGTAGCCGCCGGCAACGAGCTCGACATGATGGTGGTGCCCGAAGGCGGGATGAAGTTTCAGCACAACATGAACGAGCTTATCGATGGCCACACGACCATTGAGCACTCCATGACCATCAAACACATCTACCGTGATGTCCTGCAGCTGTGGGCCCAGACAGACACGGCGTACACCCCGACCCTGGGCGTTTCCTTTGGCGGTATGGAAGGTGAGCGCTACTGGTATGACCGTACCGAGGTCTGGAACAACGAGCGTCTGCTTCGGTATACGCCAAAGTCCCGGGTTGATCCCCGTGCGA
>CAYGPO010000022.1:0-43275 GCA_964351665.1 uncultured Gammaproteobacteria bacterium | reverse complement strand
AACAACGAGCGTCTGCTTCGGTATACGCCAAAGTCCCGGGTTGATCCCCGTGCGAGCCTTTTTTCTGGGAGCTCGAAGGCGGAGACATGATCCATCCAACCACGGCCCGATGGGTTCGCCAGCGCGCCGAGCGCCACGACTGCAAGCACTGAGCCAAGCACTGACCCAGGCATCGGGCGGGGTTGCGCAAAGGCGCTTTAGTCAGGTTGATTAAGCTGAAGCACAGACGCTTGGTTGATCGGGCCTGTGTGTGTCGGATGGAATTTTTTAGGCAAAGGCTCTTGCGACAGCCCAGCAATGGATTGCTGACGAGATTCACTTAACACCGCTCTCACACAGTTGCGAAGCTCCCCTGCAGCAAAGGGTTTGCGCAAAAAGCTATGGGCTCCCAGCCTTAGCCCTTCCTGGACTCGCTCAGGCTGTGAAAAGCCGCTGATGAATACGCACAGTAGATCGGGTATTAGCTGCAGCAGATCCCGGTACAGATCCACCCCGTCCTTTGATCCCAGCACCATATCCAAAACCACCACCGACGGGCGACTTTCCGCCACCACCGCCATGGCCGACTCGGTGCTGGCTGCCTCCTGGACGATAAATCCATCGTCGCGCAGGATCCGCAGAGCCACTTCTCGCTGTTGGGCATTGTCGTCCACCACCAAAACGGTTTTTCGCAGATCCAGCGGTGGCTGGGCGGCGGCGGAAGCGGCGTGAATTAGATCCGGCAGGTAAAGGCTAAAGGTGGTCCCAGAGCTGCTGGTTTTGACGTCGACAAAGCCGCCGTTGTCTTTGACGATGCCATACACGATTGCCAGACCTAAACCGGTACCGCTGCGCTTGCCCATGCCCTTTTTTGAAAAAAACGGTTCAAATATTCGGCTCAAATCTTCGCTCTGGATGCCGCAACCGGTATCGCTGACCCGGATAATTCCATAGTCGCCGGGGGCCAGGGTTTCATAGCCATGGGTCGGTTCTTTCAAAGTTCGGTCGAAAACTTCGACCTCTACTCGACCCTGGCCTTCCAAAGATTCGCAGGCGTTGGCAACCAGATTCATCAGCACCCGACTGAGCGCTGACTGGCTGCCGTTGATCTTCGCCGCCGTATCAACTTTGCATCCCAGGGTGACCTTGGGATAGTCCTTCAGCATGGACAAAAACGTCGGTGATGAAGTGAAGTCCTTTATGGTCTTGGAAAGATTAATCACCTCGTTAAACTGACGTCCGCGTCGTGCCAGAGTCATCAGGTCTTTGATTACGTCAGCGGCCTGCAGGGCAGAGCTTTCAATCTGTTTCAGATCGCCGCGAATAGGGCTGTGATGCGGGATCTGATCCATGATCAGTTCCGGGTAAGCGACCAGTGGCCCCAGGATGTTGTTCAGGTCGTGAGCAACGCCGCCTGCCAGTACACCCAGACTCTCCATCCGTTCCGAACGGGCCAGGCGTTCCTGCAATTCAATTCTCGTGGCGGTTTCCCTAATCAGTCGTTCATGATCCAGGCAGGCCGCCACGGAATTTCCGAATTTCTCAAAGATCTCAGCGAACTGGTTAAGGCGCCAGTTCTCTTCAAGCTCGGTTTTCCCGACCTTGGTGCAAACCACAAAGCCAATCCGGCTGAGCCGGAATATCGAGGCCTCGCCGATGAACGCCGGATCGGGCTCAGCGGCATGTCCATGACCCATCAGCTCCGTCAGGTCCATGGAAAAGAACGCTTGGGTCTTTAAGCGTTGGACCACTTCGCAGGAATCATCCATCACTTTGAAATCAGCGGCGGCGGGAGCCGGGTGAACATTGGCACAAAAATAATTCGTAGCGCTTGGGGAAGACCGGTGATCGGTATCTAGGTGCCGCAGATTTCCGTTGATGAACAACGCACAGACGCTCAGATTTCTTCGCGATAATAGCCGGGAAAAAAAGTAGTCACAGTTTTCTTTGAGATCCAGGGAGGTGCCAATACCCAGGGATAGCTCATAGAGGGTCGCGATGGTGTCCAGGGTGTGGTTTTGATCGAAAAGGTCGTTCACGGAAACGCTCCTACGACGTTGGTAATCGCGCTTTTGTTGCTGTGGTTTGTGGCCGCGATGACCTCAGGAAATACCTCGCCGACATAGGCAACGTTTAGCCCCCGCGGCGCCAGAAGGATCTCCGTTACCTGCTTCGAACACTTTTCGCCGGCGAACAGTAATAGTAATAGGGTTTGGTCCGCTGCGACCCTCGCTGAGGCTACCTTTTTTACCAAACGGCCCACTAGCCCGTGGGGCGGTTGTGCCGGCAGATGGTCAGCCACGGCCAGGCCGATTTTTTTGCGGATTTATCATTGCCAGATAGTTTACTTGCCGACGCCTAGCCGTCACGTTACGAGTTGTGTCGAATAATGCAGACTCCTAGGCGGCAATCTCTGCGACGGGCTTGGGTGCAGGGGATAGTCGCCAGATGTTGTGGCGAACTTCCTTGCTGAGGATGATTTTTGAATCCCGGATGACAATTTCCAGGGCCTCGTTAAAGATCAGCTTGCCATCGTCTGCGGTGGTCAGCACTCCCTCGCGACGCATCACTCGGATGAAATTACGAAACAGGGCTTTATCGAAGTATTCCGGCGTTTCAAAGGCCACCGTAACCGCAAGACGTTTGGCCGTGTGGTGACACTGATTTTCCAGCTCTGATGCGCTGAGGGTGCTGGAGCCATTTTTCACCAGCAGCGCAACGGTAATGTAAAAACGTTCCAGGGAGGAAAATATCGGCTGGCTAAGCAGGGAAAGCTGCAACGCCTCCAGGGTTTCACCCCGGCCCCGCTGCAGTTCGTCGGCTTGATCGGCTGCCACCAGCAGGCCGCGCTGGCGGAAATGGTTGAGACACTGGTTGCAGGCTTCCAGGAAGCCCTCGCTGGACCAGGGCAGAAACAGCTCGTCTTTTAAGAACGGATACAGCACTCGGGCCATGCGTTCGAAGTCTCGCCGCTTGAAGCTCAAATTATTGCGAAAAACGCAGGCACACCAGGAATACAGTGCCACCGTATGCAGCGAATTATTTCTGAAGTACGAAAGCAGCCAGGCGTTCTTTTCGCTGCAGACCACCATCTCTCCCAGGCTATCGCTGCGGCGGTCTACCAACCCGAACTGATCACAGTAGGCCACCACTTCTTTGCCCGTAAGCTCCGTTACCGAAGTGTGGGGGGACAGGGGTAGCTCAATCAGCAGGTCCCGGAGCAGGTCAATTTGAGCTTCCAGGTCTTCCAGGGCCATGGCGTTGCGCGGGCTGGACAGCAGCGCAATGGCCAGCAGGTTGATGGGGTTTACCACCGCGGCTGAGTTGATTCGGCCCATGATGCGCACACTTAAGCGCTCCACCGAGGTGGCTAGCCAGGTCGGGCGTTGGTCATCAGCGGGGATCTGTTCCCGCCAGCCTGGCTCCATCTGATCCAGGTGGTTGGCCAGCTCGATGGGTTCGCCGTAGCTCACGTGCATCTGGCCGAATTTCTTTTTCAAAATGGAGAACGAGCGCAGCAGTCCGGACAGGGTCTCTTTGCGCTTGCGGCCGCCGGATAGTTCACCCAGGTAGGAATCGCCTTCCACCAGCTGCTCATAGCCAAAGTACACCGGTACAAAAACCACCGGACGTTCCTGATGGCGCAGGAAGCTGCGAACCGTCATGGACAGCATGCCGGTCTGGGGTTTAAGCAGCCGGCCGGTGCGGCTGCGGGTTCCTTCAATAAAGTACTCAAGGGAAACCCCGCGAGAAAAAATGGTGTCCAGGTACTCGGTGAAAACCGTGGAATACAGGGCATTGGAACGGAAGCTGCGGCGCAGGTAAAAGGCCCCGCAGCGCCGTATCAGGGAGCCCACAACGGGTAGATTCAGGTTAACTCCGGCGGCGATGTGGGGCACGGCAAAGCCGGAGTGATAGACCAGATATGACACCAGCAGGTAGTCAATGTGACTGCGGTGACAGGGCACATAAACAATCTCAGCCCCCGGCGGCACGTTGCTTAGGTGTTGTTCATTGTGCACGTTGACGCCGTCGTAAATGCGGTTCCAGAACCACCCCAACAGCCGGGACATGATCAAAATCATGGTGTGGGAATAGTCCGCCGCAATCTCCCGGGCGTAGCTGGCGGCGCGGCGTCTGACCTTGCCGATGGGTTGGCTGGTCTTTTCCGCGTCAGCTCGGATCGCGTCCCGCACCTTGCGGGTGCGCAGAATTTGATCGAGGGCGGTGCGCCGGTGAGATAGATCTGGCCCCACCACTGCGGTTCTGCGACGCCTAAAGTGCACCCGCAGCAGTCGAGAGATTTTACGGACGGTTCGTGGCCGGCCCAGGTTTTCATCCAGGGCTTCTCGTAGCTCAATGGGCTTGGAGAACTGCAGCAGGGTGTTGCGGCCGTGCAGAGTCAGCGCCAGCAGCCGCCGAAATCGACCGGCCACGGCCCAGTTCTCGGAGAAAATGGTGCGGAAAAACCCGGTCTCTTTGTCCGGCCGTCGGCCCAGGAATATGGATACGGGCACCAGCTGCAGGTCTAAATCCGGGCTGTTTTCCAGCACCCGGGTCAGGGCGTTAACCTCCTGCAGGTGGGGTCGCCAGTCGGGTCTGCGAAAAATCAGACCGCGCAGAGTCTGCAGACCGATCACGCAGCGATCCGATGGCCGTTCGTCTTCCAGCCCAAGGGAATCCAGGGGCAGTGGCAGGCCGTTGGCCCGGCAGGCCTTCTGCAAAATCAACAGGTTAGAAAGGGCGTCCGACTCAATCACGTAGCAGACGGGGCGCTCCGGATCGATTTCGGGCTTGCGCGGCAGGACCTTTTCTTTCACCAACCAGCCCAGCATCCGGCCGAACAATGAGTCCGACAGGCGTGCAGAGGATCGTCTTGGGGTGAGGTGGGGTGCCATAGTCAGCAGCGCGGTGATGGCGGTCTATTTTCGGTGATCCGCTGCCGCCACGCAAACCCGGTATCTGGGCCCTCACGGGCGGATGCCAAATCAGCGCTAATTTTCCGTAATTTTCTATCAGCTGTAACTCTGCGCGCCATGGTTCGTATCGGTATCACAAAGGCTGAGGAATCATTATGAAAAACCCTATGAAGTTTTGCTGTCAAACCATCAGTATTGCGATGTTCCTGGTATGTTCCCCCGCACTGTTGGCCCAGACCCATCCCGGGCGCGTCGACTTTAACTCGCTGGCCGGATTTGATGAAACCAACGTCACCGTGGACATTGAACTGGGTGGCTGGCTGCTCAACTGGGCCAAAGCGGCGGCCCATGGCGATGACGATCTGAGACTGATCAGTCAGGTTGAGAGTGTGCGAGTCAAAGTGTTTGAGGTGCGCAAACGACGGGACTATCAGAGTCAGGCAGACACCGTGGTTAAGAGCCTGATCGGTAGCGGCTGGGAGCGGATGGCCCGGGTCAACGAAGACGATAGCTGGGTGCATATTCTGGTGAAAGGTAATGCTGATCAGTTGGAAGGCATTACGGTGATCGCCATGGACGAAGACGCCGAGGCGGTGCTGATTAATATTTCTGGCAGGCTTAACCCAGATGATGTCGCCGCGTTGCTGGACGATGAAGACTTGATCAATGTTGATCTGGACCTGGATTGGGGCGCCTGAACCCTTTGCTTAGGCATTGTTCCAGCTGGGAGTGTTACAGCTGATCGGGCCAAAGAGAAACCCCGGCAGCAGCCGGGGTCGATTTGGGCGGTCATAGTGCCGCCAGCTCCGATTCCATTCGTTTATTATTTTTTCTTATCTTTACTTGTTTTTTAGTAAGTTACAATAGGTATCTAACAATTAACATCGATAAAACTCACAAATTCCTGAATTTACGTAATTTTTCCTAATATGATCCCCCTTGTAGGCCCATGGACAGGGCCAACAGGGTGCAATTGACCCTCCCGAGTGTGATTCGTTGGCGCCACAAGGCACAGCCAATTCAAGGCACAGCCAATTAATGTTACGTTTAGCGCCCTTGTTTGCTGACAACGCCAACCTCCTTGCCCACCACCATTGTTCCCACCCAGCACCGCTCAAAAAGCCTCCATTGTTGGCCAGGACATGAGTATTTTGGGGGCGTTTCCAACCCTGGATCGCGACGCCTGAGGGTACTTCAAGCCGCAGCCAGGCATCAGATTCTGGCCAAGGTTTGCTGCCCATGACCATGCCACTGGTGGCAATTGCCTTAGGGCTGGTTGCCCTGATCCTGTCCGCCGCCTGGTTTGTAGACGGCGCGGCTGCGGCGGCGCGGCATGCGGGCATGTCGTCGCTGCTGATTGGGATGCTGATCGTCGGCTTCGGCACCTCAGCGCCGGAGATAGTGGTTTCCATTCAGTCGGCCCTTGATGGAACCACGGCCCTGGCCCTGGGCAACGCCATGGGCTCTAACGTGGCCAATATTGGCCTGATTTTGGGGCTGGTGGCGTTGCTCAAACCCATCAGCGTGAGGTCCAAAGTACTGCGCCAGGAGCTGCCATTTCTGCTCGCCATTACCGGGCTGTTGGGTTGGCTGTTTTATGACGGCATGCTGAGCCGGATTGACAGTCTGAGCCTGCTGGCGGTTTTTGCGGTGTTTGTGGGGTGGTCGGTCTATACCAGCATCGCGCTGCGCAAAACTGACCCCCTGGGTCGTGAGGTTTATACCGCCGTCAGCACCCGGCTGATGCCCCTGCGGACTGCCCTATTCAAGCTGGTGGTAGGTCTGATGGTGTTGATCGTCAGCGCACGGTTGCTGGTTTGGGGGGCGGTGAGTGTGGCCACTCAGATGGGCGTTAGCGATATGGTGATTGGGCTCACCATCGTTGCCATTGGCACCTCGCTGCCGGAGCTGGCGGCATCCCTGGTGGCGGTGCGCAAAAACGAACACGAGATTGCCCTGGGCAACGTGCTGGGTTCCAACCTGTTTAATTCACTGGTGGTGGTGGGGCTGGCGGGCAGCATTTCCCCGGTGCCGGTAGATCCATCGGTGATGGGCCGAGACTGGCCGGTGATGGTGGCCATGACCATTGCGCTGCTGATCTTCTGTTATCGCCGGGGCGGCGGCGGGCGTATCAACCGGTTTGAAGGCGCAGCCCTGCTGCTGGCCTACCTGGCTTACATGGCGTGGCTGGCCAGCAAAGCGGTGGCCTGACGATCCACTGGCAGCTCACCGGGGCTGGTCGTTCAGCCGCGGTCAAAAACGCCGGCGATGGTTTCCTGAATGGCGCAGGCGGCGGCCCGGGGGTCGTCGGCGGTCCGAATAGGCCGGCCTATCACCAGGTAGTCGGCGCCGTTGCGCAGGGCCTGGGCCACGTCCACCGTGCGCTGCTGATCATCGGTGTTGGCCACGGGCCTGATGCCCGGACACACCACCAACAGCTCATGACTCAGGTTTTGCCGCAGCTGGCTCGCCTCAAGTCCGGAAGACACCACGCCGGCGCAGCCGGCGGCCAGTGCCCGTTTGGCTCTGGACAACACCAGTTCCTCTACGTTGCACTGAAAGCCCAAGTCGTCCAGGTCACCCCGATCCAGGCTGGTCAGGGCAGTGACGGCCAAGACTTTTAGGGAATCTGCCGCCTGGGCCGCGGCTTTCAGCATGCCGTCGTTGCCATGCACTGTGGTCAGGTCAATGGGGTATTGATTGAGCTGGCGGATGGCGCCGGCCACCGTGGCGGGAATATCAAACAGCTTCAGATCCACAAAGATCTTTTTGTCCCGGTTGCACAGCTCCTCCAGCACCGGGAAAAAGCTGCCGCTGAGAAAGAACTCCAGCCCCAGTTTGTAAAACTTGACCGCGTCTCCGAGCTGATCAACCAGCTTCAGGGCGTCATCACGGTGGGGCACATCCAGGGCAAAAATCAGCCGCTCGGAAGGGTCGATGGGCTTGTCAGATAGGTGGTGAGATGGCGTCATGGGGCCGAATTGTGCCACAGACCTTCGCTGGATGAATCTTTTTGCGGTTACCTGTGGTCTATTGCCTATGACCCCAAAAGCGCTAAAGCCGCGTTGATGGCCATTAAGGCCCAACCCAAAAGGCCGGCAGCGTTGGCGGCAGAGCTGAATACAGGAGGTGACGGCATGCAATATTCTGACGAGTCTAGAGGGCCGTTTGGTAAAAGTGGCTCAACAATACGCTGTGGTGATTGGCACAGGGGGATGGCTGGAGCTCTGGTCGTCGCTCTGGTCGGCATATCGATTAGCATTCAGGCGTTGGCCGCGCCATCGCTGAATCTGGCAGACGGCCAGCCCCAGAGCGATTCGCCGGCTGCCGCTGATGCCAGCGTTGAGTTGACCCTGGAGCAGATGCTTACCCTGACCGATGTGATGGGCCACGTGCAGCGGGATTACGTAGACCAGACCACCGATGCAAAGCTGCTGGAAGATGCCATCCGAGGGATGTTGAAAGGCCTGGACCGCTACACCGTGTATCTGGACAAGGAGCAGTTCAAACAGCTGGAAGACGACAGTCGCGGGCGCTATGGCGGAGTGGGTATCGAGGTGGACTGGCGGGGTCTGAAAATGGAGGTTGTGGGCGTCACGCCGGGCGGGCCCGCCGACATTGCCGGTATTGTTGTGGGTGATGTGATCCGTTCCGTTGAGGGCATCCCGATCACCACCGAGGGCCCTCAAATTGCCCTTGAGCGGGTCAGGGGACAGGCCGGCACGCCGGTCACGATGGTCATCAGCAGCGCAGATCAGCCGCCCCGAGAGCTGGTGCTGACCCGTGAGGTGATCCGAGTCATCAGCGTGCATGGCAACCTGCTGGATGGCGGTCTGGCTTACCTCCGAATTGGCAATTTCCAGACCGGAACCGGGTTTCGGGTCAAACAAACGTTGCTGTCGCTGATGGCTGACAACCAAGGCCCTCTGGCCGGATTAATTCTTGACCTGCGCAAAAATCCCGGCGGCGTGCTGGCTGCGGCGGTGGCGGTCAGTGATCTGTTCCTGGGTGAGGCGGACATTGTTTCCACCCGCGGCCGGGACGGAGAAGACCTGGCCAGCTATCGCTCGGATGCCGAAGATATTCTGAACGGTGCGCCGATCATTTTGCTGGTGGACAAGGTCAGCGCCTCTGCCTCGGAGATTGTCGCCGGTGCGCTAAAAGATAACGGTCGGGCGAGGCTGGTGGGTGAGACCACCTTTGGCAAAGGCTCGGTCCAGACGGTGCTGCCCCTGCGCAACGGCGGCGCGATCAAATTGACCACGGCTCGTTACTACACACCCTCGGGTCAGTCTATTCATGGCACGGGCATTGAGCCGGACGTGGCTATGGACACAAGCCCCGACTCCGACGGAATTGATCGAGCGCTGCTGGAAGCAACCAAACTGCTGCGCAGCGCTGATATGGCAAGTTCCGGCCTAGTTGTCGGTGCGCGAGCCGCCGGGCACTGAGAGGGGGAATGGGGTGATTTTTTCGCCGCTTTCTCGATCGCGGATCTGGCAGGTACCACGTTTGTCCACTTCTTCCAGGCGGATCACGCTGTGCATGGGAAGGTGCAGCACTTTGACCTCGCCAAACTCATCGCGGATGCGCTCCTCGGTTGGGTCAACCACCAATGAATCGGCGTTGTCGAACACCAGCTCGCCGATTTCAATAAAACCGTACAAACCGCTGGAACTGGCGCTGCGAGCGTATAGCTCGTAGACCTTGCCCTGGTTCAGAAAAATCACTTTGTACAGCGTGTCTTTGGCCATTGCCTTTCCTTGTTAGCGTCTCACTGGCGTTTGCCCTCGGGCTCACGGGTCTAACGTCGCCGCTCGATTGCCGGCGGGGCCAGAAAATTCAGCGGGATTGCGAGTATCAACCCGCTGACGAATCCTGCGATATGGGTCCACCAGGCTACAGTGCCAAGCGCTTCGCCGAAAAAAGTGTACAACACCTGAAAAGCGAACCATGACCCAATCAAGGCAATGGCTGGGATCCGCAAAAACTGCAGGTACAGGCCCAGGGGTAAAATCACCCCCACCCGGGCCCGCGGGAATAGCCCAAGAAATGCCCCCATACAGGCTGAAACCATGCCGCTCATGCCAATCAGCGGCGCCTCGCCTGCTGGCTGCAGCCAGACCGAATACAGGTTCGCTAACAGTCCACAGCCCAGCAGCAGACCGGCAAAGCCCAGGGCGCCAATTCGGTTTTCTATCCGAGGTGCAAACAGCGCCCAGTAAATCAGATTGCCCAGCAGGTGGGGCCAGCCCGCATGCAGAAACAGGGTGGTCAGAGGGGTGATTTTGGGCGGTTGCCACCAGCTGGTGCCGCTGCTGACGGCGCTAACGAAATCCGCCGGGATCAAGGCCCACTGGCCCAGCCCCCAGTCGTTGGAACGTTGCCACAGGCCCACCGCCGCAACGACGGCGCCCAGCATCACTGCGGCCAAAGGCCAGCGGCGCTTTTTCGGCTTGCGGAACCAGGTCTTGTCCCGGCGGGTGCGCTTCATTTATTGACTGCGCAGCACAAACTTCTGGCCATTGGCTTCAAACACGCATTCATTGCGGCCAATCTCCAGCAGCCTAACGCCGCCAGCGAGTTCATCACCCTGTCTCATCCGCTGGCCGTTAATCAGCGCAAAGCGGCGTGTAGGGTCGGCGTTGAAAACCAGCATGGACATTTCCAGAGGGCCGATTTGTTGCTGCAGCTGGGGCAGCTGTGACAACCCAGGAAGACGCTGGCCGGGCTCAGGGTCGGCGGGCAGGGCGCTGGTCGTTGTAGTGCCAGGGGCAATGATCGACTCCGGTCTAGGCTGTTGGCTTTGCAGGGCAGCTGCTTCAGCCCCCCGTGGAGAGGGCGGGTCCGTCGCTACCAGATCAACGGTGACCGGCGATGGGGGTGGCTCAGTGACAACCTGGCGCAAGCGCGCAGCAGCGGAATCGGCAATTTTTGGGTCTGCAACCTCCACCGCTGAGGGTAGCTCAGGCGCCCCTGACTCCTGGGCTGAGGGGCTGCTTGCCGCGGTGTTCACCGCCTCCGCTGCCGGGGCTGTAGAGTTCGGCTCTGACGGCAGTGCAGCGGCTGGCGCTGGCTGGGCCTTTGGCATCGACGGCCCTGCAGTGGTTTTGTTGGGCAGGGCAAATCGCCATACCAGGGCACCGGCCAATAGGGTCAGCAGCAACAAACCCATGATCAAGGTCAGGCGTTGGCCCGCCGGGCCAGAAGGGTGGGGCTGGCTGGGTGCCCGGCCGGCGCTGTTGGAGCCGGCGCTGCGCTGGGCCTCGGATTTTTTCAGAGCCTCCAGGATACTGGACACGGTCAGCCCCTCTCTGCTGGCGGCCAGATCACGCAGATTGCTGCCTTAACCGTCATGGCAGAACGTTCTCAGACCCGGCCACCCGTTGCAAGGTGGCCATTCCGATCAGGCCGTCCTGGGGCAGGCTGTGGGCCTGCTGAAATGCCTCGGCCCACAGCCGAAGGGCGGGGCCGAAGTAGGGGTCGTTGGGATCCGCCAGATAGGCCGGCGTGGCGCGCCGGGCAGCCTGTTTTACCCACAGCACTCCGGGCCCCCGGTCGCCTTCGCGCAGGGTCTCAGGCACGTAGCCGGGAATGTGGAACAGATCCATATACAAGCCGCTCCAGCGTAGTTCAATATCGCGCTGATCCAGCCACAGGGTCTGGCCTTGGTGAAAGGCCTGGGCGGCGCTGTCGGTGAACCTGACCACGGCGTATTCATTGTTTGCTTCAGACAGCTGCAAGATCACTGGGCGATTGAGGCTGGCAAGTTCGCTGGCGCTGGCCCGGGCCCGTCGACAGCGCAGCGCAGTGCTGTCGCTGGCGGGGCAGCTGGAACGGTTTGGCAGGGTCAGGGCCGGCTCGGCAAAACCCGCCGACACCTGTTCAAAGGACTGCTCCCAGGTGAGCACCCAGGGGGGTAAAGGGGCGATCAAAGGGGCCGCAACCTCCCTTATTGTGGACGGCGCTGGCGCTGGGCTGATTGTGTCAGCCACCGCGGTGATGCCGCTAAGCGCTGCCTCCAGCGGCTGGACAGTCGGCTGCTGGCGTTGGCTCCACCACCAGATCCCGGCGCCAGCGGCGGCGGCCAGGCACAGGCCGGCCACCAGGCCCCGGCTTTGGGCTGACAGGGCCAAAGCCGGGCCCGGTTGGGACGCGGCTGCGATATCCGCCGCCGACGGTGGCATCACTTCCCGTGCAGCCAGGTTGACTAATTTGGGGCTAACCCGCCGTTCACCGGCGGCGTAAGTGGCTACCAGTGAGCGTTCAGCGACGATATTGATCAGTCGGGGAACGCCGCCGGTATGCCGATGTACCGCCCGGCAGGCTGAGTGGCTGAAGAGGTTTTCCAGCGACCCGGCCACCTGCAGGCGATGGCCCAGATAGTCGGCGGTTTCCGGTCCGTCCATGGCGGTTAGGTGAAAGCGGGCGGTAATCCGCTGGGCCAGCTGGCGCAGGTCCGCTCGGGCCAGCAGGCCGCGCAGCTCCGGCTGACCCAGCAGCACAATCTGCAGCAGCTTTTTAGTGGCGGTTTCAAGGTTGGTCAGCAGTCGAACCTGCTCCAGCGCCTCCGGCGACAGGTTCTGGGCTTCATCAATCATCAGCACCACGTTGCGGCCCTCGCCGTGGGCCTTCAGCAGGTACTTGTTGAGTCTATCCACCAGCTTTTTTTGGCTGCCCCGGGCTGCACGGGTGGACACCTTCAGCTCCTCGCAGATGGCCTCCAGCAGTTCCAGGGGCGGAAGCCTGGGGTTTAGAATCAGGGCCACAGACAGGTGTTCGGGCAGGTCTTCCAGTAGACAGCGCGAGAGGGTGGTTTTGCCTGTGCCCACCTCCCCGGTGAGCTGCACAAAGCCGCCGCCGCCGCCTTCAGTAATGCCGTATTTCAGGTGCGCCAGGGCGTCTTCATGACGAGCACTTAAGAACACAAAACGCGGATCCGGTGTGATGGAAAACGGCGCCTCGTTCAGGCCGAAATACTGCAGGTACATCTAGCGCTCTCCCGGGTTCAAGTCAGTCCAGTGCCGGCTTCAATGCCAGCAGTGACGCGTTACCGCCCACCGCTGCGGTGTTGACGGTGAAGGTGCGTTCGGTGATGAACCGGTGCAGGTAATGGGGTCCGCCAGCCTTGGGTCCGGTGCCCGACAGGCCTTCGCCACCAAAGGGCTGCACCCCTACCACTGCACCAACCATGTTGCGGTTGACGTAGCAGTTGCCGACCCGGGCGCGGCCGCGGATGCGTTCGATGGTGTCCTGGATGCGGCTGTGGATGCCCAGGGTCAGGCCGTAGCCGCTGGCGTTGATCTGGTCCAGCACCTGGTCCAGATCCCGGCCGCGAAAGGTGATGATGTGCAGAACCGGGCCAAACACCTCTCGTTTTAGCAGATCCAGACGGTCCAGCTGGAACGCGGTGGGAGCCACAAAGGTGCCCCGTTGATGCCAATCCGGCAGCGGGCTTTGGGCGATGAACTTGGCCTTAGACTGCATCCGTCGGATGTGCTGATGCAGAACAGTCTGGGCCCTTTTGTCGATCACCGGGCCCACATCGGTGGACAGCATGGCCGGGTCCCCCACCTGCAGCTCGGCCATGGCGCCCTCCAGCATTTCAAACACTTTGGGAGCTACGTCGCGTTGCACAAACAGCACCCTGGCGGCTGAGCAGCGTTGCCCGGCACTCATAAAGGCCGAGGCTACCAGGTCGTTCACCAGCTGCTCCGGCAGGGCCGAGCTGTCGGCGATCATGGCGTTGAGCCCGCCGGTTTCAGCCACCAGCGCCGGCAGCCCGCCGTCCCGGGCGGCCAGCGCCCGGTTGATGGCCTGGGCGGTTTCGGTGGAGCCGGTAAAGGCGACTCCCGACAGTCTGGGGTCAGCGGTCAGCAGCGGGCCAATGGTCCGCCCCTCGCCGGGCACAAACTGCAGCACCTGTTCCGGCACGCCGGCCTGGTGCAGCAGCTGCACCGCCAGATGACCCACCAGGGTGGTTTGCTCAGCCGGCTTCGCCAGCACCGCGTTACCGGTGACCAGTGCAGCGGCAACCTGGCCGGTAAAAATGGCCAGAGGAAAATTCCACGGGCTAATGGCGGCAAAGCTGCCGCGACCGTGAAACGTCAGTTCGTTGGACTCGCCGGTGGGGCCGGGCAGCTGAACCGGCTGCATCTGCATGGCGGAAGCGGCGTAGTAACGACAAAAATCCACCGCTTCGCGAATTTCCGCCCAGCCGTCGGGCAGGGTTTTGCCCGCTTCCCGGGTTAGCAGACTAAGCAAATCCGGGGCTTTTTGCTCCATTAGGTCAGCGGCCTTAAGCAGACATTCAGCGCGCTGGTGAACCGGCGTCTGGCTCCATCCGAGGGCTGCCGCGGTGGCATTGTCCATGGCGATTTGCGTTGCTGCTTCGTCTGTGGGCTGCCAATGTCCGATGGTGTGGGCGTGGTCTGCCGGGTTTCTTACCGCCACCCGGTCGACGCTGCTTGATGAACTCCCTGGGATCAGCGGGCCTGCCTGCCAGCCATCGCTGGGTAGAGCTTCCAACTGCTGCTTCAATCTGTGCAGAACCGATGGATCGTTCAGGTTGATGCCCCGGGAGTTTTCCCGCTGCGCGCCATAAAGGCCTGTCGGCAGCGGAATCAGAGGATGGGGCTTGCTCTCGATGGCCAGATTCTGGGCCACGGGATCGGCAACAATCTCAGTGATGGGTAATTGCAGATCGGAAATACGATTTACAAAGGAGGTGTTGGCGCCGTTTTCCAGCAACCGGCGCACCAGATAGGGCAGCAGGTCTTTGTGGCTGCCCACCGGGGCATAGACCCGGCAGGGCAGATCCAGATTGTTTTCTCCAATCACCTCGGCATATAGCTCCTCACCCATGCCGTGCAGGCGCTGGAACTCATAACCTTCGGTGTCGCCGGCCAGCAGGTGAACAGCGGCGATGGTGTGGGCATTGTGGGTGGCAAACTGGGGATAAAATTGATCCCGACGGGCCAGCAGCCAGCAGGCGCAGGCCAGGTAAGAGCAGTCGGTGTTGATTTTGCGGGTAAACACCGGATAGCCGTCCAGCCCCTGCTCCTGGCTGCGCTTGATCTCGGTATCCCAGTAGGCACCCTTAACCAATCTCAGGGGCAGCCGTCGACCGGTTTGCTCGGCCAGGATGCTGAGTCGTTCCAACACGTCCAGGGCCCGCTTCTGGTAAGCCTGGACCACCAGCCCCATGCCTTCCCAGCCATCGAGTTCCGGATCGGTAAAGACTGCTTCAAATACCGCCAGGGACAGCTGCAGGCGATCGGCTTCCTCAGCGTCCAGGGTCAGGGCGATACCGGCCTGCTTGGCCATCAGGGCCAGGGTTTTCAGCCGCGGCGTCAGCTCATCCAGGACCCGCTGATACTGGCTGTAAAGGTAACGGGGATGCAGCGCTGACAGCTTGACGGAGATACTGGGGGCGCTGAAGGTCTCAGCCGGGTTTTTCTGCTTGTGCGCTCCCAGCTGGTTGATGGCCCGCTGATAGGACGCAAAGTAGCGCTCAGCGTCAGCGCTGGTAAGGGCTGCTTCTCCCAGCATGTCAAAGGAATAGCGATAGGCCCGATTTTCCTTGTCGCCAGCCCGTTTCAGGGCATCGTCAATGGTGTTGCCCATCACGTATTGGTGGCCCATGATTCGCATCGCCTGGCGCACCGCCTGGCGGATCACGGGTTCGCCGCTGCGCGCCACCAGCTTTTTGAACGGGGTCAAAAAGCTGCGTTCCATGGACGAGGGCACCCGGACCATTTTGCCGGTCAGCATCAGGCCCCAGGTGGAGGCGTTGACAAACATGGACTCGCTTTTGCCCAGGTGTGATTCCCAGTCCGCATCACCCAGTTTATCGGCAATCAGCGCGTCAGCGGTGTCGGCATCGGGAATCCGCAGCAGGGCTTCAGCCAGACACATCAGCAGCACGCCTTCAGAAGACGACAGGTCGTATTGCTGCATAAAGGCGTCTACCGGGCTCTGGTCTTCCTGGCCCGCCCGTACTTTCAGCACCAGGGAGGTGGCCAACGCGGTAATCTGATCGCTCAATTGCGGGCTGATGTGGATTGCCTCAAGCAGCCGAGCCACATGGGCATTTTCGTCCACCAGCCAGGCGGCGCTGATAGGATCGGCGTCCGCACCTTTAAGCTGTTGAATCTCTTCAGTAATCCACTGCGATGATGGGGCTGGGTTCATCCCATTTGGTTCCTCTGTAATCCGGCCCCCCGATGCAGGGCGGCAAGACCGGGATTCTAGCCTGCATTGGCCGTCAACGGGTGTGCGCTGGAGCTGACCTCAACAGTTCTCTCGGCGACCTTTGTCACTGACCCTGTTACCGGATCCAGGCCGCTGCGAAATTGGCCCAGGACTTGACAGTGGTTTTGACTCCAAACCTTAGTAATTGTTCGACAATTGACCAGATTACCTTGACAATAGCCGGCTGAATCTTGCCCCAAGTGAGGTGGGCTGCCTAAAATGGGTACCCCAGCCAAGAAACCGGCCGTGATTCAGGTAGATAAATCCAGCGATTTGCCCAGTTGGCGCATTCGACTAGCGCCTAATCGTTCCATGAATGCTGAGGTGGCGTTGAAGGTATTTTCGGTGATGTCAGTTATCTGCCTCACCATCGCGGGTTTTTTCGCCATGCAGGGCCTGTGGATGCCGCTGCCCTTTGCCGGCGCTGAATTGGCCGGATTGGGCTACTGCTGGTACCTGGTGCTGAAACACGGGGAGCTGGAGCAGGTTATAGAGCTTGATCCCGCGGAGGTTCAGGTTACCGGGGAGTCGGCCGATTTTCATGCCAGGTTCAACTCTCACTGGGTGCGGATTGAACGGGGGGTGGAGAAGTTTAAAGGCCACCCCAAGCCGCTGTTGCTAACCAGCCACGGCCGGCAGGTGGAGGTGGGGAGATTTCTTACCGAATCGGAAAGAATGCAGCTGCAAGGGCAGCTGACCGCAACGCTGGGTGCGCTGCGGACATGAAAGTAAAGTCAACGAGGACTTGGAAAACTGATGCAAGCGAAACTGTTTAGCGCCAAAGCATGCACCGCCGCAACCATTGGCGGACTGCTGGCTAGCGGTGCGGCACAGGCCGAATACGGGCTCAACATGACCCGTGGCGTGACGCCGTACTCGTCGGAGGTCTACGACCTGCACATGACCATATTGTGGATCTGCGTGGTAATGGGGATAGGCGTTTTCGGCGCCATGTTCTATTCGATGTTCAAACATCGTAAGTCCCAGGGCTTTAAGGCGGCTCAGTTCAGCCACAGCACCACCGCAGAAATTATCTGGACCGTGATCCCCATCGTGATTTTGGTTGTGATGGCAATCCCAGCCACCAAAACCCTGATCAAAATGGAACAGACCGGCGACACGGATATGACGGTGAAGATCACCGGCTACCAGTGGAAGTGGCGCTACGACTACATTGAAGACGACATCAGCTTCCTCAGCACCTTAGGGCCGGCCAGCAACGCGGCGCGCCAGCTGGGTTCAGGCATTGATCCGGCTTCAGTCCCCAACTATCTGCTGG
Organism: uncultured Gammaproteobacteria bacterium; assembly: GCA_964351665.1. GTDB lineage: Bacteria > Pseudomonadota > Gammaproteobacteria > Xanthomonadales > SZUA-38 > JANQOZ01. Next base: position 25,845 of record CAYGPO010000022.1, on the reverse strand, counting down.
AGGTTGATCGGGCGGTGGTGCTGCCCACCAACACCAAGATCCGATTCCTGATCACCGCCGAGGACGTGCTGCACGCCTGGTGGGTGCCAGATCTGGGATGGAAGCGTGATGCCATCCCCGGCAAGATCAACGAAGGTTGGACCTACATTAAGGAGCCTGGCATCTATCGCGGTCAGTGCGCTGAGCTGTGCGGTAAAGATCATGGCTTCATGCCCATCGTAGTTGATGCCCGTTCCCCGGCGGACTACGCCACATGGGTTGCGGAGCAGCGCGGAGAGCAAGTAGCGCTGGCTGCTGATGCCCAGCGGGACTGGACCCACGCCGAGCTGTTTGAGCGTGGCCAGGGCGTGTATGAGCAGCAATGTGCTGCCTGTCATCAGCTCAACGGCCAAGGTCTGGCGCCGGCGTTTCCGGCCCTGGCCGGTAGCCCAGTGGCCAACGGCCCGGTGGAAGACCATATGAATGTGGTAGTCAACGGCCGCCCGGGCACCGCCATGCAGGCCTTTGGCCGCACCTTGAGCGAAACCGATATTGCTGCGGCCCTGACTTACACCCGCGGCGCCTGGGGCAATGCCGATGAAACCCCAATCCAGCCCCGGGACGTTGCAGCCGCCAAGCGCGGATAACGCCGATATAACCAGGATATAGCGATCATGAGTAGCACAGAAGCGGTCCATCACGACGACCACCACCACGAACCCGTAAGCGGCTGGCGTCGCTGGGTGTTCTCCACCAATCACAAGGACATCGGGACGCTTTACCTGTTGTTCTCCCTGGCGATGTTCTTCATCGGCGGCTCCATGGCCATGGTGATTCGGGCTGAGCTGTTCCAGCCCGGTCTGCAGGTGGTGGAACCGGATTTCTTTAACCAGATGACCACCATGCATGCGCTGATCATGATCTTCGGCGCGGTGATGCCAGCCTTTGTGGGCCTGGCCAACTGGCTGATTCCGATGATGATTGGGGCGCCTGATATGGCCCTGCCGCGGATGAATAACTGGAGTTTCTGGATTCTCCCCTTTGCCTTCGCGATGCTGCTGTCCACGCTGTTCATGGACTCCGGCGGGCCCGCCGGTGGCTGGACCCTGTACCCGCCGCTGTCGTTGCAGGGGGGCAATAGCTTTGCCTTTGTGATCTTTGCCATTCACCTGATGGGCTTTTCTTCCATCATGGGCGCCATCAACATCATTGTGACGATCTTCAACCTGCGGGCGCCAGGAATGAACTTGCTGCGCATGCCGCTGTTTGTTTGGGCCTGGCTGATCACCGCCTTCCTGCTGGTCATGGTTATGCCAGTGCTGGCCGGCGCCGTCACCATGCTGCTGACCGATCGGTTCTTCGGCACCAGCTTCTTTAACGCCGCCGGCGGCGGCGATCCGGTGATGTTCCAGCATATCTTCTGGTTCTTCGGTCACCCGGAGGTTTACATCATGATTCTGCCAGCCTTCGGCATTGTCTCTGAGATCCTGCCGACCTTCAGCCGCAAGCCGCTATTTGGCTACGTCAGTATGGTGTACGCCACGGCCAGTATTGCGTTCCTGTCCTTCATTGTCTGGGCCCACCACATGTTTACCGTTGGCATGCCCCTGGGCGGCGAACTGTTCTTTATGTATGCCACCATGGTGATAGCGGTGCCCACCGGGGTGAAAGTGTTTAACTGGGTCGCCACCATGTGGCGCGGATCCATGACCTTTGAAACCCCCATGCTGTTTGCCATTGGTTTTGTGATTCTGTTCACCATCGGCGGTTTCTCTGGCCTGATGCTGGCCATCGTGCCGGCGGATTTCCAGTATCACGACACCTATTTTGTGGTGGCGCACTTCCACTATGTGCTGGTCACCGGCGCGGTGTTTTCCATTATGGCCGCCGCCTATTACTGGCTGCCTAAGTGGACCGGCAATATGTATTCAGAAAAGCTGGGTAAGCTGCACTTCTGGCTGTCCACCATCACCGTCAACATTCTGTTTTTCCCCCAGCATTTCCTGGGTCTGGCGGGCATGCCGCGGCGGATTCCTGATTATTCGGTGGAGTTTGCGGAGTTCAACCTGTGGTCCTCCATCGGCGGCTTCGCCTTTGGTCTGACCCAGCTGATTTTCCTCTACATCGTGATCAAGGCGTCCTTTAGCAAGGCCAGCAAAGACCTGCCAGATCGCAGCTGGGAAGGTGCTCGTGGGCTTGAATGGACGGTTGCCACGCCGGCGCCCCATCACACCTTCGAGACTCCTCCGCAGATCAGGGACGAAGATTTGTTCATGGCAGATCCGGCCGACCGGGCGTCATGACCGATCAGGGTACACAGCGCCGCCGCACTCTGTTGATGGTGGCAGGCCTGGCTGGCATTGCGCTGGTGATTTACGTGTCGTTCATTGCCAGCGGCATGCTGGCAGCAGGGGCTTGAGCCGCGGTGAAACAGGCTAAAGTCATTACCTTGTGCGGCGGCCTGGCCGTTGGCATGTTTGGGTTCGGCTTCGCCATGGTGCCCCTGTACGACGTTTTTTGTGACGTCATGGGCACCCGTCTGGAAGACGGTGACGGCAGGGTCACCCAGGCGGAAGCGGCTGAAACCGTGATGCCGGCTGAGGATCGCTGGGTAACCGTTCACATGGACACCAGTGTCGATCAGTACCTGCCCTGGCAATTTGCAGCCCAGGATAAATTCGTTAAGGTGCGGGTAGGCGAGCTGGCCGAGGCGATGTTTGACGCCATGAACCAGGCCGACTACCCAGTAACCGGACAAGCAGTTCCCAGCGTTGCACCGGCGGAAGCGTCCATTTACTTTGCCAAGACCGAATGCTTCTGCTTTACCCGCCAGCAGCTGGCGGGGGGCGAGACCCGAGAAATGCCGGTTAAGTTCATGCTGGATCCGGAGCTGCCGGAAGACATTAAAGTGGTAACCCTGTCTTACCGCTTTTATCCAATGGAAGAAGAAAAAACCGCTGCCTTGAACGGCGGCTGAACGGAAAGAAAAACACCATGGCACACGCAAAAGACGCTTATTACGTTCCCCACGGCACCAGCTGGCCCATTATCGGTTCCATTGGCCTGACCACCCTGGTGGTATCAGCGGCCAATTTCATCAACGGCACCGGCAGTTTTTGGCTCAGCGCCATGCTGGGCGGGCTGGCTATTGTGGTGTTCATGCTGTTCGGTTGGTTCGGCACCGTCATCAGAGAGAGTGAAGAGGGTAAGCTTTACAACAGCCAGGTGGACGTTTCATTCCGGATGGGGATGATCTGGTTCATTATCAGCGAAGTGATGTTTTTTGCGGCATTTTTTGGTGCCCTGTTTTACGCTCGCCAGTTCGCCATTCCCTGGCTGGGCGGTGATGGTTCAGGTCTGGCCACCCAGCAGTATCTGTTTCCGGCCTTTGAGAGCGCCTGGCCGACCAACGGCCCGGCGGATTTGGGCGGCACCTTCCGCACTATTCCAGCCTTCGATTTACCGCTGTATAACACTCTGATTCTGCTGGCATCCGGCGTCACGGTGACCATGGCCCACCATGCGCTTAAGGAAAACCATCGCAAGCCCCTGATCTGGTGGCTGGCGGCCACCGTGGCCCTGGGTTTCATCTTTGTTTATCTGCAGGCGACGGAGTACATCCACGCTTACCACGATTTCAACCTGAAAATGACCACCGGGATCTACGGTTCAACCTTCTTCATGTTGACGGGTTTCCACGGTTTTCACGTGACCCTGGGTGCCATCATGCTGACGGTGATTATGTTTCGTTGCATGAAGGGGCACTTCAAGCCCGACGCACACTTCGGTTTTGAGGGTGTGGCGTGGTACTGGCACTTCGTGGATGTGGTGTGGCTTGGCCTGTTTGTGTTTGTTTACATCCTCTGATCAGTTATTCAGAGGTGACGGCAGGCTTGGGCTTAGCGCCCAGTGGATTTTCGTGAGGCTGGATATAACCCAGCTTCACGGCTGCGATTAGACCGGCAAACAACAGCACCGACAGACCGACGCGCCACTTCAAGGCATTCAGCGCTCGGTTGCCCTCTCCCTGGTCTTTAACCAGATAGGCCATGCTCATGGCAAGATTGGCAACAATAAACACCAGCATTGCCACAATGATGACTTTAACCCACATGATGTTGTCTCTCGAAACTGATCCGGAATTATAAACGATGCAGCGCCTGATTCCTTTTATTGCGGCTCTATTAACCATGGCCCTGTTCACTCGCCTGGGTTTTTGGCAGCTGGATCGTGAGCAGGAAAAAATGGACCTGTTTCAGGGCTTCAGTCAGGCCATGCAAAACCCACCGAGGGTCCTGGATCCCTACACGCCCCAGCCGAGATTCAGCCGGGTAGAACTTCAGGGCCAGTACGCTGGTCAGCAATTTCTGCTGGACAATCAAACGCTGGATGGCCGCACCGGTGTGCACGTTTACGCGCCCTTCAGACTCGCTTCGGTACAACAAACGATATTGGTTAACCGGGGCTGGCTGCCCATGGAACGCACCCGCAGGGAGCGGCCGAAAATACCTACGCTTCCCATAGGAAACACCGCTGTGGTGGGTCATCTAAGCAGCTATCCCCAGCCTGGAATCAAGGTAGGCCAACCGGACTATGATTCGCCCCAGCCCTGGCTGCTGATTTATCTGGAGCCCGAAGATTTGGCGGCAGCCCTGAAGGTGGAGCTAACCCCCCAGGTGTTGCTGGAAACCAGTCCTTCGCCAACCACCTTTGCCCAGGTTTGGGAGCCCAAAGTGATGGCGCCGGAAAAACACCGCGGTTATGCGGTGCAGTGGTTTAGCCTGGCTTTTGTGGTGTTGCTGGTTACCGTAATTCTGACATTTAAAAAAAACCCCCAGAAATCTGACCCATGAATACAACCCCTACTCCTCTGCCCGATAGCGCCGAACTGCCCAAACAAGCCCGGGGCCGCTGGGTCCTGGTGATCCTTTTTGCGCTATTTTTTGCGCCGATTTTAGCGGCGCTGTTTCTTAACAGCCGGCTCAGCGACTGGCAGCCCACCGCAACCAAAAACTATGGCGAACTGATTGTTCCGGTGGTGCCCATGGCGACAGAAATGCCGCCGGTGACCGGGGGGCTAGTGGCCCCCTGGCGGCTGATTTGGCGGGTAAAAGGCGCCTGTGACGTAATCTGTATGGAGCGGGTTGAAACCCTGGCCAGGATTCACCAAACCCTGGGCCGGCATCGAGACAAACTGGAAATACTGGTGCTGGGGGCTGACTCCGGCGCGGCTGCACAGGACGTTGCTGTGGCAGAAAAAGTCAGCGCTGGACTGAAGGCCCGGGGACTCACGGCTGATGGCCTGTACCTGATAGATCCGTTGGGTAACGCGATGATGTACTACCCCGTGGATGCCGATACTACGGGTTTGCGTAAAGACTTAGATCGCCTGATCCGCCACAGCAAATTCCGCTCATGAAACTACTGCGAAGCCTGACAATCATATCCGCTCTGCTGGCCTTACTGGTGGTGTTGTTGGGCGCCTGGGTGCGGCTGTCCCACGCGGGCCTCGGCTGTCCCGATTGGCCTGGTTGTTATGGCGAGGTAACTTGGCCAGACACCAGTGCTGAGATCAGCGACGCCAATCAGGCTTACCCGGATCGACCGGTGAGTGTGACCAAAGCCTGGAAGGAGATGCTCCATCGCTATGTTGCCGGTAGCCTGATGCTGCTGGTGTATCTCACCGCGTTGCTGACCTGGCGCCGTCGCCAGCAGATGCCCGGGGCTTTCCCGCTGGCCATGGGTATAGCGTTACTCATTACCCTACAGGCTGCTTTCGGCATGTGGACCGTCACCCTGAAACTGCTGCCTTTGGTGGTCACTGCACACCTGATGGGTGGCATGGCAACCTTCAGCCTGCTGGTCTGGCAAGCCTTGAGAATTAACCAGCCCCATCGGCCCAAACTGCCAGATCCCCTGCGCGGGCCCCTGGTGGTGGGACTAATCTTGCTGCTGCTGCAGATAGCCCTGGGTGGCTGGACCAGCAGCAACTACGCCGCCCTGGCCTGTACCGATTTCCCCACCTGCAATGGCCAGTGGGTGCCCGACACAGGCTTTGCCGAGGGTTTCGCCCTTAACCGGGAGATTGGTGTCGACTATGAGGGCGGCGTGCTGGATTACACCGCCAGGGCTGCCATCCATACCGCTCACCGAATCGGCGCGGTGGTGGTGACGGTATGGATGTTGGTACTGTGTGGCCTGCTGCTGATGCAGCGTCGGGTTGCCGGGGCCCTGATGCTGGGCTCGGCCCTGACCCTGCAGGTTGGCCTGGGAATCACCAACGTGCTGGGAAGTTTGCCGCTGCCGGTGGCGGTAAGTCACAACGGCGGCGCAGCAATATTTCTAGCGGTGCTGGTGGTCCTGCTGCGCGGGCCTATAATGCGCCGATGACTGCTACCACTGCTACTGCTGATTCGCCACCGTCGAACTTTGCCAGATACTACGAACTGTGCAAACCCGGCGTGGTTGCGTTAATCATTTTTACCGCCATTGTTGGGATGCTGCTGGCCAGCCCCGGGCTGATAGAGCTGCCCCTGCTGATCTTTGCCACCCTGGGAATAGCCTTGAGTTCAGCCTCAGCGGCGGCCATCAATCACCTGCTGGACCGGCGCATTGATCAGCACATGGACCGGACCCGCAATCGGCCCCTGCCGGCCGGGCATCTGGGCACCGGACAGGTGCTCACCTTCGCCATCACTCTTGGGGTGGTGGGGCTGGGGCTGCTGGTTTGGCAGGTCAATATGCTCACCGCCGTGCTTACAGGCCTTAGCCTGATTGGCTACGCAGTGGTCTACACGGTCTACCTGAAACGCGCCACTCCGCAAAATATTGTCATCGGAGGCGCAGCGGGTGCAGCCCCACCACTGCTGGGGTGGGTGGCGGTAACCGGGACTGTTGACCCTCCGGCCTATATCCTGTTTCTGATCATTTTTATCTGGACGCCGCCCCATTTCTGGGCCCTGGCAATCTTTCGCCGCAACGACTACGCGGCGGTGGGCATGCCCATGCTGCCGGTGACCCACGGTGTGCCCTACACCCGCTGGCAGATCCTGTTCTACACCGTGCTGTTGGTATTGGTCACCCTGTTGCCTTACCTCATTGGCATGAGCGGGCTGTTTTATCTGGCCGGCGCGGTGGTGTTGGGAATCGGCTTTTTATACTATGCCCTGCGACTGATGGTGGACGAAGATCCTGGCTTCCCCATGCGTATGTTTGGCTACTCAATATGGTATCTGATGGCCCTGTTTGCCTTTTTGCTGATTGACCACTACCTGCCTGCCAGCCAGCCGTTGCTGAGCGGGCCAACTCTCTGAGCACAGCCGTGAAAGATCATCTGCAGGAATTGATTAACCAGGCACTGCTGGATATGTGTCGCGAAGATAGCTTGCCCAAAGACCTGCGTCCCGACGTATTGGTTGAGCGCTGTCGCAGCGTGGAGCACGGAGATTTTTCCTCCAACATCGCCATGGTTCTGGCCAAACCCGCGGGCCGTAACCCGCGAGAAATTGCTGACGAAATTATCCGCCGCCTCCTACCATCAAAGCACGTGGAAAAGGTTGAGGCAGCGGGCCCGGGTTTTATCAATTTCCGCCTGACCGCAAGCTCACTGCAGTCCGTGGTCAACCAGGTGCTGACCCAGGCGGAGAATTTCGGCGTGTGTCGCGATGGCCATGGTGAAAAGGTTAACGTTGAATACGTATCGGCTAACCCCACCGGGCCACTGCATGTGGGACACGGTCGCGGCGCTGCCTTTGGTGCCTCGTTGTCCAATTTGCTGGAAGCCGCCGGGTTTGAAGTACACCGGGAGTACTACGTCAACGACGCCGGTCGTCAGATGGATATTCTGGCCGCCAGCGTCTGGCTGCGGTATTTGGAGCTATGCGGAAAAACCATCAACTTTCCCGCCAACGGTTACCAGGGAGAATATATCTACGAGATCGCCCGAACGGTGCGCCAGCACCACGGGGACGATTTGCGAGATTTTGAGCGCAACGTCTTTGATCAGCTGCCCCCCGACGGCCAGGCCGACTCCAGTAACCCGGCTGAAAAAGATCAGCGAGAGCAGCACGTTGACGCCTTAATCGTGCTGGCCAAACAGGTGCTGGGCAGGGAGGGCTACGAGATCTGCTTTAACGCCGCTCTGAGCTCAATCGTCGGCGATATCCGTGAAGACCTGAAAGAATTCAACGTCGAATACGATCTGTGGTTTTCGGAACAGGAGTTAGCCACCAGTGGCGCTACCCAGCGCGCTCTGGATCGCCTGCGTGAAGCCGGTCACCTGTATGAGAAAGACGGAGCCCAGTGGTTTGAAGCGACCAAATTTGGTGATGAAAAAGATCGGGTAGTGGTGCGAGAGGACGGACGTACCACCTACTTTGCCTCGGATATCGCCTATTTTCTCAGTAAACGTGAGCGCGGTTTTGCCCATACTATCTATGTGTTGGGCGCAGATCACCACGGCTATGTGGCGCGCCTGCGCGCCGCCGCTCAGGGTCTGGGTGAAGACCCTGACGTGCTGGAAATACCCCTGGTGCAATTTGCCCATTTGTTCCGCGACGGCCAAAAGCTCCAGATGTCCACCCGCTCGGGGAAATTTGTTTCTTTGCGCCAGCTGCGCGAAGAAGTGGGTACCGACGCCGCACGCTTTTTCTATGTGATTCGATCCCACGAACAGCACCTGGATTTTGATCTGGAGCTGGCGAAAAAGCAGTCTAAGGACAATCCGGTTTACTACGTGCAGTATGCCCATGCGCGGATCATGAGTGTGCTTGATCGGCTGGAAGAACGCGGTGATGCTTACAATCAGGCCATCGGTCAGGAGGCCCTGGATCGCCTCACTGCGGATCATGAAATTGCAGTTATGCGGGAGCTGGCCCAGTATCCCGAAGCGGTGTCCCTGGCCGCCCGCAATCGGGCTCCTCACGTGATGGCGCACTACCTGAAGGACCTGGCCCAGGTGTTTCATTCTTACTATGACGCAGACCCGGCGCTGAATCTGCGGGTGCTGGTGGATGATGAAGACCTGCGCAATGCCCGGCTCAACCTTTCCATGGCCGTGCGTCAGGTGTTGGTCAACGGTCTGGCCCTGTTGGGCGTATCGGCACCGGACACCATGTAATGGCCGGCAAGGCGGCGTCCAGGAAAAAGACCTCTGGGCGTTCCCGGCAGGCGGTGCGCGATGGTGATCAGAGCGTGGTGCCGGGCTGGGTCTGGCTACTGTTGGGCCTTGCCATGGGTATCTGCCTCAGCCTCTTTCTCCTGATGACGGGCTTTTTACGCCAGCCTGCCGCCGATCTTCCCATACCCAATCCCAGTCGCGAGCCCGCCGAGTTAACCACCCCGGTGGATGAGCCCGACAACGATTTTGATTTCTTTACGGTGCTGCCGGAAATGGAGGTGGTGATTCCGGAAAATGAAATCCAGCAAAGGGTCAATGAACGTGAAGAGCTTGCAGCCAGCAGGGGACCTTACCTGCTGCAGGTAGCATCGCTGCGGCGGGCAGATGACGCTGAGCGAATGAAAGCCGAGCTGGCCTTTCTTGGGGTGGTGGCCCAGGTGGTGGAAGTGCGCATCAACGACGTGCGCTGGCACCGGATCAGGGTAGGGCCCCTTGCCAGCATGCGAGAGTTGGACGTGATCAAACGCCAGCTGCAGGACGCCGGATATTCGGTGCTGGTGCTGTCGGAAAATCGTTAGAGGGCCGCCTTGCGACAGCTCTGTGTGTTCCGGGCCAGCCTCTTACTCTTCAAAATCTCCAGCAAATACCAATTCGCCGAAACGGTACACGCTGCCGTTGATGTCCACCACGTAAAGATTGCCTGCTTCGTCTTCGCCGAAGGCAGAGGGGCGTGGGTCGACGCTGTTACCGTCGGTATCCAGATAAGGTCTGCTGATCTGCAGGGCGCTCCAACCCGCGCCGGTATCAAACCCCACAAAATAATCCCGGCGGCTGAAGTCGGCGTAAAAGTACAGGCCCTGGGCGCTGGCCAGGCCGCCTCGATAGCGATAGCCACCGGTGATGGAACGTCCACCGCCGATATGTTCATAAACCAATATGGGTTCTGTCACCGTTGGCGGATTGGTGGTACACAGCATGGAGGAGCTGGCGAAATCTGACTGGCCTTCCCGACAGTCCCAGCCGTAGTTCTCGCCGCCGGTGGAGCTGGCGGGCTGAAACGAGACTTCTTCAAAGGCATTTTGCCCCACGTCAGCGATGAACAGGTCACCGGTATTGCGATCAAAACTGAACCGATAGGGGTTGCGCAGGCCCAGGGCCCAAATCTCGTCACAAATGCCGTCGTCACCGGCGAAGGGATTATTGCCGGGGATGGCGTAGAGCGATGGACCACCCAGATCGTCACCGCAGGCCGTTGCGCTGTTGACCCCTTCGTTGTCCACATCGATGCGCAACATTTTGCCCAGCAGAGACTGCGGGTCCTGGGCCCGGTCGTTGGGATCGCCACCGCTGCCGCCGTCACCCATGCCGATGTAGAGAAACCCATCAGGTCCAAAATGGATATCGCCGCCGTTGTGGTTGGAAAAGTCCTGGCGAATGGTCATGATCTCCACCCCGGATTCTGGGTCCGCGATGTTGGGATCTGTGTCGCTTACCGAGTAACGCGCAATCACGGTGTTGTCGACACAGCGGTTGGAGCCGCCGTTAGAACCCGGACAACCTTCAAGGCCCGGAGCGGCGCTGGTGTAGTTGAGAAAAAACAGGCCGTTGGTTTCAAAATCCGGGTGAAAATCCAGGCCCAGCAAACCGCCTTCACCGGCGGTGTTGGTCAGCCCAGGGGTGGCGATATCCAGGAACGGGGTTTCCAGCAGCTGCCCGTTAGCGGCAATGATGCGAATCAGGCCCGGCCTTTCGATCACAAACAGCCGTCCGCTGCCATCACCCGCGTGGCGAGCCGCCAGGGGCTGATTTAAGTTATCAGCAACTAGTTCCAGGACTAGCTGGGGCGCGGCGGGAGCGACACCCGCCTGGGCGGGTCCGGCAAGCCACGCAATCGTTACCCAGATCAAGATCGCTTTCATACTGAGTCACCCTTGGTCGTTTTATTGTTCGGACGGGCAGTATATCGTCTCCCAGATCCCGGAAAATGTGATCTGGTGCATTGACACAATGGCTACTTAACCTCTTACACCCGGCAAGGTTAAACCGTGATTCAGCTTCCCATCATGGCGCGGAGCGTTGGCTGGCAAGCCGGTTTGCGATGCTGGCAACGTCGGTCCGGGATTGATCTCGTAAGGACTGGATCAGGGTGTCAAAACGCGGATTGGCCCGCAGGCTGGCCAGGCGCGGGTCTGCCAGGGCCTCCGTGGCACTAATCCAGCCCTTGGACAGGCTGGATTCCAGCAGTGCCAGTGCGCCATCGCGACGACCCTCCAGGGCCAGTAGGGTTGCCTCCAGATAGCTGAGATCCGGCGATTCATTACCCTGAATTTTCAGCCGCTGCAGCAGCCGGTTAGCCTGATCCAGCTGATTACGGGCCAGAGTTTCCCGCTGTGTCTCAAGGCTGGATACCGCGCTCCAGCTGAGCACCTCGATGGCCACCTGGGGCAGCAGTATATCCATCCGTTGCACCACCACCTGCAGTTTTTCCCAGGCTCGCTGGGCCTGTCCCTGACCCAGCGCGGCGATACCCTGCCTGACCAGGGGTAACAGGGTCTCAGCGGTAAAACCCTGTTCTTCCGGCGCCATCTTTTCCAGTCGCCCCTGGGCGTATCGGTCCAGCTCTTGGAGTCGCCCTGCCACCATCAGCAGCCGCGCCCAGGCGTCTTCTACCTCCTGATTGTCTGGCGCAAGTTCCCGGGCTTTTTCTATGACCTGCTCAGCCCGTTCAACCTCACCCCAGCGCAGGTAGAGGTGGCCCAGCATGACCTGACTCACCGGCTCATCCGGGGATAGCAACAGCGCCTGCACCAAATGCGTGTGGGCCTGATCATGACGGCCGTTGGCCGCCGCCCAGGAGGCCAGTGTTCTCAGCAGTAGACTGTGGTCAGGGTAGATCTGCCGCAGCCGCTGCAGGCGCTCCATTCCTGCATCAAATTCACCTCGCCGCAGCTCGTTGTCTGCCATGGCCAGGTTCAGCAGTTGATCAAACTGATTGAAGCTCAGTGCCTGATCAAGCATTAGCCGTTCCTCTTCCAGACGTCCCTGGGAACCCAGCAGCCCGGCCAGCCAATTAGCCGCGTCCACGTTCTCCGGGTCCAGTTTCAGCGCTCTTTTGAAATGACTTTCAGCCTGGGGATAGCGACCCAGCATGCGGTTGATCAGGCCCAGTGTTGCCCAGGCACCACTAAGCTGGCCGTCGAGCTTGAGCGCAACATCCACGTTTTCGCTGGCCAGTGCGATGGCCTCAACCATGGTCCGGTTGCCGTAGCTGGCCTGCAACAAATAGGTATCGGCAAGCCCCGCATAGGCGCTGGCGTACTGGGGGTCTTTGTCGATGGTGGCAAGGAATTTCGTTTCCGCCCGGGCCAGGGACTCCGGCGTCCGCCGTTTCCAATCAGCCCGTGCGCCAACGTAATCATTCCAGGCATCAAAACTGGCAATGGATCGACGCTCCGCGGGCTGCTGAGTCATGGACGCCGCCGAGCCCAATACTTCACTGACCACGCTTTGGGCAATTTCGTCCTGGATCGACAGGGTGTTGTCCAGGTCGCCCTCAAAGGACTTCGACCAACGATCAAAGCCATCCTCGGTGGCGGTCAACACTACCCTGACCCGCAGGGTCTCACCTTCCTTGCGCACGCTTCCGTTGAGCAACCAACCCACTCCCAGCAGGCGGCCAATATCCATGGGGGTGCGATTTTGGGTGGCAAAGGCCCGAGTCGCCCGGCCGCTGATTACCCGCAGGCCCTCGGCTTTGGTCAGCGCATCGGCCAGTTCTTCAGACACCCCTGCAGCAAAATACCCCTGGTCCCCGTCCGGTGACAGGTCTTCAAAAGTCAGCAGGGCCAGGGCGTTGGGGTTGGGTGTCAGTTGGGCCACCGTGGAGGTCTGGGATGAGGCGGCACCAGCGGCCTGGCTGGCAATGCCGCTGACGGAAGCCCCCGAGTCCCTCATCACTCCCGGTGCATATACCTGATATAGATAGCCTGCCAGCGCCCCATCTAAAACCAGTACTGCCGCCACCAGCAGGATTCCGGATAGCCGCGAACCCTGACCCGGCAGCTCCCGCCGAATACCCTCGGGGGTGATTTCCAGCACCCAGGCCAGCACTACGACTATGGGAAAGGCCAGCACCACCACCACAATAAGTGCCCGCAGCGACCAGTCAGGTAGCTGCAAAGGCTCAAAGGTGATTTCACCCACCTGCAACAGCACAAAGGCGACCACCGCATAGGCTGCGGTTACCCGAAACACTTTGCGTCGATGCAGCTGCGCAATCAACGTGGAAATGGCGTTAGCCATAGTCTGCTCGGTGGCCGACGTTTTCCGCCGCTACCGGATTACCTCCCGCTGGCTAAGCACTGATGATCTGGATTGGGACCTTTTGGACTCCCAACTCAGCGGCGCAGTGCTTCAGTCATACCATCTTTAACAACGTCCAGGCGCTCCAAATGTTACCCGCTGCCTGAGACCAACATCATACCAGCCCGGCAACCTGCTCGGACTCTGGCCGTCAGCAGGTCGCCGCCCTATTGTTAGACGTGTAAAAGCTTGGATGGGTTGGCCGCGAGGGAGTTCCCAGCAGCGGTTCCAACGGCAGTGTACAGACCCTTAACCCTTTTCCAGCGGGCGCGATACAATTGCGGTTTTGGTCAAGACAATCCCATGACAGAGCGATTTTGGGTGGACGAGCGCCACAGCAGCGGCAGCGCCATTGGTTATCAAATGGAGCAGTTGCTGGTGGAGGAAAAAACGCCTTTTCAAACCATCAAAATTTTTGAAAGCCGCACCTTTGGGCGGGTCATGGCGTTGGATGACTGCTGGATGGTGACCCAGCGAGACAACTTTCTGTACCACGAAATGATGAGCCATCCAGGGCTGGCCTGCCTTAACGCGCCGGCCAAGGTGGCCATCGTTGGCGGTGGCGACTGCGGCGTGCTGCAGCAGGTGTTGCGCCACAGCCAGGTTCAGCAGGTCACCCAGGTGGAAATTGATGAACGGGTGACACGCCTGTCAGAACAGTATTTCCCTGAGCTTTGTACCGCAAACCATGATCCCCGAGCCCATTTTGTGTTTGATGATGGCATTGCCTGGATCAACTCCCAGCAAGCCAGTGTGGATCTGCTGATTATTGATAGCACCGACCCGGTTGACATGGCCGCGGGGCTGTTTGAACAGGCCTTTTATCAATCCTGCGCCTCGGCTCTAAACCCGCAGGGGATCTTAGCCTTGCAAAGCGAATCCCCGCTGCTGCACGGGGACCTGATCGGCGACATCCGCCAGCGGCTGACCGGCGCGGGCTTCACCGACATTGTTCACCTGCTGTTTCCCCAACCCTGTTATCCGTCGGGCTGGTGGAGCGCCACCCTGGCCAGCCGCGGCTCGGATCTGAGCCAGTTTCGCAATCTGGACCAGGCTATCGCCTGTCGGTACTACAGCCACGCCATCCACGCCGCAGCGATGGTCCTCCCGCCCCAGCTCCAGCGGGCCCTGGGACTGCTCGTTAGCGGTTGATAGCCTGGGTTGAGCGGCGCCGTCGCCGCTCAACCCAGACAAAAAAGCCCTGCAACCAACGCAGAGGTGGCAGTTGCAGGGCTAGCGGCGAAGCTCGCAGCGAGGTTCCAGCCGCAAACGGCTGAAGCCAAAGCCGCGCTGAGTGGGTTAGCTCAGCGCGTCAGCATCGCTCTCACCGGTACGAATACGCACCACCCGCTCAAGGGCATGAACAAAAATTTTGCCATCGCCGATGCGATCGGTATTGGCCGATTGGGCTATGGCTTCAACCACGGCCTCCACCCGGTCATCGGTGACGGCAATTTCCAATTTCACCTTGGGCAGGAAATCCACCACGTATTCAGCGCCTCGATACAGTTCGGTGTGGCCTTTCTGCCGGCCAAAACCCTGCACTTCTGACACTGTGATTCCCTGCACCCCAACCTCGGACAGGGCGCTGCGAACGTCGTCGAGCTTGAACGGCTTGATGACTGCGGTAACCATCTTCATTGTCTAAATCCTCTTTGTTCTGAAACGCCCATTACTTCAGGCTGCCGTGCATGAATTCGGGGTAGGCTTCCATGCCGCACTCAGACATGTCCACACCGACCTGTTCTTCTTCTTCAGTGACCCGGATACCAAAGGCCACTTTAATCGCCATCCATACTACAAAGCTAACGATAAAGGTCCAGGCGAAGATTGTTCCAAGTCCCAGTAGCTGGGCGCCGAAGGTGGCATCGGTGTTGGTCAGCGGCACCGCCAACAGGCCCCAGCATCCGACGACCCCATGGACGGAGATGGCGCCCACAGGGTCGTCGATCTGCAGTTTGTCCATCATCACGATGGCAAACACCACCAGCACTCCGCCAACAGCCCCAATCAGGGTGGCAACCAATGGGCTAGGCATCAGGGGTTCAGCGGTGATGGCCACAAGGCCAGCCAGCGCACCGTTCAGCATCATGGTCAGATCCGCTTTTTTGAACCACAGTCTTGCAACAATCACCGCTGCTATCACGCCGCCGGCGGCTGCTGCATTCGTGTTGGTAAAGATCAGTGCAACCGCGTTGGCGTTTTCCACGTCCGCCAGCTTCAGCTGGGAACCGCCGTTGAAGCCGAACCAGCCCAGCCACAGGACAAAAGTGCCCAGGGTGGCCAGGGGCAGATTAGCTCCAGGGATTGCCCGGGGCGTGCCGTCAGCGCCGTATTTGCCCTTCCGCGCGCCCAGCAAGATCACCCCGGCCAGGGCTGCCGCCGCGCCACAAAGGTGAACCACTCCGGAGCCGGCGAAGTCCTGAAAGCCCGCCTGGTCTAAGAAGCCACCGCCCCATTTCCAAAAACCCTGGACCGGGTAGATAAAGCCGCACATGACCACAGCAAAGGCGAAAAAGGCCCATAGCTTCATCCGTTCAGCCACGGCGCCCGATACGATGGACATGGCGGTGGCCACAAACACCACCTGGAAGAAAAAGTCTGAAAGATTGGAGTAATAGGGCGCCTCATCGCCACCTGCCATCACGTCAGCTGGGAGATTGTCGCCTTTGCCGAGGAGCAGGTCGGTCAGGGCCGGGATATAACCGCTGTCTGAGTCGCCATACATGATGCCGTAGCCGCACAGCATGTACATGATGCAGGCAATGGAATACAAACCGATATTTTTTGCCAGGATTTCGGTGGTATTCTTGGATCTCACCAGGCCCGATTCCAGCATGGTGAAGCCTGCCGCCATCCACATCACCAATGCCCCACACATTAGGAAATAGAAGGTGTCCAGGGCATAACTTACTTGTGCCAATTGTTCCACGTGTCAGCCTCTTTTCTGTTGGTTGATTATCGAGACGTTTGTTGCCGCTCCCGCTGGCCTTGGCCCGCTGGAAAAATAGTCCCGTGTGCTGATAAAGCTCTGCAGTCCTCGCAAGGGCCGTGCCAATAACCCGGCAGCGGTTTTTCAGGGTCCTTGGAGGTCGACAGGCTGCCGATGGCTGAATAGTGCACCATGATGGTGCGAGAGGTGCATGACTTTGCGCATAGTTGGGGCGCGCAGATGTTGCGCCGGCGATTTGGCGATGCGCCAGGCGAAGGGGAAGGTTATCCTTAAGACTTCCTCATTATTGCTATCGGCCGGAGTGACAAAATGCTGGACCCGCAAAAAATCGACGAACTTGCCACCGCCCTGAACCGGCTGGTTCCCGAATCCCTGCGCGAGGCCGGGGACGATTTCAAAGCCAATTTCCGCGCTGTGGCCCAGTCCTGGTTCGATCGCCTTGACCTGGTAACCCGGGAAGAATTCGACGCCCAACAGGCGGTGCTGGCTCGCACCCGGGAGAAACTGGAGGCCATAGAAGCGCAGTTGGCTGACAGTGAATCCTGATCGTCGGGAGGCCCGCGAAAAAAGTCTGAAGGCACTTTTAGTTATTTAGGCATAGCGCTTAAGTCGTTTTTTCCCATCGTCCGGGGCATTAGGCTCGGTTCCATCAATTAATGGTGGAATCCACATGTCATTGGCAGTTTCAACACCCATTTCTCCAAAGGCTCGCGACCAGCTGGGCCAGCTGGCTGATCAGTGGAGCGCTGAACAGCAGCTCTGGGCCAGCGGCTATCTGGCCGGCATGGCGGCGGCTCGTGGCCATGGTCGGTTGGCCCAGGTGGCCAGTGCGCCAGCCCCGGCGGTTACCGGCACGGTGCTGTTTGGTTCCCAGAGTGGCAACGGCCAGGGCCTGGCTGAGACTCTGGCAGCCAGCGGCAGTGCCCTGGGCATGAGCCTGCGGGCGGTGAGCATGGCGGACTACTCACCGGCCCGGCTGAAGAAAGAATCCCTGCTGCTGGTGGTGGTGAGCACCCACGGCGAGGGCGAGCCACCGGACGATGCCCTGGCGCTGTTTGAGGCCCTGGAAGACGCCGATGGCCCCCGGCTTGCCAATCTGCGGTACGCGGTGTTGGCTCTGGGGGACAGCAGCTATGCTCAGTTCTGCCAGACCGGGCGGGACTTTGATCAACGCCTGGCCGCCCGCGGCGCCACCGCCCTGATACCCCGGGTGGAGTGTGACCTGAACTACCAGGAGCCCGCTGCCCTGTGGCAGGAGCAGCTGCTGGACCTGCTGAAAGCAGAGCAGCCCCAGGCCGCTGGGCCCCTGCTGCACGCCGTGCCCGGCACCGCCGCCAGCAGCTGGTCCCGCGGCCAGCCCTTTGTGGCCAGCGTCGAAGCAAACCAGAAAATCACCGGCGACAGCTCAGCCAAAGACGTACGTCACCTTGAGCTATCGTTGGACGGTTCAGGCATTGAGTATCAGCCGGGGGATTCCCTTGCTGTGTTGGTCAACAACCCCCAGGCCATTGTCCAGCGCCTGCTGAGCCTGACAGGGCTCAGCGGCCAGGAGCCGGTGTCCCTGGACAACGCTCAGCTAAGCCTGAGCCAGGCCTTGACCGAAGAGCTGGAGCTGACCCGGACAAATCGGCCCCTGCTGGAGCGCTACGCCCAGCTCAGCGACGCACCGGCCATCAGACAGGTATTGGACAACCCCTCCGAGCTGCGGGGCTTTCTGTTTGCCCACCAGGTGGTGGATCTGTTTGAACAGTTTCCCCTGCAGCTAAGCCCACAGCAGCTGACCGACCTACTGGAACCCCTGGCCCACCGGGCCTACTCCATAGCCTCATCCCAAAGCCT
Source organism: uncultured Gammaproteobacteria bacterium (assembly GCA_964351665.1). Taxonomy (GTDB): domain Bacteria; phylum Pseudomonadota; class Gammaproteobacteria; order Xanthomonadales; family SZUA-38; genus JANQOZ01. The sequence goes on along the minus strand of CAYGPO010000022.1, from coordinate 7,594 downwards.
TAATCCCGACAGCGTACATCTCACCGTCGCCCGGGTGGAATATCAGTCCTTTGACCAGACGCACCTGGGCGCCGCTTCCAATGCCCTGGCCCAGCTGTCTGCGGGCGATGAGGTGCGGGTGTTTGCCGATCCCAACCCCCGCTTCCGACTGCCCGACGATACCAACGCGCCGGTGATCATGGTGGGTCCTGGGACCGGCGTTGCACCGTTCCGAGCCTTTCTGCAGGAGCGTGAAGCCCAGGGCGCCAGCGGCAGGAACTGGCTGTTTTTCGGCGAGCAGCATTTTTCCAGCGATTTTCTGTATCAGATTGAATGGCTGCGCTGGCGCAAGTCCGGCCTGCTGAGCAATCTCAGCGTGGCCTTTTCCCGGGATCAGGCCGACAAGCGCTACGTGCAACACGTGATGGCTGAGCAGGGCGCTGAGCTTTACGCCTGGCTTCAGGACGGCGCCAGTATTTATGTCTGCGGAGACGCTGATCAGATGGCGCCGGACGTGGACGCGGCGCTGCACGCATTGGTGGCCGAACACGGACAGCTCAATGAACTCGAGGCCGCAAGCTATATCAGTCAGCTGAAGCGCGACGGCCGCTATCGCAGGGATGTGTACTGATGACGGACAAAAAACTCAGCGATGTGGAGCGAATCAAATCCGCCAGCCGGCACCTGCGGGGCACCCTCAGCGAGGGCCTTACCGATGAGGTAACCGGCGCCATTGCCGCCGACGACACCCAGCTGAGCAAATTCCACGGTATTTACCAGCAGGACGATAGAGACAGCCGGGCCCAGCGTCGCCGGCAAAAGCTTGAGCCCGCTTACACCTTTATGATCCGGGCCCGTATCCCCGGCGGCGTATGTTCGCCCCAGCAGTGGCTGGCAATGGACGAGCTGGCCCGCACCCACGCCAACGACACCCTGCGCCTGACCACCCGCCAGGCTTTTCAATTTCATGGAGTGATCAAACGTAACCTGAAGGCCACCGTGGCAGGCATTAATGCCGCCATGCTGGATACCCTGGCGGCCTGTGGCGACGTCAACCGCAATGTGATGGCCAGTCCGGTGGCGGAAAACCGTCAGGTTCAGCAGCAGGTGGCTACCCTTGCCAGCGAGCTGTCGGACCATTTAACCCCGAAAACCCCGGCTTACCACGAGATCTGGCTGGACGGTGAAAAGCAGGAGCAGGCCACGGTTGAGCCCCTGTATGGCGATACCTACCTGCCGCGTAAATTCAAGATGGGTCTGGTGATCCCGCCCCTCAACGACGTGGATATCTACACCCAGGATCTGGGTTTTATCGCCATCGTAGAACAGGGCCAGATCGCCGGTTTTAATGTGTCTGTGGGCGGCGGCATGGGTATGGCCCATGGGGTGCGTGAAACCTATCCCATGCTGGGGCAGGTGATCGGATTTGTGGATAGCTCCCAGCTGACCGCCATCAGTGAGGCTGTGGTCACCACCCAGCGGGACTTTGGCGATCGCACCGAGAGACGCCATGCACGGCTGAAATACACCATTGATGACCGGGGCATAGACTGGTTCAAGGAACAGGTGGAGCAGCGCTCGGGGGTTAGCCTGCAGCCGGCACGGCCGGTGAACTTCACCCATAGAGGCGACCTGATCGGCTGGTTGCAGGACGACGCCGGCCTTTGGCACTACGGCATCAGCGTTGAAAACGGCCGCATCAGCGATCGCCCTGACCAGCCTCTGATGACCGGTCTGGGGCAGATTGCCAAGGTGCTTAAGGGTGAGTTTCGCCTGACCGCCAACCAGAATCTGATCATCAGCAACGTCCATCGGCTGGACAAGCCCCATATCGAGGTGCTGCTGGATGAATACCGCATTGGCGGTCAGGTCAGCCCGCTGCGGGCCAACGCCATGGCCTGTGTGGGCTTTCCTACCTGCGGCCTGGCCATGGCCGAAAGCGAGCGCTATCTGCCCGAGTTGATCGATGAGCTGGATGAATCCCTGGCCCGACACGGCCTGGAAGATGAGCCCATGGTGATCCGCATGACCGGCTGCCCCAACGGCTGCGCCAGGCCCTACGCCGCCGAAATTGGCCTGGTGGGTAAAAGTGAAGGTCGGTATGCGGTGTTCTTAGGCGGCGATTTTGAAGGCAGGCGGCTGAACCGTTTGTATCGGGACAACGTGGCTGACAGCGAGCTGGCGGCCTTGTTTGACCCCCTGTTTGCCGGCTTTGCCAGGGACCGCCAGCCCGATGAGCATTTCGGCGATTACCTGATCCGCAGCGGCCAGGTGGCAGCGGTGGTTCACGGCAGCGATATTCACGGAGCAGCGGCATGAGCGCAATGGCCCTATGTGAACGAAAGACCCGGGAAGCGGCCGCCGACTGCGCCAATCGGGCGCTGGAAAATCTGACCCCTGCCCAGCGGGTAAGCTGGTCTTTGGAGCACCTTCCGGGTCAGTTTATGCTCAGCTCCAGCTTTGGTGCTCAGAGCGCCCTGATGCTGCATCTGGTGACCCAGCAGTGGCCGGACATTCCGGTGGTGTTAGTGGACACGGGCTATCTGTTTGCCGAAACCTATCAGTTTGTTGATCTGCTCAGCGATCGTCTCAAGCTCAACCTGCAGGTCTATCAACCCCGCATGAGCCCCGCCTGGCAGGAGGCCATGTATGGCAAACGCTGGGAGCAGGGGGTAGAAGGGATTGAAGCCTATAACCGGGATAACAAAGTTGACCCCATGGCCCGGGCTCTGGACGAGCTCAACATCAGCACCTGGTTTGCCGGCCTGCGCCGCAGTCAGTCTGACAGCCGCAGCCAGCGGCAGATTGTTGAGCTGAACGGTGAGCGTTGGAAGGTTCACCCGGTGGTGGACTGGTCAGACCGGCAGGTGCATGAGTATCTAACGGCCCACCGTCTGCCCTATCACCCGCTGCGGGACAAAGGCTACATTTCCATCGGCGATTGGCATACCACCCGCTCGTTGCTGGAAGTGGAGGGTGAGGAGCAAACTCGGTTTTTTGGCCTCAAGCGCGAATGCGGTTTGCACACCGCGCTGTAGGCGTCCTGAGGCCCGGATTAACGGGCCAACGTAATGGGACTACTCGAATCCTGACTCAAACAGAATCTGGTTGAAGATGGCCGGGTAGACGGTGGGCGTCAGGTCCACCGCCCCTATGTCCTGACGAATGCCTTCGGCAACGGGCTCGTCCAGGGACAGGGACAGGGGCAGGTAGTTGGGATGAAAGATGTTAATCGTCTGGGAGCCCACCAAAAACCCGGCTTCAAATCGGCCGTCGGGCTGGGCAAATGAGGCGGCGCCGCCACTGGTGACAAAGGCTCGCCCAACGGCTTCACCGCTGACCTCATCTCGAGTTTGCCCTTCCACCGTGCCCAGGCCAATGGGAAACCTGCCGATGGAAAAGCCGGCGGGATCCTTGGCAACGTTGAGTGTGTATTGGCCCGCCGCACTGTTGCCGCAGCCGGCAACCCGGATTAGATCTCTGCCAAATGTGGGTTCATAACGTGGGTAGACCAGCTCCCGGCTGACCGAACAGTTACCGATGGCGAGGGTGGGATTAAATCCTGCAAATTTTTCGTTGCTGTAACGATGGCTGCGCAGGATCTGGCCTGGCGCCGGGGTGATCCGCGTGTCCACTTCCCGATAGAAACGTCTGTCCGAGTCAGTCTGCAGCACCAGATACCATTGAACGTCGTCGGGTCCCTGGATTGTGCCTGTCACTGTGGCCTCATCCTCAGTGCGCAAATCGATAACCGTGGCTGATCCGGGCAGCTGGGCCTGGGGATAAATGGGCGCGCCGTTGGGCTCAATCTGTAGCGCCAGACACCAGCGCTGGAACGTTGCCGGCAGGTTGCCGGCGTTATCCACGGTCAGAGTCCAGGGCGCGTTGCCTACACCCGGGGCGTTGCGAAAGGCCGCCAATGGTTCCTTGGGTTCCAGTAAACCGGCCACCGCAATAGGCCGGGAGCACTGCTGTTCCACCGACCAGGTTGCTAAGTCCGAGAACACGGCGTGGACGTCCGATTCCTCGCAACCTCCCGAGGGGCTAATGGCGGTTTCGTTGAAATTAGGACGATTCATCAACTGGACTTCGGTGCCTGCGGGGCTTTGCAGTCGTAGGCCCAGGTCGCTGACCATAGGGTGGCTGAGCTGCACTTCCAGCTGGCTATTAATGACCACGGCGCCTGCCGGCATGTTGCCACAGGCGCTAGTGGGTCCATCGCCGCAGTCCCCGGGGCGGGAAAAGTCCAGGCCCTGCTCCAGCCCAGCGCGGCCATTGCCACAGCGCAGCAGTACGTCACTGGCGAAACTGCTGGCATCAAGGCCAATGTTGTCCGGGTCTATGATCCGCAGCGCCAGCAGCAGGTCGTCGGACAGGCCGCTGGTGTCGGTGGCCCGCAGGGTCATCACCGGGTCGGTATTGGCATCGGCGGCGGTGGGCGTTGCAATAATCACCCCATTGTTATCCAGCTCAACAAAATCCAACTGATCCGTTGAGCTGAAGGTCAGCGGCTGGTTGTTGGGTTCTATAAAAACCCCGCCAAGGTCCAGCTTGAGAGCATCCCCGACGGCCAGGGTTTCTACCACCAGTTCAGGGTCAGCCCGAGGCGGCAGCTCGTTTTCGCTCTGGCCTTCAATATCAAAACACAGGTTGCTTTGCACCGGCTCAGGCTGGCATTGGCTGGCCAGGCCGAATCCACCGCAGGTCACCTGGGTGCTGGTGTTACCGATGTCTCGAATCGCCCATTCCCGGCTGCCGTTGGTTTCCCGGCTTTCGTCCCAGTTCCAGTCCTGGCAGGGAGCGATAATGCCGCAGAAGTTATTCACATTGACCAGAGACAGCCAGTAACGGCCTTCTCCCAGGGTACAAAAATTGTCCGGCAGATTGACCTCGAAGGGATTAAAGCCCACGGGAAATTCGACGTTTTGTTCTGCCGTGCCGGTGTAGCTGCAAAGCGCCGGCGGCTGCGGCAGGCTTTCCGGACAGGTCTGACCTATCAAGCAGGCAATTTCGTCGTTATCCGGGTAAATGTTGACCTGAACTGTGCCCCCAATAATGGAGCGATTGCCCTGGGTCACTATCTTACTGGGTCGCCAGAGCCTTCCCGCCGGCACCACAAAATCGTCAGCGCTTTCCACATTGGTCGAGCGCAGCAAGCGGGAACTGGTGGCGCTGCCGGTGTTGGCCAGGCAGCCGCCGGTCTGATCCCACAGCACCTGGCTGTGGGCGGCGCTTAAGGTCAGCGTCGCCAGCAGAAATACCGCGGGTCTATTCAAAGTCATTGGCAAAAATTACCTGGTTGACTACAGCCCGGTAGCTTACCGGGCTAAGGTTGACCGGCGCCACCTCTGTGGTCTGCTGCTCCACCGCCACCGCCTGCACGCTGCCTGGTAAGTAGTCGGGATGAAAGATGGAAACCGTCTGCATCCCTTCATCCACCAGCGCGCTGTAAATCCCGTCGGGGCTGGTAAAGGTGGCGGAGCTGCCGTCGGTGACATAAGCCTGGGGTATCAGGTCGCCGCTTACCGCGTCCCGCACCTCGCCGGTGAAGCGGGCCGAAAGGCGAGGCAGTACGGCGCGCCCAAGCACCGAGGTGTCCTTGGTTACCGTTAGCTCATAGGCGCTATTGAGGGCTCCGGGACAACCCTGGATTCGATAAAACTCCAGGCCGAAGTTAGGTCGATATTTAGGAAAATCCAGGACCTGAGCCTGGCTGCAGTCGCCCACGGCATGAAACGGGTTAAGCCCTGGAAATTTCTCCGTGGGGTATCGATAGCCCCTGACAGAATTTGCGTTAAGGGGCGTTAACTGCGCATCGACTTCTCGGCTGAAGGCCCCTTGATCGAAGTAATACCAGTGTACCTGGTCGTCGTTGCTTAACACGCCGCTCACGGTGACCACGTCCTGGGTCGAAAAATCGATGTAGGTGGCTGAGCCAGGCAATCCTGTCTGTGGATTGATGGGCAATCCGTCCGGTTCAGTTTGTAGTGCCAGGCACCAGCGGTTGATCTGGGCCGGCTGATCGCCCTGGTTGTCCACCGTTAGCTGCCAGCCGTTGGCGCCGACGGCGGATTGATTGCGGAAATTGCCCAGGGGCTGATGGGGTTCCAGATGCCCAACCAGGGCGACTGGGGCGTCACACTGGGTTTCTGCAGGCCAGGTCCCCCGGTCAGAGAAGCTGGCCTGGATGTTGGCCCCCTGGCAGCTGCTTTTATCGGGGTTAATGGCTAAAACCCCGGGTCGGTCGACGATGGCCACCGACGTACCCTGGGGGTTTTCCAGCTGCACCTTGAGATCGCTGATCATGGGATGGGACAGTTCCAGGGAAACCCTGGCATCGGTGACCGAGGCCCCGTGCGGCAGCAGGCCGCAGAAGGCCGGCGCCCCATCGCCGCAGTCACCGGGCGAAGAAAAATCCAGCTGGCTTGTCAGCGTACCAACAGCCGGCGCAAGCTCGGCGCAGCGCACCACCACGCCAGGTGCAAATTCATCCCCCAGACCGCGGCGCAGCGGGTCAATAATCCGCAGCGCTACCTGTAGCTCGTCAAACCGTCCCTGACTGTCAGTGCCTCGGATGGTAAACACCCGGTGGCTGTCCACATGGCTTATATCGGCGCTCCCAGACAGTGTGCCGTTGGATGACAAGGTCAGAAACGGCGGCAGCTGATCGGCGGAAAAAACCAGGTTCTGGCCAAACTGCAGGGAGAAAAAGTCTTCCACGGTCAGCGACAGGGGTTCGTCCACCAGCAGGGTCTGCAGTACCAGCGAGGACTGCGCCTGGGGAGGGAGAACGTCCTCGCTGCTGCCTTCCATCTCAAAACACAGGTTGTTCTCCACCCGGGCGGTGAGGCATTGGCTGCCCGGACCAAATTCGCTGCACAGGACATTGGCCCGGGTATCGAGACGGTCGCGAATCACGAAGGGCTCGCTGTCGCTGGCGTCTAAGGTTTCGTCCCAGTGCCAATCCTGGCAGTTGTTGCCTGATCCACAGGCATCGTCCAGGTGAATCAGGGACAGCCAGTAGCGCCCCTCATCCAGGGCGCAATAGTCAGCGGGCAGGTCAATTTCAAAGGGGTTAAAGCCAACTCCTGGGGCAAAGAAATCCGCGATGCCGGTAAACGTGCAGATGGCGGGTGTGTCGGGCACCCGGGGCGGGCAAACCTGGCCGCGCAGACACAGGCCTGGGTCGGCATCGGCATAGATGCTGACGTTGACCCGACGTTGTCGCAGATCGGTGCTGCCCTGGGCGTAAATTAGGCTGGGCCGCCAGACTTTCCCATCGGGCACAACAAAATCGTCAGCGCTTTCGACGCTTGCGGAGCGAAAAAAGCTCACGCTCAGCGCGTTGCCGCTGCTGTTTACACAGGCACCGGTCTGATCAATCAGCGTCTGGGTGTGGCCAGAGGCGCCTAGCAGCAGCCCGGTGAGAAGGATGAGGTGGCGGTACAAATTACTGAAATATCGAGTAAAAGTGGTTCTTGAAGCATAGACCGAAGCCGGCTCTAGTCAAGGGTCATCAGAGCCAGGAGTCTGCGCCGTAGACTCCTGGCCTAACGTATCTAGGGGCCAATCACTGGCAGCTGGCGTCCATGAGTCGCTGGGCCAGGGCTTCGCA
>CAYGPO010000021.1:34422-45843 GCA_964351665.1 uncultured Gammaproteobacteria bacterium | reverse complement strand
ACTCCGATTGAGGGGCTATGACGCGCTTGTTCCTCTACATCTGCGGGTTGTTAGATATTGAGCCCCCTGGTGTCGGCCTGCACCAACCTGTGAAATACTCGCAGCTTCATCCGTTCAGCGAACCATTCCGATAGGACCCGACGTTGAGTATTGCTGCTGACAAATTTTGCGCCTGGATGCGTGGCGATTTCATTGCGATCAATACCCAGCTGGAACGTCTGTATTTTGAGCAGGAGGATCGGGCCGACGTCAGTCATCCCGCCGGTGACGCCCTGAGAACACGCCTGCTGAAAGACGGCGAGGCGCTGATAATGAAACTCCACGCTGAGGGCAATACCGACGAAGGCTTCGAAGCAGCCTTTGCCCTGTTGGGGGATGTGGGCCTTTATATGGGGGCCTGCCGCCGGCACGAGCTCACCGAGCCGTCCCGGGAGCAAAGTTCACCTCTGACCGCTGCCTCGGGCCTTGCCATGCATATTGGTGCCTCATTGGGCGTTGCTCCACGGTTTGCCACCAGCCACCTCTCTACCCACAACATGGCAGACAGCGGTCACTATCGCTGCTTCACTTCGCTGCAGGCTGAGCGGCTGTTTCTTGATTCCAATACCCGTGGGATTTTTGCCTACAAACGGGCCGCCGATGCGCTGGTAAGAACCGTGCCCCTGGGCATTACCCATGCGGTGACCGCAGACCTGCTGATTGCGGCCCGGGACGCGCTAAAGGACGTGGCTGGCTACAATGCCTATCTGTTTGAGCACCTGGACCCAGACAAATTTTTCTATTCGGTAAGGCCCTATTACAAGCCTTACCGGGTGGGAAGAACCGAGTATCGCGGGGCCAACGCTGGAGACTTTGCCGGCATCAACGAGATCGATTTGCTGTTGGGTCTATGCCAGGCTGAAGACACCGCTTATTCTCAGCTGCTGGTGGATAAGTTTCTCTACATGACTCCAGAGGACCAGGCCAGGCTGCGCGACTGTATGCGCCGTGAGAGCCTGATGGACCAAATTCTGAGATGCCTTGAGGCGGGTAACCCGGGCCCGTATTTTGAAATCAACGTGTCGTTGTTCCTGGAGGTTTGTGCCGCCCACGGGGTTACCGCCAGCCAGCATCACGATCAGCTGGTTAAGCGTTATATCCGCCAGCCCGCAGACCAGCTGGCGGAACATCACCTGAAAACCATCACCGCCAGCGGTCCGCCTCTGGAGGTGCTGATGGCCGCACTGGAAAAACTCAAAGATCTGCGCATCGCGGCGCCCCGGGACGATATTCTCAGTCGCTATAAGGACCTTGAGAAAATTCGCTTAGCCATGAGTTTGGCCAGTGCTTAGTACCCCGGTCAACTGGCCGTTGGCTAAGGGGTATCTGCTTAATCACTCAGCGGGTTTGCCGCCCCTTTCGGTCAACGATCACCTGGCCTCGGAACTGTTTGCGCCCTGGACCGCCGCCAACGATCAGGTTTGGCCGCACTGGTTACAGGGCATAGAGACTTTTCGAAAGGCTCTGGCGGGGGTGCTCAATGCTGAGGCCTCAATGGTCTGCCCACAGCCCAACGTGTCAGCTGCGGTCAGTCAGGTGCTGGGTGCGCTGCCCGTCAGCAAGGGGCGTAATCGGCTGCTGATTGCCGAGCGCGCCTTTCCCTCACTGGGATTTGTGTTTTCGGTGGCTGAACGGGCCGGGTTTGAGGTGGTGATGATCCCTGGACGGGAAAACACCCTGGACCTGGCCGTGTGGGATCGCTATATGGATGCCCGGGTGCACGCAGCCCTGCTAACCCACGTGCATTCCAATACCAGCGAGTGCCATGATATTACGGGGCTGGCTAAGCTGGCTGCCCAGCGGGGGATCTTCAGCATCGTTGACGTTGCTCAGTCCATTGGCATCCGGCCCATAGACGTGGCTGGCTGGAATGCAGATTTCATTGCGGGTTCCTGTTTGAAATGGCTTTGCGGCGGTTCCGGCGCCGGCTTTTTGTGGGTCAACCCGGCTCGCCTTGAGCAGTGCAAACCCCGGGACGTGGGCTGGTTTTCCCATGCCGACCCGTTTGAATTTGATATCAATCATTTCGACTATGCGCCGGACGCGCTGCGCTTTTGGGGCGGCACGCCCAGCGTGGCCCCGTGTCTGATGGCCGGCCATTCCATTAACTGCCTGCTGGACATTGGGCTGCAGCCCATCGAGGCTCACAATCGGCTCTTAGGCGAACGTCTGTGCGCCCAGGTGGCGGAGGAATTTCAGGTCTCGCCCCTTAACAGTGTTAACCGGGGTGGGTCAGTGGTGCTCAATTTCGGCCAGCGCCAGGTAGCCTTTGCCCAACGGCTTAAGGGCGCTGGCATTCAGTTCGATGAGCGCCGGGAAGGGATTCGGTTGTCGCCCCATTTGTACAACACCGAAGGGGACATGGACGCCATCATCGAGTTGCTGCCAGCAAGCTAAACCTGTTTCTGGCTAGGGCTATCGCTGCAGTTCGGATCTCACGCCTGAACCCATCTGCGCTTAAAACCCGGATGGGTTTCCTGATCAGTTTTCGATCTGCAGCGCCGGGTCTCCCAGCAGGGTATAGCCCAGCACCACGTCTTCGCGATCTGAGTGGGCGCCGGCCAGGGCCTGTTTGCCGTTCACAATGGCCTGACCCACGGACTGACCCGCAGTGAGCATGTCAGCAAAACTGAGGTTGCCCAGCAGTTGCTGGGAAGACAAACGGGTCAGGGAGACCGGCCCCATGGTGGCGGCGGCGCCAAACTCCCCGCCCACCAGGAAGCGATGAGACAGGGTGTCAGCAAAGGGCGTGACGTAATAGGCGTTCCAGCAGCCCCACTGGTTAACCAGGGTGGGTAAACCCAGGTTAGTCAGCTGATCGACCTCGTTAGTGGTCAGCAGGCGATTCATGGAACCCCGACCCCATTCAGTGAAGCCAGAGTGGCCGAAGTAGTTGCTTAAGGCCACGCCGTTATTGATGGCAGCCACGATATCCTGACTTGCCTGGGCGGCTGGCAGGTCGTCCAGGTAGGCTCGGGTCACCATCCAGCTCGGCAGCAGGCTGTCGATAATGTCATCGCTGATGTCGGCGAAGGGCGTCAGAGGCTCAGCCAGATCGGCGGCAAACAGGGCCTGTCGGGAATAGGTTTTATCCGCGTATTGCAGGGTCTTGCTGATCATCCACTGCAGCTCCTGCACGGTGCGCACGGGGAATCTGCCCAGGGCAACGTCGGGCACCTGGTCGCCGGTCACGTCGGCGTAGAGTGCATCCAGGGGCGCGTAATTGACCACCGGATGAACCCGTCCATACAGGGACGGGATATAACTGCGTGAATCCAGCTCCAGATAGTTGTGATAGTCGTAGGAATCGCCGCCCACCAGCAGCACAAAACGGCTGCCAAGAGCCGGCACGGCCTGGGCCAGGAAATCATCAATGGCGGCGGCATCCACCTGACCGGCTGAATATCCGGCGTAAATATCCTCAACGTTAATCACCCGTACCGTCAGCCCTCGGTCGCGATGGAACTGGGCCAGGGTTTGGATGCCGTCCAGGAACAGCGGGTGCACAATCATCAGATAATCCGCGCTTTCGCTGAGCAGATCCTGGGCCTCGTTGGCCGGGCTGATATCAACCGCTAGCAGGGAATCCAGCTGGCTGATCCGATAGCCCTGGGCACCGGCCAGGCCCGGAATTCGCAGCGCGAAGCCGCCGCCGTCAACCACCGCCTGGGCATTGTCCATGCGCACTGGGCCGGTGTCGGTGAGGGCATAGACCACGGTTTCAGCGCTGCTCAGTCCTGAGACGGAGAAGGCGGCGCCCGGCAGGGTCTCAAAGGAGCTGGCGAACAGGGTGTCCGGGTTCGCTGTGCCTGGGTCAGGGGCCACCGATACGCCAACCCTGCCGGCGCCGTTTGCAAGCCGCGGTGTGCGTTCAAAGGTCATTCGGATGGACTCCAGGTTGACCAGGTCAAACTGGGCGCCGGTATCCCCGGGCAGCCGAACCGTCACGGTATTTTCGCCAGCATTAAGCTGAGAGCCGTCAAGGGAGGCGCTGATTTGACCCTCGATCAGGCCATCCAAAAACAGTTCGCCCACTTGGTTGCCATTGACCAGCAGCACAATATGGTGGTCCGGGTCCTGGGGGAAATCTGTCACTCCCCACAGATCAACCGTCAGCTCAGCATCGCCGCCGCTATAGCCAACAAGGTCCAGCTGAAAACTGGCTTCGGCCGGGCCGGGGTTGGCCAGCAGCCGGGTCATATACCAGGGGTCGTTGGTGGGTGAGCCAAAGCTGTAGTCGCGGTTTTCCGCCAGCACGATCTCCGCCATTTCGGTGGCGCTTAGATCAAGATCCACAGGGGCTGCGGTGTTCACCTCAACCCGGCGCGCGGCCGCGCCGTCGACCCGCAGCTGATAGACATTGACGGCGCCGTACAGGCTGTCCCGGGCCTGGGCAACAAACTCAATGAATGACGATCCGCTGAACGGGCCATCAGGGCTGACGGCAATGGCCACTGGCTCATTGTTAAGGCTCAAAGCCAGGTCTTCAGCGTTGACTCCAGACAGCTGGAAGCCAGCTGACGACAGCTGCTCAGCGGTTACCCTGGCAATGCCGTTTTGGCTGACCCCCAGGTTCATCACCGTGGCGCTGATACTGCCCTTGGCGATGGCCTGTTTGCCTTTGGTCTGGGCGTTGCTTTGGGCAATCTCCAGCCAGTCAATGGGCGCCGGCGGGCGCGGGTCGCCGTAGGACCGATCCAGCTCGAAGGGCCCGTGCAGGGTCTCCACGCCACGGGTATCGATATCGCTGATCCAAAGCCTGTCTCCCGGCGCACTTTTCAGCAGGGTCTCGTAGCTTTGCCACTGGGTGGAGTCCACCACCTTGGAAGTGACCACCGGCGCTGCCCGTTTTAGCGCGCCGGCCTTGTTGCGGGCATGCAGGGCAAAGCCGATGTTGCCGCTTTCGGTGGCGGTGGCCCAGCGCACCAGCAGGCCATCTGCCTGGGTGCTGGCATGGAAATAGGCCAGGGTGATGGGGGTGGTGGTGACGCCGCCGTTGAAGAAGCCGAAATCCACTTCGGTAATGGCGTCGCCACTGTTGCCGGTAACTGCTTCAATACCCCGTGAGCCGGTTTGGGTAGTTTGGAAGTACCCAGCCAGGCGGGTACCGTCCACCTCGGTGCTGATCAAATAGTCGCCGGGGGGCAGGTTATCGAACCGGTAGTCGCCGCCGGCATCGGTGGTGGTGATACCAAACACTGGATCGGTTGGATCCAGTTGGCCATTCCCATCGAGATCCCGAAATAGCAGCGCCATCACACCAGGCACATCGGGCTCGCCGGGCTGGTCGATGCCGTCGTTGCTGATATCTTCAAACACGCTGCCCTCAATGCTGAAGGGTGCCGGCGCATTAAAGCCAAAGTCGGCAAAGGCCGGATTAAGGTTGCCCGTCGCCACGCTTAAGGGAAAGGGAATAGCCTGGGCATTGTTGTTAAGACCGGCTACGCCGCTGGTTGGCGTGGTGCCTTCCAGCACGGCGCCAGGCTGAAAGTTCTGGGGCGCTGGTCGAACCAGGTAGTCTTCCGGCGCAACGCCGCCAAATTCATACTCACCATTAACGTCGGTGGCAATGCTGCGAATCAGGTTGTCCGTGCCCGGGGTCACAACCCCGTCATTGTCGGTATCCAGCCATAGCTCCATCAGCACGCCCTGAATGCCAGATTCAGTGCTTTGACGCACGCCATCGCCGTTAACATCATGGAATACCAGGTCGCCCACGGACCCAAGGCTTGAAGCCGGAAAAAACCCAAAGTCGGCATCGTTGAAGTCCTGGCTGGGGCTCAGGCTAACGGTGCCCGGATTGACGGTGGTGGGATTGAGGCCAGTCAGAACGCCGGCGGTATCGGTGAGCTGGAGCTGATAATCGCCGGGGTTTAAGCCGGTGAAATCGTAGTCGCCGCTGCCGTCGGTGACGGTGGAGGCCAACACGACGTCATCGGCGCTGCCGAAAACCCCGTCAGGGCCGGGGCCCAGCAGATCGATACTCAGGCCACCCAGCCCGCTTTCATCGCCGTCCTGAACGGCGTTGCCGTTGTTGTCGAGAAACGCCCGGTCGCCCAATGAGGCCAGCGGGCTGAGGGGCTGAAAACCCCAGTCCAGCAGCAGATAGGCGGTATCAGCAGCGGCATTGAGTTGATAGGTCTCCAGGGCATTGGTGGGAACCGGGTTAAAGCCTGCGGGCAAGGTGCTGGTGTTGACGGTTACCGCGTAGTTGTCCGGCGGCAGGTCGGCAAAGAAATAGCTGCCGTCGGCGTCGGTGACGGCGCCGCGAACCAGGTCATCAGCGGTGCCCAGCTGGCCGTCAGGGCCGGCGCCGATCAGATCAACGCTGACCCCTGGCAGACCGGCTTCACCGGGATCCTGCTGGCCGTTGCCGTCGGCATCAATCCATACCCGGTCACCGATTAACGCGGTGCCCAGGGTTGGGCGATAGCCAAAGTCCAAGGTGTCCACGTTGTCGCCGGCGCCCAGGGCAGTAACGGCACTTGGGTCGGTAATGCCGGGACTCAAGACCAGGCCGACGGGAATAGTGCTGTCATCTACATTGACGTAATAGCGACCCGCCGGCAGGTTTTTGAAATCAAAGCCGCCCAGCTGATCGGTCAGGGTAGTGGCGATCAGCAGGTCGTCGCCGCCCCCGGGCTGGCCGTCGGGGCCGGCGTCAAACAGCTCAAGGCTGACGCCAGCAAGGCCGCTTTCACCGGCTTCAAAGATGCCGTTGCCGTTGCTATCGAGCCACACCAGGTCGCCCAGACTGGCGTCGCCGAAGGCTCTGGCATAGCCAAAATCCAGATCGCTGATGTCAGTGCTGGCAACGCTGAGCTGCAGTTGGTCCAGTCCGCTGGTTAGGCCGAAGTCATTCAGGATCTGGCTGCGGTCTGTGACCTTAAGCTGATAGTTGCCCGGGGGAACGTCGGTGAACTGGTAGTCGCCGTTAGCGTCAGTGACCGCGGTTGCGACCACCAGATCATCGGTGCTACCCAACACGCCGTCGGCGCCTGCCGCTGACAGTTCTATGCTGACCCCGGCAAAGCCGCTTTCCCCAGCGCCGTCATCAACGCCGTCGCGATCTAAGTCTTCGAATACGTTGCCGCTAATGTCAGCCAGGGCCGAATTCTGAAAGCCAAAGTCTGCGGTCAGCACGCCGCCGTTGCCGCCGCTCAGGGTAACGTCTATCTGGGCTCCGGCGGCGTTGCCGCCGGTCTGGGAATCGCCGCTGGTAAGGCTAGCCCCGGCCAGGGCCGGCTGGCTGGTGTCCAGGGACACAAAATAATCGGAGAAGGCCAGGCCTCGGAAGCCGTAAATACCGCCGGAATTGGTTTGGGCAGAATTCACCAGAGCATCGATGCTGCTGTCAAAAATGCCGTTGCCATCATCACGATACAGGGACAGATTAACCCCCGCAATCAACACCTCACCCGGATCCAGTAAGCCGTTGCCGTTGGCGTCAGAAAAGACTTCGTTGCCAATGAGCCCCGGCAGATTGAAGCCGAAGCTGGTGGCGGACAGGTCGCTGTTCGTGATGGTAGCGCCAACCGTTCGGTTAACCGCGGCGGCGGTGGTGGCACCAAAGCCGGCCAGTGTGCCCTGGGTATCGGCCAGGGCCAGCTGGTAGCTGCCCGGGGCCAGTCCGCTGAAGGCCACGGCGCCGTTTGCATCACTGAGGCTGGTGGCAACCACGTTGCCGTTGCTGTCCAGCAGGTTGACGCTGACGCTGGCTATGCCTGATTCGTTGCTGGTTCGAAGGCCGTTGCCATCAGCGTCAAACCAGATTTCGTCGCTGAGGGTGAAGGCGAAAGGATCCAGGTAGCCAAAATCAAGGTCGGTGAGAACATCGTTGGCGCTAACGGTTACCGGGGCGGACTCGCCGCCGCCGGTGGTGCTGCTGGCGTTGCTTAGCAGCGCTGCGGTATCGGTCACGGTCACCACATAGGTGCCCGCCGCAACGCCGGTGAACAGGTATCGCCCGTCGGGCCCGGTGCTGGTGCTGGCCACCACCGCGCCGCTCAGGGCATCGCGTAGTTCCAGGGTCACGTTGGCCAGTCCAGCTTCGCCGAGATCCTGAAAGCCATCACCATCAGTGTCAGCAAAAACGCTGTCGCCGATGACCGCGGTGCTGGCACTTGGGACATAGCCAAAATCGGCGTCGTTAAAGCGTTCAACGCCGGTTACGCTGTAGATGCCCGCCGGATTGTTATTGCCTGGACCTGGACTCAGCCCCGGGGGCAGGGTGCTGGTATCAACCCGCACGTTGTAGCTGCCCGCCGGCAGGTTAGCAAACAGGTAACGGCCGCTGAGATCGGTTTGGGTGGCGGCAATGACTGAACCGTCCGCTGGGTCGATGAGCTCCACGGTGACGTTGGCAAGGCCTGCCTCACCCAGGTCGAAGATGCCATCGCCGTCAACGTCCAGCCAGACTGAATCACCAATTTGGCCGCCGAAGGGGCGCACTGGATCCAACACTTCGGCCACTGCGGGCGTGCTCTGATCTGAGTCGGCGGAGGCCTGATTGCGAATCGCGACGATATTTGAATTCAGCGGATCGTCGACTTGAACCTGAAAGGTGACGGTCATGGATTGGCCGGATTCCAGGATCAGATTATCGGCTGCCGTGACCAGGTTCTGGGGCGCGCCCTGATCCAGGTCGTTGCCGCCGCCGGGGATATTGTCCAGGGTAACCGGCGCGGCAGCGCCGGCGGTAACCGCTACGTTGTCCACCGAGACATTCTCGTCAGCGCCCCGAAAGCCCAGGGCGCGAAACCGGATCTGAGTGCTGGCGCCCACCAGGCCTGAGGGAATGGCGACGCTGCGGCTGCCGCTGTTATTGTCCGGATCGCCGCCCAGGGTAATCAGGGTGGTCCAGTTGATGCCGTCTGATGATGCGTCAGCAAACAGGCAGTCATCAGCTCCCAGGGCGCCGGCGCAGGCTTCGGTGGCGCCGTCGAAGGCAAAGCTGAAAGACAGGGTAGCGCTGCTGGCGCCGGCCAGGTTGGCGGCTCGCTGCAGCGCGTCAAAGGCCCCGGCGTTGGGTGAGTTGGGTCGGTTGAAACGCAGCTGGCCGGCGCTGATAAACACATCGCCTGCCGCCGGACCGTCGCTGCCGCCGTCGTCTGTTTCGACCCAGCTATCGGTCCAGGGGCTGGCACCGCTGGAGCCCGAATAGGTGACGGGCAAGAGATCAAAATTGTCCTGGTAATCCACGGATTGGTCCTGCAGACCCTGGACCTGGGTGGATTGGGCGACATAGCTGGTGCCCGTGGGCACAGGGTCCACCACGGTCAGCCCGGTGTGGGTGATGGTGTCGGTGTTGGTCACGGTCAGGGTGTAGGTGATCACCTGGCCGGGGCTGACCTCAGTGCCGGCATCGGAGGTCTTGGTCAGAGCCAGAGCCTGGGTGTCGATCTGTACGGACTCAGTATCGGAGACGGTGAAGTTCTGGCCGCTGGCAGTGATTCCGTTGACGTCGGCCAGGTTAATTACCGGGCCGGGGAAGTCGTCGATGGTGATTGAGTACGGGGCGCTGATCACAATCTGCTCGCCGGCCTCCAGCAGGCGATTGCCGCTGGGATCGTTTTCACTGCCAAGGTTAAACAGATTGCCGGCGTCCTGGGGGCGGATTTCATCGCAGTAAACCGCCACCTTATACAGCTGGCCCTGCCAGTCTTCAGCGCTGCCGGTGGCTGCTGTTGAGAACTGATTGGCCAGACCAAAATCGAAGCCTGTGTTCCAGTTGCTGAAGTTGTCGGTGGCGCCCACGTTGGCGCTGGCAGCCACAACGCCGTCTTGATAGAGGGTTGCCTCACCGGTTTCAGAAACCACCACCAGCAGGTGAGTTAAGTCAGTGCTGACGGTGCCGGGTGCCGTGGTCAGCATTACATCAGTGAGGGGGTCGGTGTTGCTGGGGGTGCGGATGAAAAATCCGTACTGGTTGTTGTCCTGGTAAAGACTGAAATTACTGTTGGCAGCGTCCAGGGATGAGTGAATTATGCGCGCCGGTCCGCCTTGCACAACCCCGATGGGCTGCACCCAGGCCTCCAGTGCAAACTGCCCCTCGGCCTGGCATTCACTGATAATTTTACTGTTGTCTGTGCCGTTGGAAAGTCGGTTGGGCGCGCTGATGTCGATCCGGGCGGGATTGAGCTCGTAGCTCACCGGCGGGTTTTCCACCGTCAGGTCCAGGGGCGTTAAAAATCCCGAACTGTCTTGGATAACGTTGGCGTTGGGTCCCTGGGAAAAATCGTACAGCGCAACGGCGTTGGGAAACTGTTCGGTAAATTGAAAGCTGCCAATCTTGTCATCAACCAGATCAACCAACACTACCGGGTCCGGTGAGATATTGGTGATGGTGTAGGTGTAGTTAACCGTATCCCCGATAGCCGCCGACGGCGTGTCTACGGTCTTATCCAAGGTCAGCGGAGTGGCGCTGAATGTGGTCTCATCGTCGGTGGCGGTGTAGGTGCCCACTTCCCAGCTGTCGGTGTAGGTGGCCACAACGGTATTGGTGAAGGGGAAGGTGGCGCCGGCATTGATGGTCACCACCAGAGTCACGGAACCTGCCTCACCAGCCAGCACGGTTTCGGTGATGTCATAGCTAACCACGCCACCGGTCTCGCTGCAACTGCCGCTGAAAGGGGCATTAATCGCGCAGGACTGATAGCTGACTTCCGCCGGTAGCGTATCGGTGAGCGCCAGGTTTTTTGCAGCGCCGGGCAGCAGGTCATCATCGGAGATATTTTCAAAGCTGATGGTGTAGGTCAGGGAATCTCCCACGTCGGCCAGCACGATGCCGTCGTCTTTGACCAGTTCAATCACCGGTATCGGCGGAATCTGATTGAACTGGGGTACGTTTTCCTGGGCGTCCTGGGCCAGCTGATTGTTGCTGCTAAGACATGACACGATGCCCCACCAGCCCACCGCGGGGTTGGTGATCAGGTCGCCGCCTCTAGCGGTCTGGCTGCCGCCGTTCCACTGACCATTGGGTGACAGGGTGCCAGCGATTCCGCCAATCAGACCGTTGGGGTCCAAGGGGGTTAGCGGCGGGTAGTAACGGACCCGGGTATTACCATCCATATCAAAGTTGTTGAAACAGATGTTGCTGTCTGGTGGCGTCGGGGGCGAGTTGGGGCAGCTTGAGTTTTCCTGAACGAATTCATACAGGGTATTGCACTGTACGCCGCCGGAGTTCTGTTGAAAGGCGTATTGATACAGCCCCACCAGTAGCTCATCGTCGGTGCCTGGCAGTTGATCAAAGTCATCCCAGTTGGGGGGGAATGGGTTGTTGGGGTCGGTGTCGTTGTCAAACCCAACCCGCAGTCGCCAGGAGTTTTGATCATCATTGGTGGAGGCGATGCGCAGCACATACTGGCCGCAGCTGATGGGGGA
>CAYGPO010000021.1:0-34322 GCA_964351665.1 uncultured Gammaproteobacteria bacterium | reverse complement strand
GATCATCATTGGTGGAGGCGATGCGCAGCACATACTGGCCGCAGCTGATGGGGGAAATTGCGCCCGGGTCATCGCCCAGGGTAAACGCACGTATCCATTGTTCCGGCGCTGAACTGGGAGGATAGCTGGTGGATATAAGGCTGCCCGGGGCTCCCACCGCTGGCGTTGCAGGGCTGGCTACGGGGGTGCCTACATCGTAAAGCTCAAAGGTGGTGGTGCCCAAGCCGCCGCCGTTCGGTTCGTCCAATACGGTGTTGTTGCTGTTCATCTCCGGGCTGAACAGGTCGATATGAATTTCCTGATCCGTTGGCCAGCCACAGGGGACGTAAATGCCCAGATAGTGGAAGCCGCCGTTGACGCCGTTGGTGTCGGCGGTATACCAGTCGCCCAGGCCAATGGCCGCGTCCGAGGAATTTGTTTGAATAAAAAACGGGTCGCCGGGTGGCGGCACCTCCAGCGCGGCAGCTGCAGCGCTAACGATCAGTCCCGCAGTTAGCAGCGCTGCCCGGCAGGCGCGCCATGGTTGGTATGGTGGATCGTTAAACATAAGCATCCGTACCCCCTACGGAATGTTACAAGCTTAGCTGCATGGACAGCAGCAGCTCGTTGCTGCGGTAGTCGAAGGCCTGGTTGCTGGAGCTGCGTTCGACGTGGCGCAGTCCTACGCCCAGCAGCAGCCAGCGTCTGAATGTGTAATCCACGCTAACCCCATATTGATAAATATCGTCCTGGCGTCCGCCGGGTCGCAGCTGCTCATCGGCCACGGCAAGGTCAACGGCGCTGCTCAATCGACTGCGCCACTGGTGGCGCCAGCCGACGGCGGTGCGCTCGCGGACCAGAAAACTGGCGTTGCCAAAGGCTTCATCGGTGGTCCGGCGGCTGAGTAAACTGAACTCGCTGCGTTCCAGTGGGCGCCAGCTGACCGCTGCCTCCCAAAAACCGCCGGAAAAATCCGGCTGGTCGCTTGAATCCGGCTTCCTCGTCAGACGCCCCAGTAGCAGCCTGGCATCGGATCTGGGTGCGCCATCGTAGGCAACACCAACGGCCAGCTGAGTCTCCTCAGCGTCCCGATCGCTGAATCCGTAGTTAATGTTAGATCTGCTGGCCTGGACAATGGCCGTGGTGCGCGATCCTGCACGCCAGCCAAACTCTCCGCCGTAGCGACGGTTATCGTAGTCGCCAGCGACGGTAAAGTCCCGGTTGTTGCGATAGCGTTTGTCCGCCGTAGTAGCAAACAGGGCCAACCGGCCGCGCGCGCCGGCGGCGCCATAGGTGTATCTGGCCCCCAGTCCCTGGTCTCTGTATTGATCTACATCCCTGTCCAGGGTTGTGAGAAAGTTCTCCCGAAGTCCTACTCCCCGTTGATCATGGCCCCGGTGCCAATAGCCTTCCAGCTGCAGGTCAGAGCGCACTGATGGGGTGTAGCGCCAGTTCAGGTCGAGAAATTGGTCGGTGAAGTCGTCTCTGCGGGACTGGCTAAAGGAGGTATCGACAATTCGGTACTGGGCCCGAAGGCGCTGGTTGCGAAGGTCAAGATCCGCGCGAATACCGGGTTCCAGCAGTCGATAACGAGAACTAATGGGGTTGAGATTGCTCAAGGCCACATTGTCGTCGTAGCCCAGGGCAGCGCCCAGGGTAGGGTAGAGCTGCAGTCGGCCAACGCTGAAGCCAGCCTCCTGAGCTGACACCCAGGAACTGATTAATATGAAAAAGCCAGCCAACACGAATCGATTAACGTTCATTTTTAGACCACGATGTTCAAAGTATCGCGCTGTCGACGCGCCCGCAGGGCGCACCATAAATCAATTTGCGCGGTAAAAGGAGTGCACAGTCGACGGGGTAAACATCGTTTACATCTGCGCTGAGTTCACAGAACTTAGGCGACCAATGCGCGACCGGGCTGAGCACATCGTGGGCAACAGGGGGGAGGCGCAAAACGATGTGTAAAACCCCTCAACCCGACCGCGAACACTGGACCGAACATCCAAGTGCCTTAGCAGACTAAACTGCCTACCTGTGACTGACAATTGACTAGCACAGTTGTTAACAGGTCCGCGGCGCCAGCTGAGTTAACCTGTAAACTGCCAGCGAAGGAGGGCTAGGGTTCTCATGTTGATAGCATATCTTGAAGATGACCAGCACCAGGGTGAACTGGTCAAAGCCTGGCTGCAGGACGCCGGCTTTGAAGTGGATCTGTTTGGCACCTCCAAGGCCTTTGTGAACGGTTTCCTGCATCGGGACTATGGCTTAGCGCTGCTGGACTGGGAGCTGCCAGACGTTCAAGGACTTGGCGTGTTGAAATGGATCCGGGACTCCCAGCGATCCCAGCTGCCGGTGCTTTTTTTAACCGGAAGAGACACCAACGCCGATTTGGTTGAGGCCCTGGACAGCGGCGCCGATGACTACCTGACCAAACCGTTTGAACGAACGGTGCTGATCGCCAGAACCAATGCCTTAATCCGTCGCACCGCCAGCAAGGGGCCGCAATGGCTGGTAAGAGAAGGTGAGCATGAGTTTGATCGGCGCAGCGAGCGGGCAACGGTTGCCGGAGAGCCGGTGAATCTGACTCGTCGCGAGTTTCAAATGGCCATTACGCTGATGGAAAATCTCAATGTGGTGGTAACCCGCGAGCGCATTATGTTTGAGGTCTGGGGGCTGAGCACGGCGGTGGAAACCCGCACCGTTGACACCCACGCCAGTCGGCTGCGGAAAAAGCTGGGGTGGACGACGGAAAAGGGCTGGGAGCTGCGCAGCGTATATCAGCAGGGATATCGGCTGCAGCGGGTGTAGAATACCTAACATATTAACCAAAACTGGGACGGTTACGTGGCGAAAAAACAAGAAGAAGCGATTCCAGCTTCCGACAACGTTGAACAAATACGGGAAATCCTTTTTGGTGGTCACATCAAGGATTACGAGCAGCGTTTCAAGGCGCTGGAAGACACCCTTGAGCATGCCCTGGCTAAGATCAGCGATTCGTTCAATCAACGCCTGGATACCTTGAACGACCAGCTCAAGGAGCTGCACACACAGCTACAGCGCGAAGCCACGGTCCGCCAGGACGGCGACGAATCCCTTGATGGCCTGCTGCAAAATCAGCGAGCTGAAGTCTCCCAACAAATAGATCATGTTGAATCCCAGGCCCATCAGCAGGTCGCAGCCGTATCTGAGGCGCTAACCGCCATGGGTTCAACCATGGGTGAGCAGATCAGCGCCAATCGGGAGGTCATCAAACAGGGCTTAACTGAACTGGATGGGCGACTCAGCGAACAAAACATCAGCCGGAAGGAACTGGCGCGGCTGTTGGGGGGGCTGGCGATCCAGCTGGACCCGCAGCCCGAAAACCCCAAACGCAAGTAGACCATCGTGTCCAACGTGCATCGACTGCGTGAACTGCTGGGGATTGAGGCGGATCAGGCCAAAATCCGAGAGCAGGCTGATCGGGTAGCGCAAAAGCAGCGTCGCCTGCCCGACGTTGCTGAGGTTTTGCCTGATGCAATCCGGCAAAGAACCAACGATGACGATATGGCCGACGCCCTTCGCGCGCCGGTGGAACGAGCGCTGCGTGAGTCGGTTACTGAAAATCCCCACGACCTGGTAGAGATTCTTTTTCCTGTAATGGGCCCGGCCATTCGGCGGGCCATTTCCGAGGCCCTCAGATCTGCCCTGGAAGGGCTCAACCAGGGGCTGGCGGCGGGCCTGAGCGCCAGGAACTTTCGCTGGCGGCTTCAGTCCTGGCGCACCGGCGTGCCGTATCGCGAAGTGGTGCTCAGACACACCCTGAGGTACCGGGTCACTGAAGCGCTGCTAATTGCCAAACACAGCGGTTTATTGATCACCCACGTGGGTGAAAAAACCGATAGCAACGCAATGGATCGAGACGCGGTTGCCGCCATGCTGACCGCAGTTCAGGATTTTGTTGCCGACTCAACCGGCGACAGCGATGGCGAACTATCCAGCGCAGAGCTTGGCGGCCAGGTGCTGTGGGTGCTGACCGGCCCCCACGCCCGTTTAGCGCTGGTGCTGGACGGGCAACCGCCATTGAGTTTGCGCATCGGCCTTCGTGACCACCTGGCTGGCATGCATCGCGACCACGGCACCTTTCTTGGTGGCTACGCTGGAGACAGCGCGCCGCCGCCGGAGCTGATCAGCAAAATGCAGCAGGTGGTCAAGTCCAAGGAAGCCGCCGCTGAGACCGCTGCACCCGCATTGTCCGGTGCCGCCAAGGCCGTGATGGCCCTGCTGCTGCTGGCTGCCCTGGGCGCCGCTTTAGGGCTAGCGTTGCAAGGCTATCAGCAGCGCCAGAACTGGCAGAAGCTGGAAACTCTGGCCCGCAGCCAGCCCGGGGTGGTCTGGGTCAACAGCCAGCGCGACCATCAGCCTGCGGTGGTTTATCTGCTGGCAGACCCTTTGGTGGATGATGTTGACGTCCTGGTTCAGCGCGCCGGCTTCACCGACCAGCAGGTGATGCTATCCATTACGCCTTTCGTTTCCGCTGAGCCGATCATGCAGGTTCGCCGGCTGAAGGCGGCGCTGCAGCCCATACCTTCGACGGTGGCAATGGAGCTGGTGGGCGATACATTGCGGGTATCGGGGCAAACCCAACGCGGTTGGCATCGCAGGTTAGCGGCTCAACTTGAGTTTTCCGGACTGCATATTGACGTGGACACCAGCGACCTTGAGGTGCTGGCGTCTACCCCTCCCGATTAGATCCGAGCTGCCCATGAAGAGTTTTAAGGTCTGCGTTTTAGGCGATTTTGCGGTAGGCAAAACCAGCCTGGTGCGGCGCTTTGTTGATCAGGCATTTTCCGATCGTTATCTGACCACGGTAGGGGTGAAGATCGATACGAAGGTGGTGGACTGCGGCAGCAACGGATCTGCCAAACTGGTGATATGGGACATCGCCGGGGCTGATGAAATGGATGCCCTGCGAAGCAACTATGTACGGGGCGCCGCCGGGTTGATATTGGTTTGTGATCTCACTCGAGCCGATACGTTAACAACTGCAATCAAACTCAAGAACGGCGTTGCCAGCCGCTTTGGTCCGATGTCATTGTGCCTGCTGGCCAATAAGTTTGATTTAAGCGGCGACCGTGAAATCGACGATATGACATTGGAAAAATACAACGACAACAGCTGGGCGGTTTACCTGACCAGCGCCCGCACCGGCCACAATGTGGACCAGGCGCTGGTGCAGCTGGCTAACAGACTGTGCCAGGGCGACACGGGCCAGGTATGAATCCAGCGACTCAGCTCAGCTTGCCTGCAGATATCCGGGAGCGGGTGTTCGACGTTCTGACCCAGGCCCAGGCGCCCCAATGGATAGAGACTGACCGCAAACTCAAGGTCAGGCGTACCCTGGGAACACCGCTGGTTTCCCAGGCCAGCCGGGGTTCCGATCTTGCCGACGTACTGCCCTGTTTGGTTGGTGCCACCGATATCGCGCCCATCACCTTCCCGGTGGTAAATCTGGAAGGTGGGGTTATTGTTGATGTGCACCTGTTTCAGGCCGGCGAGGGCTTTGAGGTTTTGTTGGTGGACGCCACCGCCAGACATGCAGAAACCCGCGAGACTCAACAACAGGCCCAGGAAATTGCGCTGCTTAACCGCCGGCTGGAAAAACTCACCGTGGCCTTGGATCTGGCCCGCACCGAGGCGCTTTCCGCCAGTGAGACCAAGAGCCAGTTTATCGCTGGAATGTCCCATGAGTTCCGCACACCGCTGACCTCTGTGTTGGGGTTTGCCGATCTGATGCGCTCAGGTGTTGCCGATGAAGGTCAGGGTTTGGCCGGCATACGCGAGTCCGCCATGTACCTGCTTTCCCTGGTGGACAATTTGTTGGAGCACGGCGCCTCGGGCCCCGGCAACACGGCCATCAATCCAGAGACTGTTGAGCCCCAGCAGTTCTTTGACGGTGTTTTCAGGCAGCTTCAGCCCCTGGCTGATCGGCAAGCGCTGCCCCTGCGTTTCGAAGGTCCTGACAGCAGCCCCGAAATGATGATCGTCGATCCGGTTCGCTGCCGGCAGATCCTGATTAATCTGCTGACTAACGCCCTGCGTCATACCACTGTGGGTCATGTCACCCTGCGCTGGCGCCTGGCCCAGAGGCAGCTGGACGTTGACGTCATCGACACCGGCAGCGGCATTGCAGGCCAGGACCTGGAACGAATTTTTATGCCCTTTGAGCGGGGCAAGGAGGTCTCTGGCCGTCCCGGAGCAGGGCTGGGACTGGCGATTAGCCGGCAACTGGCTGAGGCGATGGGCGGAACCCTGACGGTGGTCAGTCAATGGGGTTCAGGGTCCACCTTCAGCCTTAGTCTTCCTCTAAAAACTCCAGCTTCTGGGCGATTTGCAGGGCCCAGTGATGGCGGCGCATCTCGGCCCAAGGTAAGGATTGTAGTGGTAGATGACGATCCGAATATTTGTGCCGTCTTAAGGCTGGCGTTAACCGACGCCGGCCATCAGGTGCTCACTTGCCGCAGCGAGCTGGAGCTGCTCAACACCTTAAATCCTGCTGCGCCTCCCCAGGTTGCTCTGGTGGACCTGGATCTGTACGGCAACGATGGTCTGGAGGTGGTCGCAGGGCTGAAACAACGTTTCCCCCAGCTGGCGGTGTTCGCCATGTCGGCGGCGTCCAGTCCTAAGCTGGTTGAGCGAGTGCGGGCCGCCGGCTGCCTGGGGTTTGTGGCTAAGCCCTTTGAGCTGAACGAGTTGACTTGCCTGATTGAACAGACGGCGGCAAACCCGGCCAGCCCCTCATGACTGATAGTCTGAGTAACCTCAAACCCGCCACCGAGGCCCATATCGCCAAGCTGAGGAAACAGTTTGTCGACAGTTTTGCTGAGCGGCTGGTGAAAATTGATGAGTGGACCGAGCTATGCCTGGTCACGCCGCCAGACCCTGGCGCCCTGGTAAGCCTCCGCACCGAGATCCACCAGCTGCGGGGCAGTTCTGGCCTGTATGAATTGCAGGACCTGTACCGTGAGTTCAACGCGCTACAGGCTGAACTGGACGAACACCTGGCCGATAGCCCAGGGTCTGTGTTGCCCGCCATCACCCGCCGCAGGTTGCAACGGGTGACCAAGATGATGCGGTTTCCAAACCGGTTTCTTTGATCAAGCCTTGTCGGGAAATTTGTTTGGTTTTCTGTTGTGAATCAAATGTGAACAACCGTCCGTTTTATTAAGGTTAGCGTCCACCTCCCTTCTATACTTCGCTCCGAGGTCGCGGCCTGCCTAATTGGCCCCGGATCTGAGCGGGCAGGCCGTTGACCTCTCTGGCATCTAACGGAGAAGAAAAAATGAATAATTTCAAATGGCCAGTATTGGCTATGACCGCAGCGCTGGTAACAGGCTGCACAGGGGTAACCGAGCAATCCACCAGTGGCAGCAGCCCTCGGGTTTCCAGCGAATTGCAGCAGGCAGAACAGCAAATAGCTGATCTGCGCAATGAACTGAGAACCAAGGACCAGCAGCTGACCGATGCACGTAAAATGTCCTCGGACCAGCCCGCAGGGATGGCCCAGGAAAACAGCCTGTTTCCGCCCAATCCGAAAGTCGGTGAGTGCTACGCGCGGATTCTGACGCCGGCAACCTACAAAACCAGCAGCGAACGTGTGCTGAAAAAGGAAAAGTCCCAGCGCATCGAGGTTATTCCCGCACGTTTTGAGAACGCTCAGGAACGGGTACTGGTAAAAGAAGCCAGCAGCCGCCTTGAAGTGGTCCCAGCGGTCTATGAGACTGTCGAGGAGCGGGTGATGATTCGGCCGGCCTCATCCAGGCTGGAAGAAGTGCAGGCAACCTATAAAACGGTGACCGAACGGCTACTGGAAAAGCCGGCTCACACCCTTTGGAAACGTGGTCCTGCCAACCTACAGGCCGGCACCGTGCTGGCTGAGCAGGTAGCTTCTGATACCGGTGAGATCATGTGTCTGGTAGAGGTTCCAGCCACCTATAAGACCGTTTCTCGCACCGTGCTCGATACCCCGGCCAGTACCCGTGAGGTGAAAATCCCCGCTGAGTACAAGACCGTGACTCGACGGATTGTGAAAAAGGCTGCCACTACTCGTGAGATCAGCATCCCGGCTGAATATGCCATGGTAGACGTCACCAAACTGGTGCAGCCTGCTAAGCAAACCCGGATTGATATTCCCGCGGAATACGACACGGTCACCCGGACGGAAAAGGTCACCGATAACACTTTGGCATGGCGCAGCGTGCTGTGTGAGGTCAATATGACTCAGGCCAACGTGATGGCACTGCAGCGTGCGCTGAGTACTGCCGGTCACTATGACGGCCCGGTTGACGGCATTATGGGTCCGCAAACGCTGAAGGCTGCAAAGTCCTACGCTGATGCAAAGAGCCTGCCCGCCGGCACCAACTATATCGCCATGGACGTGGTGAAGGCGCTGAAACTCAATATCTGAGGACAGATCTGATGGGGTGATGGGACGTTACCCGCGTCAGAATCCGGGAATACAGGCGGCTGAGGAAACTCAGCCGCTTTTTTTGTGCGCAGCCCCTGGCCGTTTAGGGATCTGGGCGGTGGCCAGGGTTGTCCGCCGCAAGTACCATTAAGACAGTTGAGAGACAATTTAGTGATGATGGATATGACTCACCAACCTCGTTTGAGCATCGCCCTGAAACCGGCCTTTAGTCGTCTTGCCGTGCTGGCATTGGCCCTGCTGGCAGGCTGCGCCGGCCAGCCACGGGTTGAGCTGGCCCGCCCAGACAGCACCTGGCAACAGCAGTTTGAGCATCCCGTGTCACACCATCAAATGGTGGGTGATGACCTGCTGGTGGTGGGCACCACTCGTCATCTGTATGGGATGGACCCGCTGACAGGCCGCCAGCTGTGGCGCCTGCGCAACGTCAACACCAATGCCAGGGACGTCATCGATCTGCCCGGCGCCAGTCATATTCTGGTCAGCGATGCCGCCGGCGGTGCCTTTGACGACCGGGGCACTCACCTGCTGGCGGTGAACCGCAGCGATGGCAAAATACTGTGGGAATCCCCCGTGTTAACGGGTCGACTGCTGCAGGCCCGGGTGGATTTGGATAAGCAGCGCCTGTTTGCGGTGTTGGTGCAAAACGCCCACGGCGACGATCGGGGGCTGCTGCACGATATCCTGCCCGATAAGGGGCTGATGTCGGGATTCGACGCGGAGCCCCAGCTGGCGGCATTGGATCTGCGAACCGGAGCCGTTACCTGGCAACAGCCCTTTGGCAAAAAGGTCATGATGCGGCCGTCCCAACGTCTGGGCGCCGGCGGTGAAGGGGCGGCGGCGGATCTTCGACCCTTTGATCTTGGCCTTTACCATCCACCGGCCCTGGTGGGTGAACTGGTCTGCGTATCCTATGACGGACTGAGCTGCTACCGGGCTGCCACCGGTGTGCCGGTTTGGGCCCAGTCTTTTGAGGTGGTTGACGGCAGTTTGGCGCTGTCTTACCCGGATTCCCTGCTGCGGGACCGGCGCCTGCTGACCGGTGACACTGAACACATCTACGCCTTTGATCCCAAAACCGGTGAACGCCTGTGGCGCTCAGACGATTTTGGGCGGATTCCGGAACTATTGGACGATGACGTAATCCTCTATGGTCAGGTGGGTGGACGCTATTTTGACGCTGACGACGAAAGCTGGAAAGCCAAGGGTCCCTTTGCGGTGGTAGCCATTAACCGGCGCAATGGCAACACCCTGTGGGAGCGGCGGCTGCGTCGCTCCATCAGCAACCTGCTGGTATCCGGCGAGTTCGTTTACGTGGCAGACGACGAGCACTTATGGGCACTGGATCGACTGGACGGCAGCGTGGGTCTGAGACAGCCCCATAAACTGAGCGAGCCGCCCAATATCGTGGCCCTGAACGAGCCCGGCGACCTGGTGCTTATCTCCAGCAGTGAAGCCGCAGGTTACCGCCGCAGCGACGGTCAGATTCGCTGGTATGAGACTCACCCCGCGCCCCAGGCCGGTGCCTGGGCCCGTTTCGCCGCAGGCCTGATGTCCATGACCGGAAACATACTCCAGCTCAGTTCCAATCTGGTCTCCTACGGCCGGGGAATGCTGCCGCCAATTCCCAACATCAAAACCGGCGGGCGCAGAATCATGAGCGGCAGAAGCGTGCTGCAGGATTCCACCGGTTACCTGGGGCGCAAACTGATGGAGCAGGGCAGCGCGATTAACGAAGACCAGAGTTACGCCAACCTGACCGGCCGCACCCAGTACTTTGTCACCCGTCCAGAGGGTTATGACGTGATTGCCCTGGCGGCGGTCAATATTGAAACCGGCGCCACCCATAGACTGACGGTTTTACCCTCGGGTTCGCCGGTGCTAGTGATCGATGAGGTCAACGGCCATGCCTATCAGGCCGACGGCATGGAGCTGCTGGCCATCCCCCTGGGAGAAGAGCTGCCTGAGGACATTGAGACTGCCGCTGCGGTGGATTGACATTCGCCGTGAGGGTCGATAAAGTCGCGCCTCCGTTGACCCTGTCGGGTCGATAGCCTGCCCAGGTGGCGGAATTGGTAGACGCGCTGGCTTCAGGTGCCAGTGATCGAAAGGTCGTGGAGGTTCAAGTCCTCTCCTGGGCACCATTTCGGTATTTACCCAATTTACTCTTGATCTAAGCTGGAAAAAGCTCATTGGTTCCTGTGAGTTCAGTTGACACCTATTGCCTCGCTGCGTGGGCGGCCGAGCGCAGCCCATTGGTGAAGCGCTTGCCGGCTCCGCGTCCTGGATCTTAACCGTTAATTATTCGAAGCTGTCAGCAAACAGCGCATCTGGCCTCGGCGGTCGCTGGCCAATAAAGAAAAATCCCAGGTTACTCACTCGAGCCGATAGGGTATTTCGCGATGTGTCCAAGGTTGTGGGGAGCGCCGTATAAGGCCCATCGATCTCGTCTGAGAAAAACAGCCGAAGGTCCGCTTCGTTGGGTATCAACAGTTCGTTTTCCAAATATTTAAATGACACCGTCACGTTGTCATAGTCCCGTCGCCCAGTGGTCGTCCTCCAATACATGTCAACGCCGGGATTAGGGAGCGGCGAGCCGTCACGATGAACAACGACTGATTGAAGGCTATGCGCAGTGAGAAATCCCCGTCCATCGACGAAGTCTATCCAAACCCGTGAGTCCGGAGTGGTGTGGTTACTGCGGTCGCCGGAAACACCAATTGCCGTACGCGGTGTGTTATCCGGGCCGGTCCACTGGCGATATATGGCAAAGGATTGTTCCGGCGCAATGGAACTGAATACTAAGTATGCTGCGCCCGCACTCGCATCGCCGCCAGGGTCTGCGTCGGGGGCGCCTACCAACACATCTGCCAGTCCATCGCCATTTACGTCGCCGGCGCTGGCCACAGATCGGCCGGCTGCGTCGTCAAGTGCACCGCCAATCAGGTAACGGTGTCCTGTATCGGGGTTGGCTAAATCAACGCCGGCGTTGTCGGTTTTGCCATAAACCAGATACGCCATGCCGTTTTTCGTGGTGTTTGTGTATTCGGCTCTCGGCGCACCGATGATGACATCTGCCAATCCATCGCCGTTGACATCACCTGCGCCGGCAAGGCTGGTGCCCAAAAATCCGCTTAGACTGTCTGTGTTGATAGTAAAACCGCCATTGCCAAGAGAAGTCACAGAGACGGTGTCTAAATCGGGTTTTCCGAAAACCACATAGGCCTCGCCGGCGTCGCCGGCGGCGTAATTTGATCCAATGAGAATGTCTGAATAACCATCGCCATTAACATCGCCTGCGCCTGCGACGGCTGACACAGTACCGCTTTGTATTTCATAACCCTTCAGCCCCAGCGCATCCACTCTGACCGTGTTGGCTACCTCCTGTCCAAAAATGACATAAGTTCTGTTTCCTCTTCTGGCGCCGATGAGTACATCCGCCAGCCCGTCGCCATTAACATCACCGGCACCGGAAACCTGCTGCCCTACATCGTGTCCTGAAAAAATGCCCATGATCGTAGTTCCGCCTTCACCCAGGTCATCCACCTCCACCGTTCGAGAGTCGTCCTTGCCGAAAATGATATAGGCGTTGCCGGTATCAAAGCGTGTTGCCTGGTTGGGAGGGGTGTAGTTGGTGTAGGGGTGTCCGATCACAATATCGTCCAACCCATCGCCATTGACATCACCCGCTCCGGATACAGAAATGCCCAGTCTGGCGCCAATTACGTTGTCCACGATGGTAAAGCCATCATTCCTTATGTCACCGAGCGATACCGGCAGAGCGTCACTTTTGCCAAACACCACTACGGCCTTCCCGGTGTAGGCAGCAACGCCGGGGATTCCAACAATGAGGTCATCCAGCCCGTCGCCATTGACGTCGCCGGCACCGGACACGCTGGCTCCGGCAACGTCGCCGGGGGTGTTTTGGATCATGGCAAATCCGCCGGTGCCCAGGTTGCCGAGATCTATGGTGCCTGGCTCGGTGCGACCAAACACCACATAGGCTTCGCCGCCAGTTCCATCTGCGCCGATCGCACCGACCACCAGATCCGGTATGCCGTCACCATTGACATCCCCGGCACCCGTGACGCTTCCACCGGCGAAGTCACCGCTGCTGGCGCCGTCAATTCGTATGCCTTGGCCGCCCAGCAAACCCAGATCCAGTGGCTGAGCCCAGGCGGTGCTGGTTGCACTGGTCATCATTGCCAGCGTGACAGCCCTTGCGAGGCGCTTTTGAGTGGTTTTCATTGTTTGCTCCATTGACAACCACCCCTTAAAACGCCAGCCAGCGGAAAACCGCACAGTAGGCGGCTTAAAGACGCTGATCTGTCGATGATTTGGGCCTGAATCAGCTTTTTGGAGTTAGTTTTAGGAGTCGGCCAACACCGTGCTGTGACTGCTGGACCGCAAGAGATTAATCCCGCGCGTGGCGGCTGGCACAAAGGATGACCTGCAGCCCATGGCCGCTAATGTTGATACGTCGTTTAACGCCAGTTCCTGCAACGAGTACTTCAACGAATCACGGCTGGAGGGATATCTCGCGTTGGCTTTGGAAGCGGGCAGGTTTCCCATGGTTGTTTTGACCAAAACTGATTTGGCTGATGATAGTAGACGCGATGTCACACCCGCCCGCTGCGCTCAAGCGTGCTGACCTTGAGCCCCGCCTGCCGCAGAACCATCGTAAATTTCAGCGTGAAGAGGCTCCCCTCAATGCCACGATTGACGAGCAGCGCCAGTCTTATTTGACCTATACTCGGCGATAGCAATCAAAAAATGTCCGCGCTTGTCAGCGTACAACGAAGTAACACACTAAACCTGCAAATAATTTGAACACAGCAGAAATGAGGCAATCCATTTTCAGACCAGAACGAGCCTTTGGCGTCTGTTCCGGCACCTGGCTGTTCCTATTGACCCTGGCTTTCTCTGCCTCAATCGCCCAGACGTCTGAACCCTACCTGGACCAGGCCCGGGAACTGCACCAGACAATGTTTTCGCTGGATGCCCACACCGACATCCCGCCGGGCTTTGCCACCCCCGACGCCGACCCCGGCCAGGAAACACCCGGCAAAATTGATTTGCCCAAGATGGACCGGGGTGGACTCACTGGCGCTGTGTTCGCGGTATTTGTTCCCCAGATCAAACGGACCAGCGACAACTATCGCCAGGCTCACGAGCAGGGGATGATAATGCTCAATGCGATCCGGCGCATGGCGGAGCAGTATCCAGATCAAATTGGCGTTGCCACCTCCCCGGCGGAGATAGTACAGCTGCAGGAGCAGGGCCGACATGTGGCCGTTATCGGCATGCTAAATGGGTTTCCGCTGGGCCCCCGGGCGCAGCACCTGGACTATTACTACCAGAGGGGACTGCGCCAGCTGGCGTTTACCCATGCTGGCAACAACAACCTGGCAGACTCATCGCGGCCCAGAGAGAAGTTTGGCGACGTGGGACCGGAACATGGTGGCCTGTCGGGCCTGGGCAAATCTGTCATCGCCCGCCTCAATGAGTTGGGGATCATTGTGGATGTGTCCCAGCTCACGCGGGCGGGCGTGCGCCAGGCGGTAGCACTATCAAAAACCCCGGTCGTTGCGTCCCATTCCGCCATTAACGCGCTGGTTGAGCACCCGCGCAACCTGACCGACGAGGAGATGAAGCTGATTGCGAAGAGCGGAGGTGTGGTCTGCATCGTCGCTTTTCGCGGGTATCTGGTTGATCTCGGGTTTGACTTCGGCGAAGAAATGGAAAAAATCCAGGCTCGCTTCGGCATTACCGAAGACCGCAGCCCGGACCAGCTGCCGCCGGAGGACAGCAAGGCCTACCAGATCGCCGTTGTCACCCTGGTTCGGCGGCTGCCGCCGGTAACGGTTGCCGATTACATCAATGCGATCGACTACGCGGTCAAGCTGCTGGGTGTGGATCACGTTGGGATCAGCACGGACTTTAACCACGGCGGAGGGCTGGTAGATTGGAAGGACGCGAGCGACAGCTACCGAGTTTCGGCGGAACTGCTGCGCCGGGGTTACTCGCCGGAAGACGTCAGCAAAATCTGGGGCGGAAACTGGCTGCGGGTGTTTTCGGCGGTGACAGATTATGCCCAGCAGATTGAACAACCACTCCCTGCGGGATCACTGGATTGACCCGTCGGTGGTTCCACTCCATCCATTTCTTGTATTGACCTTAGTGCCGACCCCATTTTTGTAAAAGACGAAAAACTGTCATGGATCCCGGTCAAAAAAACCCAATGCGGTCAGGTCAACGCCTCGCCAAAGGTAGACTGAGACTTCCATGGTGGCGGCGGCCCCGGCCTCACCCGTCAGCTGGCTTGCTGAATCCTGGCCAACCTGTTGGGTCAGATCCTGGCGCGCCGGTTCCACCGGGAGAGTATCAACCGTGCGCTGCCAGGCAACAACCCCCAGCAGCAGAACAATGGCCACAATGGTAATGACATTGAGCCTGCGGGCGCGAACCTAATCGTGTCGACCAACAGTGCTCAGGATCGGCCGTCTGGAAAGCCGCAGGGGCCCACGACTCGCAAGCGCGCGGTCTCCCTGCTGGCAAAAGGCGCGTATGATCGGAACGAGTACTGCTAATGGGTCAAACATGGCAATGATCGAAACGTGGGGTTTGACCAAGCGGTATCCAAAACCCGGCGACAAAAACGACTATTTTCTGGCGGTAGACAATCTTTCGCTTTCCATTGAGGCGGGCGAAATCTACGGCATACTCGGCCCCAACGGAGCGGGTAAAACTACTACGTTGGAGATGCTTGAAGGCCTCACCGACATCGACGGCGGCCAGGCCACCATTGACGGCATCAACGTCAGCGCCAACCCCTATGCGATCAAACAGATTATTGGCGTGCAGCTGCAGGCCAATGATTACTTTGATCGACTTTCGTTGGGTGAACTGCTGAATCTGTTTTGCGCGCTGTACTCAGACCCTTCTGACCCAGGAACACTACTGGAGAAGGTCAATCTGGCGGACAAGGCGAGGGAGCGACCCGCCAACCTATCCGGCGGCCAGAAGCAGCGGTTTTCCATCGCCTGCGCCCTGGCCAATAGGCCGAAGGTGTTGTTTCTGGACGAGCCAACCACCGGTCTTGACCCGCAGGCCAAACACAACCTCTGGGACCTGGCGCGCGAACTGAACGGCAACGGCATCACTATCGTATTAACGACTCACAATATGGAAGAGGCAGAAGTGCTGTGCGGCAGGATTGCCATCATGGATCACGGCCGGCTTGTCGCTGAAGGCGAACCCCAGGAACTGATTCTCAAACACGCGCCCGAGCCGCCCCGGGCGCCGCTGCATGGCAACATCGAAGACGTGTTTCTCGCCCTGACCGGCAACGCGTTGCGGGATTAGCGCCATGTTACGACTGCCATTTGTGCTGGCCGGGTACTTTTTAAAAATGCACCTGCGTGACCGCCAGGCAATAGTGCTGAGCCTGGTATTTCCCATCATTTTCATGTTCGCCCTGGGAATCGCCGGAAACGGCGAGCGCGACCCCATTAACGTTGGGATAGTGGATCTGTCCCGTTCCAGCCTGGCTGAAAAACTTATTGGCTCGCTTGAGGACGACGGAGTTTTCAACGTCAAACGCGGTGAAGAGTCCGCATTGCGCAAAGGGCTGATCGACGGCGATATCAGGATGTTGTTGATCCTGCCGCCAGACCTCCAGAGTACTGGGGGCAACAACAACATCCGCGTTCTGGTGGACGCCGCTCAGCTGCGACAGCTGAGCCTGGTTTTGCCCGCCCTTGAAAAAGCGCTGGTGCGGGTAGAGCGCAGCCTGCGCGGCACCGACCCAATGTTCACGATGGTGGTAGAAGACGTGAAAGTTCGCTCCCAGGGATACCTGGAATTTCTGTTGCCAGGGTTGCTGGCCTTCACCCTGATGCAGATCAGCGTCGCCGGCAGCGGCTTTAACCTGGTTGAATACCGGCGCAAGGGGATTCTCAAAAGGCTGTTTGTGACACCTGTTACGCCCCGGGACTTTATTCTTGGGCTGGTGTTTGCTCGATTGTTGCTGTGCCTGGTGCAGCTGTCGGTGCTGCTGGGTATTGCAGTGATGTTTCTGGGCGCCAGTATCAACGGCGACTATGCCTCTTTGTATGCCGTCATCATACTTTCTACCATCATGTTTCTTATACTGGGATTTTGTCTTGGCAGCATTGCCAAAACCCAGCAGTCCATTATGGCCATTGGCAACCTGTTTATTTTCCCGCAGATAATTCTGTCTGGCGTCTTCTTCCCAATAGACTCCCTGCCGCAGCTTTTGCAGCCCGTTGCAGCGGCTCTGCCGCTGAGTTTTACGGCTACCGCACTACGCCAGATTGCTAACGATGGGGTGACGCTGCTGGGTGTTCTCCCACAGCTGGCGGGCCTTGGGGTCTGGATGGTTGTTGGCCTGGCGCTGGCCACGCGCCTGTTTGTCTGGAAGGAAGTGGCGCACTGAACGTCAAACGGCTAAGCCACTTCAAGCTTCAGCCAAACGGGGCGCAAGGTGCACAATAGAATTGATACCGAGTTTGACTTTCAGGCAGGAAAAATCATTCGCCATATCGATCGGTTTAATTTCTGGCGCTCGTAGACATATACCTGGCCGACACAAAACCGATCCGTGAGGACCGGGTGTCGTGGGTTTGGTTACGGTGTCTGCTTCCTAACGCCTGGTAGCGCCGCGCGTTCAGCATATGGGGATACCAGTTCTGGCAGTGCGCCGGCACTCTCTAGGTCCCAAGCCTGGTTAGTCCGTTTACTCAAACCCGTCGGCGAAGATCACCCCAGTTGAATCCGAGAGGAATCGCTGAAGCAAAAACACTCTCGGAAACGTATCGTCAAGCTGCACCGTTTCGCCGGCAACAACAATGCGATCCTGGCTATCGATGAGCATGTCGTAGGTCTCGTCAAAATCTTTGGTGACGAATGCTCCTGATACTGCAACGTCAGCGGCGAAAATTTCTCCACGCTCATTCAACACCGCACTAAATGCTGATTCCGTGCGGGAAAAAAAATCGAACAAGACGGTACCTGCGTTGCCAAACGTTGCATCTAGATCGCCGTTGGCCGTAAATCGAGCAAGCGCAAAGTTGGAGAAGTTGTTGTCGCTTTCGGCAGACCCAACGGCGATGATGCGGCCATCGGGCTGCACTAACACTTGGTAAACGATGTCCCGCCCCCCTGTGAAGTCGAGGGTCACCAAACCACCAGAACCAAAGCTTGGGTCTAGAGTGCCGTCGGAATTGATTCGCGCGAGGGCGAAATCAACGCTCGTTGTTGCATCGACCACAAATCCGCCAATGACAATCTTGCCATCGCTTTGCAACGCCAGAGATTCGGCTTCGGAATCACCCTGGGGAAACTCAATGACAACACGCCCATCGCCATTGAACTCTGTATCAACGGCGCCGCGGGCCAGGTAACGTATCAGAGCGAAGCGTTCTGAGCCGGCAATTGTCGCCAGGCCACCGATGACTACTCTGCCGTTTTCTTGCATCAAAACATCTCGGGCTTCGTCTTCATCTCCGTCAAAATCTGCGACCACCCAGCCCTCAGAGCCGAATGAAAGGTCTTGGACGCCGCTATCGTCAAACTTTGTCAGGAGCATGTCGGCAGCGGAGAAATTTCCGGTGTAGCCGGCCACCAGTATGTCAGTCCCATCAAGGGCTAACGCCCTGGCCTGAGCCGTAACAACTTCCCTAAAATCGGCAATCAGGACGCCCCCATCCGCGAAGTCTGGCGCAAGTGCACCATTGCTGCCCAACGCTACGGCAAAAACCTCGGTATTCGTCTGCCCCCGTGTGGTGCCAACAATCACTGGCAAACCACTCTCGCTAAGTGCGCCATCGAAAACGAAATCTGCATTTGAGCCCACATCCGCTCGAACAATCCCTTGATCACCAAAAGCACTGTCCAGGGCCCCGGATTCACTTAATCGAGCCGCCACAAGATCTGATCCCGAACCGTCTCGACGAATACCGCCAACGGCATAGAATGCTCCACCTGGAAGTGGCAGGAGTGAGTCAATGGTCTCGCTCTCGCCAACCTCCAGGTAGACATGCTCGGTTCCTTCCGTGCCAAAAACGGTGTCTAGCACGCCGCTGCTGGTTGATGAGAAAGCGAGCTATTGGGTGGATTAAAGGTGATTTTCACAATGGGGGGCGCTCAAAACAATCACTTCTTTATAGATGCGTGAAACGTCCCGTTTGGGGATCACGGTGTCTTTAGATGCGAGGAGCGGGTAAGTACTGCGATATCGGTCACGCGCCGAATGTTTTCACCCAACGGGAACTGGGTGATCTGCATTTGATATGATATTTAATGATCTGACTAAGTCCTGATCACAACTCAGGGAGTGAAACCTCATGACTGAGAAACGGCAGGATCGATCAACGGCCATGCTGCTGGGCCTGATCCAGCAGGGCGATGTGCAGGCTCGAGACGAGTTGTTCCGTCGTTGCTTGCCGCTGTTACGTCGATTTGCCCATGGACGCCTTCCTCATTTCCGTCGCGATCTGTCTGAAACCGACGATCTTGTGCAGGTAACGCTTCTTCGAGCGTTAAATAGACTGGACTCGTTTGAATCCGAGGGACGGGGCGCATTTTTTGGCTACCTGCGAACCATCATGATGAACGCTGTTCGCGATGAAATTCGCAAGCATGGACGAAAACCCCAGTCCACCGATTCATGGGACAAAGGCATTCAAACGGGCGATAGCGTGGTTGAGCAAGCGGTGGGGCTTGAGACGTTGGAAGCCTATGAGGCTGCTTTGTCAACGATTAGACAAGAATCTCGGGAAGCCATAATCCTGCATGTGGAATTTGACATGAGTTACGCGGAAGTCGCATTAGAACTAGAGCTATCGTCTTCTGACGCAGCGCGGATGCGCATCAAGCGAGGGCTGAAGGAGTTGGCAACTCAGATGCCATGACTGATCCAAAAACCAGCAAATTGATTCCCGATTCCACAGTGTTTCAGGATCTAACGCGTGAGTTGGATCTGGCGAAGAAAAACGCTGGCGATGACAGCGAAAACGCCTGCGAATCCAGTCGTATTGAAAAAAACCTCAGTCTGCTTAAACGTCTGAAGGCCGTTTATTCCGAAACCGGTGAAAGTTCAGCGTCCCCAGGAGATGATGGGGTTTCAGATGACCCCACGCATTGGGGCCATTTAAAGATTGTCGATCGCATCGGCCAGGGTGGCTTTGGCACAGTTTACCGTGCATACGACCCTTTGCTGGAACGTGACGTTGCCCTCAAACTCAAACGCATTGATCAGCAAGACGCCACCCGCAACAGCGTCTACATCGAAGAAGCTCGACGACTGGCCCGAGTTCATCATCCCAATGTGCTGGCCATCCATGGGGTAGGGGTGAATGACCACCGTGTAGGTATTTGGGCCGATTTGGTGGATGGTCAAACCGTGTCTGATTTGCTCGCCGGACAAAAGACGTTTGATCGAAGTCGTTGCATGGATTTGTTAGAACAACTCAATTCGGCCCTGACCCACGTTCATGACAATGGACTGGTTCATGGCGATATCAAATCAGACAACGTTATGATCAGGGGCGACAGCGCAATCTTGATGGATTTCGGTGCTGCTCAGCATCTTGGCGAATTACCGCGATACGGATCACCCGCCTTCATGGCGCCAGAGCTATTTTCCGAAGCCCCGGTGTCTGCCTTATCTGACACCTATTCGTTAGGCGCGCTGATGTACCGAATGGCGTTAGGCCAGCACCCCCCTCTGACCGACCCAAAAGACGATACGTCGCCCAGCAGTGCCGCGTATCAGCAGCAGTTGCAAGCAGCGTTGGGCAGACCGTTTGCGGCGCTGGTCGCCCGCATGATGTCGGCTGAACCCAATCAACGTCCAAGTCACGCCAGCATCGAAATGCAGCTGAGAAAGATTCGAGAGCTTCCTGCCAGGCGGCGCAAGCTGGCTGTTGTGCTGGTGGTGATTGCCAGCCTGTCGGCGGGTTTGGTCATGAGCCTTATCGCTCTCCAGCGCGTTGAGCAGGAGCGAGAGCGATTGGAGGTGGTCAAGGATCTAGTGGTGGAGAGCATTCAGGAACTGGCACCGGGAGATTCTGGGCCCTCTTCGGTCAACGCTCTGTTTGTGACATTGCGCGATCTTTCCCATCAACGGCTGCAGGTCTATCCCGAGGCCTTGGCCGATATGCAAAATGTGGTTGGCCAGGGCCTGGCTAGATTTGGTGATCTTGAGCAAGGTTTAACGCTAGTGGAGACGGGCCTTAAGGGTAAGCTTGAATCCAGCCCGCAGGCACACCGCAGTTTGGCCCACCATTACAACATTGTTGCTGATCTCCGGCTGGAAAGCGGTGATACAGCGGGCGCCGAGTCGGCTATTCGCCGGTCCATTGACTATTTTTCGCAGCTCAAACCCAACGACTATGATGTGCCCGAAGAAGGTCCTATAGGCGTAATACGAGGGCGAACGTTGCTTGCCAATTTGTTGGGTAAGCGCGGGCTCTGGTTCGAGCAGCTACAGGCACATCAATCAATTCTGGAAGATCGGGTGACGTTGCGAGGTGCAGGCACGGCAAGCTCCGCTGTGGACTATTTCAATGCTGGAATGGCGATGACTGAAACCGGGGACCCGGGCAGCGCTCTTCAGTCCATCCAGCAAGCCATGGATCTGTTGACTGCGAGCGGTAACGGGGAAGCCTTTCGTGCAGTGCTGGTGCAGCTCGGACTCACGGTGGCTCTGAGAGACCTGGGACGCTTTGATGAGGCCTACACGAGCCTGGACGAAGCCCGCACAACGATGAGCAAGCACCTACCTCCGTCTCACTGGTACTACCGCCTGGCTGACGCCCATCGCGCGGCCATTCACATGGACTCAGGGCAGCTACTGGACGCTCTGGCGATCTATGACGACCTGGCAAGCGATAGCGAGCTGATGAACAAGCTTGGCGTGTCTGTGCGCAGTCGATACGCCAACGCGTTACTGATCGCTGAGCGGACGGCTGGCGCCCGAGACCAGTTTGCGTGGATTAATAAGGACCTGGGCGGCCAGGATCACACCCTCCAGCCGTTCTATCGGGTAGCGATGGACTACGCGGTGTACCTCTCAGCGGACTCGGGGCTGGATGACCGGGAGCCGCTAATACGCGAGATTGAAACTGTCAGGCAGACGCTTGACGACGG
Source organism: uncultured Gammaproteobacteria bacterium (assembly GCA_964351665.1). Taxonomy (GTDB): domain Bacteria; phylum Pseudomonadota; class Gammaproteobacteria; order Xanthomonadales; family SZUA-38; genus JANQOZ01. The sequence continues at coordinate 12,706 of CAYGPO010000021.1, read as the reverse complement.
TGGCTATCACCTGCGGCCTGAATACAGTCAATTGCAAACCTGGTTAAAGCAGATGCGCTCAAGCGGTCAGCAATAACCGGACAGTGAGGGCTGTCTTTACAACGCTCAATCGCAAAGAGTCATTGAGCATTGGTTGGAACAGTCCAGTTGTCGTTTCCTTCGACGCCATCGCCAAACACCTGAACTTCAATGGCGCCGATATCCACCGCATCTCCCAGAACTCGCAAGCCTGCTTGAGCATCGCGATACGGCAATCCACCGATCACCATCAGTCCGCCGTCAATGAGTGGCGAACCCGGCAGCGGGCCAACGCCTAGGGAGCCGGAGCCTAATCCCGGATCGCCTAACAAACTGCCGATTTCTTCAACAGGGTCAGATCCGGTTCGGGTGTTGTAGAAATTGTTCTGCAATCTCAACGCGTCTCCAAATAGGTCCACATCAAATTGGAGGTCATTTTCCAAAAACACGTTGTTGATAAGCAGTGTATCGGCGTTCCCGCCAAAGCTGAATCCTGTGCTGAAACTGCCGCTGGCAGAATTGAATGCCACCGTGTTGTTAGCGATGATCGCATCTTGTCCGTTAGCGGTGACCACGGCGGCGCCAACCTGGCCGCGGGATAGGTTGCCAGTAAAGACTGAGTTATCGAGCCTGAAATCTCCGACCTCAACATTGGCGAACAGACCAGCGCCGCCAGTGATGTCGTTGTTGCGAAGAAAAAGAACGGTCCGGATGCTCAGGTTGCCTGGCCAGGCAGGATCAAAAGGAACCACCCGAATGCCGCCTCCGCTGCCGCCGGAACGGCCCTGAGCCACGGTCATGTTTTCAATGAGAACATTCCCCGTCACGGCGCCGGGCTGGATGACCAGACCTTGCACCTGAAAGTTTCCATCGAGTGTCGTTAGCCTTGGGTCTTCTTTGCGGCTTTCACAATTGGGTCCACCAAGGGGTGAAGGAGGGCCCCAGCCACCAGAAATCGCAAGATCACCGGGCTGGCTGGAAACGAATCTGAACCCTGAAACTGGTGTGACCGGGACGTCATACTCACCCAACATAATTCTGATCTCATCTGATTCGGCATTCGACGCGGCCTCAAGCAGCGCACTTTGCAGGACGTTGGACGTAGTAACGCAAAATACTTCGGCTTTCGAATCGGACGCATGGAGTCCAATCGTTAAAAGAATCAGAAATCGAAACACTGAATTATTCATTGGCTTTCCTTATGCCGGGTGCAATGGGTCATAAATTGCATTTGGGCTTACTAACATTAAGCGGTCCAAACTTATTCAAATCCGTCGCTGAATAGGAGGTTTGGAGCAGCCTCTAGTGCACCGATGTCGACTCTGTCTCCTTGGATACGTCTATTGTCAGATAGGTCGAAGTCAGGAATATTCCAAAGAAACTCAAAGGGTGGTGGGCTAGGCGCAAAGACCGGGGGGTTTCTTCCCGCGTCCACCAAAGGTGAAGCATCGGACAGAGTGAAATTCAATATTCCGCTGTTGAACTGAGGGTCCACCGACAGATTGCCCTCTTCGTTCGTTGCGTCACCGAAGACGTCCTCAATATTGTTGCTGAACAAATGTTTTTCACCCGGGCCGAGTAGGTGCAGATCCCGACCGGGGTTGCCCCACAGGATGTTGTTGGCAATGAACGCTTCGGAGCTGCCGTTAGCTACTATTCGCGCACCTCCCGCAACGAGACTTGATGTGGAATCGATGGAGTTATTCAAAACGGTGTTATTGATTAGGTAGATGCCGTTGGCATTGCTGCTATTTAGGTCCATTCCCCCACCACCAATCATTGCAGAATTGGCAACGATGAGGTTGTTGATCACTCGAATGGTATCTCCGCCGTTGATTTGTAGCCCGCCGGCTGAGTGGGCTTCGTTACCCAGTAACGCTGTATTCTCAACCAAAACATCGCCTACGTAATCACCAAGCCCACGTGCTCGGAGCCCGCCTCCGCTAAAGCCATTGCCCGGCGCGAAGCCGTTGATCAAAGCGACGTTCTTGACAGTGATATTGCTAAACGACCTCGTTCCTACGTACAAGACCCGATATCGATTATCGCCGTCCAATGTCGTATTGAATGGGTTGGTCGAGAGCAGCTGACCGCAAGGGAAGTTGCCAAATGGGGTCCAGCCGCCAATGATACTGATGTCTTCATCATCCCCTCCAATGGGGGCCGCTGAGTCGTAGGCAAAGCCGCCGGTGGCGGGCACCTCATAACTACCTGTGGCAATGCGGATTGTGTCGGCTTGACCGTTGATTTCCGCAGCGTCCAGCGACGCTTGGAGCTCCTCACTGGTTGTCACACAAAATTCTTCTGCCATAGCCGCTGTGCTACAGAGGCTTATCGTTAGTATGGTCAGCAATAGGGGTCTGCTCATTGTCATTCTCCGGCTGTATTGAATCGCTGTTGTGGCTGCTGGTTTCCCGGTAGGCCTGACAGTCTTGGTTGATTAAACGCTGCCGAGAGAAATAGCGAACAAATTAGGGGGTAATGGAGGGGGGCTTGCGGTAGTTTGCCTTTAGGTCGGGCAGAACACTGGTGGCTCAAGCCTGAGTAAACTGTAATGGCGTGGCCGATAAGAATAACGATGACAAAATGATGGTGCAGTCCAGACGCAATGCCGAATCCATAATTGCGGTATTGGAGACGTTTTAGATTATCGCGTGTTGAGTCCCGCTGTGCCTACGCGCCAGGCAGTTCTGGCCTCGGCTTGCTGGATTGCCTCAAGAAATTCAGCCACCGTAAACGGTTTGTGGAGAAAAACTCCGTCCATGATGGTTTCGGGCTTGATCAGGTGTTGGCGATCGTGGCCCGACATGTACACCACCCCACACCTCGGGTAGATGGCGCGCACCACACGAGAGACATCGGTGCCGAGATCGTTCCTGAGTCAAACATTATTGGTTTCCTGGTACTTTCCGCGTCAACAAATAGCGCGTACGCGCTACGTACTGGATACCTGTTCACCCGTTGAGTATCCGAGGCTGTACCTCGTACCTGTTGAATATTATCGAGCGACATTGATGGCCTATCGTTGGGCCAATAGGCTGGTTGTTAGCATAGGTCTGGCGTCAATGCTGGCATTGGTTTTTTTGGTGGACCACTCTACGTTGCCGACGACGGATAAATTTCCGAAGCATGGCCGCTGTTTTTGTCGCTATTCAATTTTTACCACTGATCGTTTTTGAAATCTCTGCGTTTGGCTAATTTCCCATGATGCGGCGACTCAACAACGCCTCGGTGCACCGGGCCCACTTTTACCACGGCGGTTGTGAGCGACAATGTCGCGACGAGTAACCAACGGGTGTGAATAGTCATGGTAGGCGTTTCCTTTAGGTGGGCCAGCCGAAATAGCCGCCCCCTGCGACCCCAAGGCCGCGGGAGCCGAAAATCGCCCCACAGCTGGCCATGCTGGCGTTCATGAGCCAGAAAGCGTGGTTTTTTGGCATTAGATGCAATCCTGTGCTTGACTGCGATGATGCATGAATCGGCGACCTACATAAACGTGACGATCGATGCTGCCGGGAGGCCAGCGCTGTTGCCATTACGCACCTGTCCGAACTGGACCCTGATCCACAAGTGAGGGTTGAGGCATTGTCCAGTGATGCAGTCCGTTGAAAGTACGGTCGAATGCGTTGCGTAGAAGCGCTGCCTGAAGATGATCGACGCGCACGTACATTTCTACGATCCGGGTCGTGAAGACGGCATCGATTGGCCGCCGAAGAACAGTCCCCATTACAGGCCGCGTCTGCCTGATGACTTGCAGCGAGCAAGCTCGGCGAGTGCCTGCGTTGCGGTGGAAACCAGTCGACGCAGCAGCGATGACGACTGGCTATTGGCGCTGGCAAGCCAATCGCCAACCATTGCGGGCGTTGTACTAAATCTGCAACCCGACCAACCCGGTTTTCCTGCGCGACTGGAACGAGCCTCAGAATTCTCGGTCTTCGCCGGCATTAGGCTGCGACCGATACGCTGTTACGACTGGTCAAGCAGCGCTTTATTGGCGAACCTGAAGTTGACCGCTCGGCAGGGAAAAAGCATCGAATTCGGTGCGGTGGATGATGCCCTCAAAGACAAGTTTGCTGAGTTGTCGGGGCGTTTCGATACGACAACCTGGATTCTTGATCATGCGGGCCATCCCGCAACGGACTCGGCACCGAGCCTAACCTGGCTGCGCGCGATGCACGGGATTGCGCAGCGAACGAACGTGGTCGTGAAAGCGACGAAACTGCATGACAATCTCCCACAACGGGCCGAATTACTCAGCCGACTCGTGGATATCTTCGGCCCTCGCCGATTGCTGTACGGCAGCAACTGGCCGCTGTGCGCGGACAGTGAGTTCTCAGAGGCGACGCGGGCGGTGTACCGGGCGTGTTTGGGCTCTCACAGCGATGCATTTTTGTTCGCCAACGCCGAGCGGATCTACGCCATCGGATCGCCGACAACGCGTTAATAATGAAGCGGACGTGCTCAGTGCGAGCATGATGATGGTGGGTGCCCATAAGACCACCGGAGTTGCCCTAAGCGGGTTTGCCAGCGCCAAGGGTTGATCACCTGAAATTTAGTGTTACCGCCTACCAGGGCATAGCCAGGGCATAGCCAGGGCAATTATTGCGACGTATTAGGCAGCCTGCTGGCCGCCGATGGCAGTGGGCTGCTAGCGTGATTCGAAACCGTCCCGAAAAATGGTGAAGCTGAATTCAAAGGCACCCATGTCGATCACGGGCGGCCCGCCGATACCCGTGTCGGGAATGGTGGCAACGTCAAATAGCCGGGGCAACAGATCGGCGTCAAATTTCTGCTCTGCAGCCGTGCCGGCAACGGCACCTGACGAATCAATCGCGGCGAAGTTGTCCCCTGCATCGAGGGCAGGGCTGTTGTCGGTCAGTCGAACATCGCCGAACTCGTTGTCTTCAACCGTTCGCCAGACACCGTCTCCTGGATTGGGTGTTTGTACGAAGGCCGGGTCTAGTTCCAGATTTCCTTCTCCTGCAAAGCCGCCTCCCAGAATCGAATAAGTGACAGAAAGGGTAGCCGCAGACCCTTCTTCCACCTCCAGCTGAGGAACTTGATCCGGCGCCCCTGATGAGGAACCACGTAAAAGGTTTCCAACCAAAATCGAGTTATGAACCGTCACGGCGGCCGATCCACGTGCTATGACGCCGCTACCGGCGGTTGATGCCTCATTTCCGACAATCGTGTTGTTGGTCAGCGTTGCCTGGGTTGCTCCGCCAATGGCAATCGCTCCGCCAGGGCCAGCGGAACGCAAGTAGTTTCCCACAAAGATGCTGTTTTCAATAATCAGGCGATTGGCGCCGCCTTGGGTCATAGCGCCGCCCGATGACCTGGCGCTGTTGTTGCGAAACAGAGATCGACGAATGGTCAGGGGGGCGCTTGAATCATTCAGAATAGCGCCACCATTGTTTGCTCCAGCATTGTCTACAAACACTGAATCGGTGATTTCACCAGCAGCAGAATTACTCAGGTAGATTGCCGCTCCACCGCCAAAGCCGCTGCGGCAGTTGGACACGGTCAGACCACGGGCAGTTAGCTGCCCCCCAAGCATTCCAATCGCCCCGCCACGACCGGAAAAACACCGGCTGACAACCACATCTTCAAGCAACAACTGCGCGCTTTGGGAAAATACGGCGCCACCAAAGGCGTTGGTGTTGCTGGCCGTTTCAAGATCATCAAATTGGATTCGTTTTAAGCTGACATCGGCGTTGGCTATTCTGATCCCCGCGCCACGAGGGAAATCTCCGGTTGCCCGACCGCCTGCAATCGAAAAACCGTCAATCAATATGGGATCTGCGACGTTTTCGATTGTCACGATATGGAACAATCCGTCGACAGCGCCCTTCTGGGTCTGAGCCAGGCCGAGTTCGCAGCCATTGGACAGAGGTTCTGGATCGCGCTCATTAAGTACTTCTTCGCCGCCCGAGAAACCGCCAAAAACCGACACGCCGGCACGAAAGAAGAAGCTTTCGCTCCTGGGTTCCAATTCGTCTGCCCGTTCGGTTGGCGCATAGGTTGCGCAGGCAACCCAGATTTCGTCTCCTGTGACTGCGGAGGACAGGGCGGTTTGCAGGTCCGCGAAGGCATTTTGCCAGCTGTCTCCGGATTCATTGCCCACAGCGCCGCTGTCAACAAACAACCGGGCAGCCTTAGTCGACCCAGTGACAGAGATTGCTGCCAACATCCAAACCATCGCTAATACGCCCAGGCCTTCGCCGCGACAAATACTCTTTCGTCTCTGGAAAAACATACGGGGTGTCCTTTTGCAACTATGTTCATAAATGGTGTCAGGTCAGAAAAATATACACATCCACCGTGGAACAGAGCGTGGTTGTTGCGTGGTAGCCACCGTGGAAATCCAGGGTCTTTGCAGGAAGACACCAAAGTTCGAAGGCCAGGTGCGGTGAGGTGCGGTGAATGTAAATAACTGCGAATTATCCTCGCCGCACACCTGGTCCTTGCACTAACCTCTAACCGCGATGACCCTGGACTTGCGACGTGTGTTCCTCGGACTACTGGTCACCAATAAAAACACGAAGGAGGTTTACGATGGAATTTCTTGATACCTGGCTGCCACGGCTGCAGGCATTAGTATTCCGTTTCCTCAGCGCGATGTGCACGTGTTCGAGCACAAAGACTGATCAAGAAGTTGGGGCGCGACTATCGGCTTGAGAGGTATTTACCGACGGCGGCGGTTACTGCAACCCAGCCTACAGTTCAGCGGTCCATTCAGAAAAGTCGATCTGGGACTGCCGCTGGGAACGAAGGTCACAGATCCTATGCTGATTTACCGGTGCCCCGTCCACTTTCGCCTAATGTAGGCGCGGCCTTATACCCTTATCTAATACCCCTTGGCAGGGTCGACGACGTTCAACAGTGCGTCGCCGGCTACAAATCTGCGCAGATTTTCCTGCAGCAAAACGGACTGGCGTTCACCCTCGCTGCCGCCGCTGGAAATATGTGGCGTGATAATGACGTTTGGTAAGGTCCAAAGAACATGGCCGGGTGGCAGGGGTTCCGGGTCTGTGACGTCCAGCCCAGCGCCAGCCAATCTGCCGGAGCGAAGGGCGCTGACAAGATCTTCAGTTACCACCGATTGACCACGGCCAACGGTGATGAATATGGCAGTCGGCTTGAGAATAGCGAAAAAGTCTTTGTCAAAAAGGTGGGTTGTCGCCTGGGTTAATGGCAGCGCACTGATAATTACGTCGGACTCACCGGCGAGCTTGTGTAGCTCATCGGATAACCCTACATACTCAACGAAGGGTGGACCACTGCGGCTGCTGTTGCGGGTGGCTGACACCTGCATGCCCAATGCCGAACCGAACCGCGCCACTTCAGTGCCTATTCCCCCAAGGCCGACCACCAGCAATCTTTTGTTGACCACTGAGGTCATTTTGCTGCGGATTTGCTCGCCCCTGTTCCAGCTCCCCTGATCCATCGCTCGGGCGAAATTCGGCAGTCCCCGTGACAGTGACATCATCATCGCGATGGCGTGTTCTGCGATGATGGGTGATGCCATTTTTTGCATATTTGTTAATATGACATCGCCCCTGGCAATGGCGGGAATATCGACGCATGTCTCGACGCCTGCTCCCGTTCTTTGCATCCAAACCAGCTTTGTTGCTGCATTAATAAACGTTGCGTCACATTCACCGATATACGCATGGGCACTGGGGGCTTCCCGCAGCGCGTCCCTGGCTGAAACAACGGCAACAAACTCGATGTCGCCATATGAACGCTGAACGCTATCCAAGTCCAGCGTACCCGCTCGAAACACTATTTTCTTCACGCCAGACCAACGAGGACTGTCGCGTACGGCGGTGTCGGAAGTTGCAACGCCGGTTTGTGCGATCAGTTGATCGATGGATATCTGCGCAATCGACGATTGGGCGAGTACGGCGTAGATTATGAGTATCCTGATGGCCAGTTTTTTCATTGAAAATTCGTTTTTGATCTTTTTGCTGTGAGAAAACTTGAGACAGATTACACTACCACTATTGTTGTGAATGATCGCTCATGGATTTCTCCCGGGCGGGCCGACGGTTTTTGATTTTCCCTGCAATTTGAATTTGCAATGAGGAGAATTCTAACAATGGTCTGTGGGTTTTCGCCTGCGAGCTGGATCGAGAATTTTACTGAGGCTTTGTTGTAACCTTGGCTGTGTTTTGATCGCTTCTGCTATAGCGTGTCAGTAGATCTGGATCTTCTAATTCCAACCAATGCAAAGGAACTCCATGACCACTTTTGGCAGACGCCAACTCCTCGTGTCATCCGTTGGGCTGACCCTAAGCTCCTTTGGGTTAAAGGCCGGTGCTGCAGATGCAACCACTGTGGGCAAGGTGCCCGAGGGGCCGGGTAAAATATTCGGCCCGGGTCCAGAGGGGTGGTGGGATTCAGAACGAGTCTCCTGTCCACGTGTATTGCGTGACCCGGCCGGAGGTTGGCTGATGTGGTACTACGGACGGGATCCGGAGTTTAATCGCCAGGTTACCCTACCCTCCGGTCGAGTCGGTTTGGCCAGGTCTGAGGACGGAATTTCCTGGCAACGGGAGCCTGGGCCGTTAACTCGAGGGGCGGTTTTTGAGCCTGATAGCGATCCAAATCAGTTTGACTCCGCTCACGTGGGTATCAGCGATATTCAATGGCGAGATGGTTTGTATTGGATGTGGTATCTAGGGGGTGATTTGTCGGGGCCGAGACCTGGTTTCCCGCTGCGGCCAGGCTGTGCTATATCCCGGGATGGGCTGCACTGGAACCGCGTTCCAGGCCCCTTTCGCGGAGCCTTGTTAGACGCGGGGGGGCGCGGCGCGTTCGATGAATTTATGGTCGGTTGGCCCCAGGTCATCCAATGGGATGACGGTAGCTGGCGCATGTACTATCACACAATAGAGCTGGGCAAGGGATATCTGCTTGCCTGGGCCGAATCCCCCGATGGCTTCCGCTGGGAAAAGCGCGGCGTGATTATGGAACCCGGACCCGAAGGGCGCTTTGATGATTATGGTGTGGCTACCCGGCACATAGTAAAACTGGGTGACACCTGGAAGATGTTTTATGAGGGCTGCCATTTTATCGGCGACCCCATTCAAGTAGACCGGCAAATTGGGGTGGCTACCTCAAAAGATGGCATCCAATGGGACCGGATTGATGGGCCCAACGCCAATGGCTCGATCATTGCCCAGTCGCCCAAGAGCTCAGGGCTCTGGGATTTTCGCTTAGGGTGCCCGTGGGTGGTGAGTCTGGATGACGGTAGTCTTCGGCTCTATTACATTGGCTCCAACGAACGCCCCGGTGGGGGCAGCGAACTGGACACGGTTCACCAAATTGGGCTCGCTGTCAGCGCAGGTGATATTACTCAGTGGGAGCGATTTGACGCTTGAAAGTATGTGCCCAGTCCGTCAGGCAACTTTTGAGTTATTGGCTTGGCAGCTGAAGCTGTCAACACACTCAGTTTCAATGCCTGCGCCCAGAGCAAGCCAGCTGAAAACCGAGTTTTCGGTTAGCAACCCTATGGCTTGGTAAAGACTACCGATACGCCGGGATTGTTTGCGTTTCAGATGGCATTACTGGAAGGAGTACCTAAACCGCAGTCCGACTTGACGCTTGTCTCGGAGGCCAACCTGAATGCCTTCCCTGGAGAAGTCAAAGAACCCACCCGGTAGGGTGCGTTCGCCGCCAAGGTCAGAGGGACGCAGGCCGGGATAATCAACAGCCGCCTCACTCATAACGGGCGTGTCCCGCAGGATCTTTGAGCAGGATTAGGGCTCAGAATTGATAACCCAGACTTAACTCATAAACCAGTGGGTCAATGTCCACGTCACCCAGGCTGGCACCATCCAATTTCGCCTCGGTGTCTATATCCATCCAGCGAGCATCGAGGTTTAAAAACCATCGTTCGCTAGGCCGAAAGTCAGCGCCTGGCTGTGCAGACAAGCCGAACGAATTAAAATGTGACAGATCGCTGCCTTCCAGGGGGGGCACTGGTTAGGTCGTCGAAAAAGGCGGTGAAGTTTACTCCAGCCCCACATAGGGAAAGAAGCGATCGTTGGCGTCAAAGTGGTAATGCCTGAACGACCCAACCAGGTTCCTGACTCACGGGCTTGAGATGCATTGGTAAACACCAACGCGGCGCCCATAGCGGTAGCCACAGGGCCCATGTTGAAAACACTCTTACCAATGGATCATTTGAGCTGCGATCAATCTATCCACAACTATGACCAGCTAGCCTGCTAGACATTGCGCCCTTTTCTAAAGGCTTCAAAAGTATCGAACACCTGATCTCGTGGAATAAGGTTTGGCACAATTCCGATACGCTCGAGCATGTCAGCCGGTTGCGGCTGCAAGCCGGTTAGGACCACGGTCTTGCCGTCTTTGGTCAATTGCAAAATGGTGTCTTCCAACGTGTAAAGTCCAGACTGATCCATGCTTGGCACGCGCTCCATGCGTACCACCAGGGTTTTCGCCTCTGACGGCAGTAAATCTGCGAGGGCCCGAAAGCCCGCCGTAAAGCCAAAGAACATTGGGCCGTAGATGTGCTTTACATAAATCGATGGGTCATCGGCTACACCGGCTTCGTCATCCCAGGGCGCTTCGGGCTCCAGCTTTTTAACCGTTGACTCGGCTTCGGCAAGGTCGCCAGACTGCTTCATGAACAGAATGCTGGCGAGCACAACGCCAGCGGCGACGGCGTGAATCAGATTGCCAAACACCGTCCATACGAGCACCACAATCATAACCAGCGAATCGGCCCGGGGTATGTATTTCAGATGCCCCAGCGATCGATAGTCGATGATGGCAATGCCAACGGAAATTAATAGCCCGGCCAGTACACTCAGCGGTATGTAGGCCACCAGAGTTCCGGCACCGAGCAGCGCAATCAACTGGAACAACCCGTGGGTGATACCCGACACCCGGGTCTTTGCACCGGCGTTAATCGCAACCACCGTGCCCTTGGTAGCGCCGGCTCCTGGAATGCCACCAAACACTGAAGCCACCACATTGCCAATACCCTGTCCGATCAACTCGCGCTTGCTGTCGTGGCGATCTTTGGTGATATTGTCGGCGATCACCGAGGTTAGCAGTGAATCGATTGAGCCCAGTAGGGCAAGGGTGATGCCCGATTGCAAAATAAACACATAATGTTCAGACGCCACCGCCAAAAACGAGCCAATCCGCAGTGAGGGGAGCCCGCTGGGGATGTCACCGATCACCGGCACATTGAGGCCGAGCGCCAGTGAAGCGCCGGTGCCAACCAGCAGGGCCACCAATACAGACGGTACTTTTTTAGTAACCAGCGGAAAGGTGTAATTCACAACGAGGGTGAGCACGCCCAGGAACACCGCCCAACCATTGATGGCTGCCAGCGGTTCGCTGATCTGGGTGAAGACGTCAATCGTTGACTTGGGCGACTTGCTACCCAGCAATGGCCACAGCTGCAAAATGATGATGATGAGGCCAACACCGCTCATGAAGCCTGACACCACCGGATAGGGAAAGTAGCGAATGTACTTGCCGACTCCCAACAGACCGAGCACGATCTGAAAAATACCGCCGGCTAGAAATGACAGAAGAATGATGCCCAGGCCGTCCTGGATGCTACCGGTCGCATCGATGGCGTAGATAACGATCGCCGCTGAAACCACGGTCATGGGACCGGTCGGCCCGGATGCCTGTGTCGGTGTGCCACCGAAGGCTGCGGCAAAAATACCGACGGCAATGGCGCCGTAAAGGCCGGCCGCCGCCCCCATGCCTGATTGCACGCCAAAGGCGAGGGCCAGCGGTAGAGCAATAATGCCCGCGATAAGCCCGCCGCTGATGTCGCCCTTCAGGTTTTTCATGTCGTAGCCCATTGTTACTCCCGGAAATTTTTGAGTTGGATACTCAAACTGTTAATGGCACGGGGAGACTAGCAAATATTCCACTAAGCCAGAAGAAAGAAACCTGATTCGACCGGTCAGCCGGCCGGCCGATGCGGATAGCCGGGGGCTGCGAGGTCGATTTTAAAAAAAGCCATGGATGGCGTTTTTCAACAGCCCGTTAGGGTTACAGGGCTACAATTAGGAAACGCTTGCTGCTAGCCCCATTGAAGGAATGGCTCCCTCTGCCAGTGTCTGTTGTTTAACGGAAACCTCATTGAGGCTGGATGAGTTGAGACCGGCTGAAGCTGGGCCGATATCGTCCACCAGCTTAAACCAGCCGACTTGATTGGACACAAACGCCAGCGCGGCGGCCACCAGCACTAACCCGATGGCCAGATTCATGCCCCGCACGGAAGTTCTGGAGTGGGTGAAGGCTATTGCCGGATCGTCCGGTCTGACACCGTCCGGCGTAATGTCGTAGAACCAGGCTAGGATCACAGCCACAACAAAGCCAAGCAGCAATACGATGATTAAAACCCGAAGAAATTCGGTGGGCACATCAAAGATAGGGAGAACAGTCTCCGCAATCTGAATCAGCAGCCAGCTCACGCCCGCATACAGCAGGGCAACCCGAGTGACGTTGCGCCGGTTTAACTCGCTTAGCATCTGATTCATGAGATGGTGCGGGTCCCCTGGATGTGCGGGTTGTCAGAAAGGTCAAAATCAGGAATTTTCCAAAGAAACTCAAACTTTAGATGGCAGGGGTGGCATTAGACCTCGTCCATTTGCACCACCCAGGGTTCTTTGACGCCGGCCTCAGCCCA
>CAYGPO010000020.1:10627-48702 GCA_964351665.1 uncultured Gammaproteobacteria bacterium | reverse complement strand
TCTGGACTCGCCAGCTGAGACCAGTCATCCGACCTTCATGAATAATGCGGGCTAGAGATTACCCCGACGCAGATCCCGGACTAAAAATCGACTGCTGCACACTGCCAGGGCGAGGTTTCTAGGCAGCGGCCAGGGGTCACCACAGATCATGCTGGCCAGCCATTCCGCCAACACCGGGGCGGTGGTGAACCCTCTGGCACCCAGACCGCCGAGCAGAAAAAGGCCAGGCAACCACGGCGCGTTGGGCCCTGGCGGGCCGCCTTTTACCCAGTTGAGATGGTCCCGGGCATGGGCCATATCCAACACCGGCCCGGCCACCGGCAGTCGGTCGGCTGTGGCCTGGCGCCAACCTGACCAGCGCCGAAGGGGGGCGGTGTTCAGCGCCAGTTCCGGGTACTGCTCATGCACCGCCTGGATGAGTTTGGTTGCCGTATTGCTGCTTTGGCTGCGTTCAAAGCTAGCCCCAACCCAGTGGCCCTGGCCCTGGGCCGGATGAACATAACGACCGCCGTAAATGCCACAGCTAAGGGCCTGGGAGGAGGGGCTGGCGGCGAGTTGCAGGGCCTGTCCATGCCAGTCCTGAAAGGTGATTCCCGGATCCATGATCAGGCCGCCGGCGCCACCGGCAAGAATCAGGCTGTTGCAGCGCCTCTCGCCCCTGCTGGTATCCAAGCTCCAGCCGTCAGCGCTTTTGTGAATGGCGCTTACCCGGGTCTGCTCATGAGTTCCGCTGGCAAAGCCTCTGACGATCCCTGCTTCAGGAAACCAAAGGCCGCTCAGGCCTGACAGCTGGCTTAAGCCACTGACCGGCGCCAGCGCGTCGGCGGCCAGCCACTGCAATTGTTGTGGCGGCATTTGCCAGTGTCGCCAGATACGCGCCTGGCGATCGGCCTCGCGTTGGCTGCGGGCCACCTGCAATGCGCCACAGGGGTCAAATTCGGCGCGCCGGCCAAAGTGCTGCAGGGCGTATCGGTAGGCGTGCCAGAAAAACTGCCCGGCCAGCCCATCGCCGGCCTCAAGCCTTGGCATCACCGACACCGAAGGATTGCTGGAAGCGCCTGTACCGCAGCTTAAGAGCTCAAAGTCCAGCCGGCGGCGGCGCATTGCGCTGGCCAGGCTCTGGCCTGCAATGCCGGCCCCAACTATGGTGATCCGTCCCGTTGCGGTCACTGGCGGCGGGGCGAACCAGCCTGGGCAGGCGGACTGGGGCTGGCCTTCAAATGTGCCGCTCAAACACGGTCCTTGGTTGCCCACGTCCGGTCTGCGCTGCACCCGAAATCCGACTTCTGCCAGGCCCTCTTGTACCTGTTGGGCGGCGGTGTAAGTGGCGAGCATCGCGCCTGGTCGCGATAGGCGGCCGATCTGCTGAAACAGCGCAGGCTGCCACATCGCCGGGTTTTTTGAGGGGGCAAATCCGTCTAGGTACCACGCGTCTACCACCGCTTCCAGCTGTCCAAACATGCTCAGAGCATCGCCCAGCAACAGGGTCAGGGTTATCCCGTCACCCAGCTCTACCCGGTGATAGCCGGGAGTGAGGGCGGGATAGGATTCCATGAGTTTTGCACTGAAGGGGCTAAGCTCAGGCCAGCGGGGCAAAAGATCTTTGAGGATGTCGGAAGACAGGGGGTGGGCCTCCGCTGCCACATAGTGGAGCCGCTGGCCGGCTTTGCCCTGGTGGCGCCAGCGTCGCCACTGGCGCCAGGTTTGCAGGAAGTTGATGCCCAGGCCAAAGCCGGTTTCCGCAATCGTAAACCGTGGGGCCTGCTGCCAGCGCCAGGGCAGGTCACAGCCGTCAATGAAAACCTGCTGGCGTTGCTGCACGGTGGCGCCGGGCTGGAAATAGCAATCGCCGTAGCGGCTTGAACGAACGGCGCCATCGGCCTCCAGGCAAAGGCCCGGGTCAGTGATTCTGAACACTGCCTAAAATCCGAACAGGTGATCGATGCTGAAGCGGGTTTGCGCGCCTCGGCCGCTGACCAGGCCGTGATAGCCGAACAGGCGACACCGGGTGTCGCGGATGTGCAGCTGGTGGCGGTCTTGCAACAGCTTTGGATCAAACAGCTCGTCGACAAAAAACTGGCTGGAACCCGATTGCTCGATGGCAATAGTGCGTTGAGCAAGCGCCTTACCGTTGGCGTCACAGAGGCTGACCCGAGTATCAGAAACCCCATGCCAGCGATGGGAAACGGGATAAATGAGGCTGAACCAGCCCCGGCTACCCTGGGGCGCCGGTCGGCCGAACAGGCGGGTACGCAGCCCCGGTGGCTGGCCGTTGTAGCTCTGGGGCTCTCTGCGATAGGTGGCCAGCATATTAAACATATGGGCCCCAAAGCTGGTTTCGCTGGTGTGGCCAGATTGACGATGCTGGTAGCGGAAAATCGCGTGCAGCCAGCCATCCACCGGCCCACGCCGGTGGGGGTCATAGCTCAGTTCCAGGTGTCCTGTGCCGGGAGCTGTTACGCGCTGCCAGGCGCAATTTCCAGCCTCCGGCTCGGCCAGCTCTTGATCGCCCACCGAGCTTCCATCCGGGGCGAAGGTCTGAATTCGAATCAGGCCCGGACTGGCCAGGCTGGACATAGGGGTGAGCAGCAGCTCGCAGCTGTACTTCCTCGGATCCAGCAGTGGTGCCACCAGCAGATAGCCCCGGCCCAGTCCGGGCTGGGCGTCCCAGTAGTGCGGGTCATGGCCCAGGTCTTCCCGCACCACGTTGGCGTGGGCCAGGTGGCGCTTGCCATCTCGTTGTACCTCATAGCGTGGCCGCGCCAGCTGCCGGCCGCTACGCAGGATGACCTGGCTGGCCTTGCCGATGCTGGGCAGACGCCAGCGGTGGGTTGCCAGAGGCGCCAGCTCCTGGTCTAAGGTCAGGCTTTGGCCGTCGGCGGTGGACAGGCTCAGGCTGCCGCCGGCAATGGACCGCTGATGCGGGTTTTGGATCCACAGATCCACCTGCTCCTGATCACCCGCAGGCAGGGGAATGCCGGCATAGCGGTCGGCGGGCCAACTGTTGGCATCGTGGGTGGTGGTGAGGCTGCCGCTGCTGTCGTGCTGGTCGCAAACATACTTCATCACGTCATGGCCAGCCGCGCCTATGGCATGCATAAACAGCTGGCCGGCGAAGGCTCCAAGCCCATGCTCTGCAGCCACCTGGTCGCTGCAGATCTGGACCAGCTGGTCGTTGCGGTTCAAAGTCAGATCAAACTGGGCCAGGTCCTGGCCGTCGTGGTTCAGCAACAGGCAACGCAAGGTAACCTGATCTGCGCCGTAGCGGCTCCAATAGTTAGCCGTGGTGATCTGGGTCACTGTGCCGGGGTTGGGGCTTTGGTGGTGAAACAGGGCAAAGTCAGTGACAAAATTGAGCGGAGAAAGATAGTCATCAGGCCTGCTGATCCAATCCGGCGGCAGTTTGGCGGCGTTCAGATCAAACACCTGATGATGGCCGGATAGGTCCTTCAGGTGGCCCAGGTAGGGATAATCAAAATCCAGTACCAGCAGCGGTCCACCCCGGTAGTGGGTGATGGCGTCAAATCCCTCCGGTGGCTTGCCTTGATCGGCGCAAAAGCGCTGAGCCAAAGCCAGCTCGCTGAGGCCGAGGAAGGCATCACAGGTAGTGAACTGTTGATGAGGATCAAAAATGCTTAATCCAGGCAGCGAGGCAAGGCTTTTGCGCAGCGCGCTGATGCCCTCTGTCGCCAGCGGATGAGCCAGGGCTTTGTAGAGGGTGTTGCCGCGTCCGTTCAGATAGGTTTCGGGGGCAAAGGTCATGGCGTTGAACTGCCCTGATGAGGTGTCGGGTCCTGGGATGGATCGTTGGGATTGTCCGCGGATTGGGGCCTGGCCCCTGATTGATCCCCTGGCTTAGTCATCGAATCGGCCATCGAATTGGCCACAGTCCGGGCAACCTGCAGGGTTTCCCGCAGGGGCGGGTAGTCTGGTCGGGAGCGGTCGCCCAGGCTTAGTAGCCGGCCACTGTCCATCAGTCTGGCCTGAAAACGTGAAAAGCGCTGGTTGCCCGTTGTGACCTTGGGACAGTGCACCGGGCTGCCGGTGCCCAGGGCCTCACTGATCATATTGACGCTGTCGGAACTGACCACAATGCGGTCGGCAAAAGCCAGCATTCCCGGGTAAGGGTTGGCTAATCCAGGACTGTCTACGTGCAGCAGATGCCGCTGGGGTAGGTGGCGATCCAGCCAGCGGCGAGTAAAGGCTCTGAGCGGGTCTGGGGTTCGTCTGGAGGTGGTCACCATCAGTGTTCCTTCTGCTGCCAACTCGGCGGCGCCCACCAGCAGGCCGTGAAGATAATCCTGGTCGATGGTGTAGGCAGCGTTGCTGGCGCCGATCAACACCGCAACTCTGGGGCTACCCATGGCGGCAAGCTCCGGCCATTGCTGCCGGGCACTAGCCAGGGTGACGTCATCCACATCATGCAGCGCGCCTTCGGTGGAAATCACGTTGGCGCCGCTGAGCTGATCATGGGCCGGGCAGACTACCCAGTCGAAATGGCTGGTCGAAATCCGGGGGTTGAGAATCTGCACTGTGGTTATGCGGTGGCCAGCGCGCCGTTTCAGCAGTCTTGAGACAAGCGCTGCGCGGCGGCCACAGCTGATCAACAGCCTGGGCGCCGGGCTCTGCATAAGTTCAGCGGCGGTGCCGTGGTCAGGGCCAGTGTTGGCAGCGTCGGTGACAGCCCATTTTGCGCCCCACAGCAATCGGGGGGACACGCCGGCCCAGGGTTGACGCAGGGCCAGCCGAAATCGTCTGGCGGGCGAGGCCGTTACTGCGCCGCATTGAGCCAGGTAATAGGCCAGGGCCAGACATTGTTTTTCGTTGCCCCGAGCGCCGTCGGTGACTATCAAGCAATCTGCCGCCATGGGGCGCAACCTTAGCAGATTCCGGAGCGCAAATCGGAGCCAATGCCGTGGGCCGCGCATCCCTGATATCATTGGCCGTGGCGTGGCGCCATAACCAGGAGCGAGGTCTGCCATGAGTCATCCTACCGATGCGGATAACCCCCAGCTGAAATCTGCCAACACCGAGCTGGAGTACACCGTTAGCCGCAAGGATTTGCCGCTGTCATGTCCGACGCCGGAAATGGCCCTGTGGAATTCCCACCCACGGGTTTACCTGCCAGTGGAAAAAAGCGGCAGGGAAACCTGCCCTTATTGCGGCGCGGTCTATCTGCTGGAACTGGCGGCCACCGGCGGCTAACTCTCGTGTCTCGCCTCACGGTGATGCAGCTGCTGCCTTCCCTGGATAGCGGAGGCGTTGAACGTGGCACCTTCGAGGTGGCTGAAGCACTGGTCAAAGCGGGCCATCGTTCCCTGGTGGTGTCCGCTGGCGGAAGGCTGGTTGCGGCCCTGCAGGCCACCGGTAGCACCCACTTTGAACTGGCCATTGGTCGCAAGTCCCCCAGAGTCTTGGCCACGGTGGGCAAGCTGCGGGATCTTATCCAGCGCAATCGGGTAGACATTGTGCATGCCCGGTCCCGATTGCCGGCCTGGATTGCGCAGCGGGCCATGAGCAAGCTGTCCCAGCCCCCCCGTTTCGTGACCACCCTGCACGGCCTCAATTCCGTGTCCCGGTACAGTAGCGTGATGACCCGGGGTGAACGGGTGATTGCCGTGTCTGAATCTGCCCGCAGCTATTGGCTGGCAAACTACCCGGATTTGGAACCTGGCAGAGTCAGGCTGATTTATCGTGGTATAGACCCTAAGGTTTTTTCTTATGGCTACCAGCCGGACCCTGAAAAACGTCGCCAATTCCTGGCTGATGCCGAGATCCCAAGCCAGCGGCGCCTGCTGATGATGCCCGGCCGGGTGACCGAATCCAAAGGCTTTGGTGATCTGGTGAACCTGATTGCTCGTCTGGCGGTGATGGGTCCAGACTGCCAGGGCGTCATTGTTGGGGATTTCAAACCGGGCAGCGGGTATCGAGAGCGTCTGACTGAACGTATTTCCCGCCTCAACATGGCAGACCGAATCACCTTTACCGGCCAGCGCCAGGACATACGGGATTTGATGGCCATGGCTGACCTGGTCTATTCCCTGTCAAAAAAGCCTGAATCTTTTGGTCGAACCGCCGCTGAAGCGCTGGCCCTGGGGCGGCCGGTGATTGGCTATGACCACGGCGGTATCGGAGAGGTGCTTGGCGAAATCTACCCCGAGGGCCGGGTTGCGCCCGGCGATGAGGTGGAGCTGCTGGCCAGAACCAGCGCATTTTTGGCCCGTCCGCCGGCGGTGCCGGATCGGCAGCCTTTTTCGAAAAGCCAAATGCAGGAGCAAACCCTGGCCCTTTATCAGTCTCTGGTCAGCAGCGCCAGAACCTGATCAGCCATGGCCAGGGCCACCTGCTGATTGCCGGCTTCCGACAGATGGCAAAAATCCATCAGCAGCGGATCGGCAGCCCCATCCAACGCGGAACTCAGATCAGTAAAGTAGGCCGCGTCATTGAGGGCAGAGCGGACCGCGCCATCGCTGGCCTGCTGAAGATCTCGGTGAAATGCCATGCTGGCATCGACGATGGCCTGCTCTGATGGGTGCAGCGGTTGCTTGCTGAAGACGCTGGGCTGCCACAGAAACAGGGTCGGCACGCCGGCTGACTGGGCCGCGGCGTGGGTGGTGCTGGCCCGAACAGCGTAGGCCTTAGCCACTTGATCTGCCAGTGGGCTGACAGCTGCTGGGGCAGATTTTCCGTCGCTGTTGGCGCTCCCGAATTTTGCCAGCAGACGCTGAACCCCTTCCAGCACCCGGGGCGCCGCCAGCAGGTAGTTATCCAAGCCGTCGGTGACCCGGAAGTCTGCACGTCGGTGATGTTCGTTTTGGGTCAGGCCCGCCTGGCCCGCCTGCAGGGCGGCGAATACATCGTTAACCCCGTCATAGAATATCGCCAGGTCCGGCCCCGGGCCCGCCTCCAGCTGTCGCAGGAAACGTAGCTGGGATTGACCGCTGACATACCCGCTTTCTCCCATGTTGACCACTCGCACGGCGACGCCACGCTGGGCCAGAGTTTTGGCCAGGGCCGAGGGCAGGGTGTAGTGGTCCCTGGCGCCGGTGCCCCAGACCGTTGAGCCGCCCAGCATCCAAAGGGTAAAAACCGGCTCGTCGGGCTCCCAGCTGCTGCGGATTCCTTGCTCGTTGATGTTGATGTACGTGCCGGCAAAAGCCTCTCGACGCCAATATTCCCAGGGCGACCAGCGGGTATGGCGGGCGGCCTTGAGCTCTTTGAAATAGTCGCCGGCCCATTCGGCCCGGTTCAGGGCCGGCGCGGTGTTGCGATCTGGCGCGACGGCCCCAGCCACCACGGCAGGTAAAGCGGATTCTGGCAGCAGCGCCTTCAACGTCGCGTCGCAGGCCAGCAGCATCAGCGCGGTCAGGCCTGCAATGAGCCAGCTGTCTTTCAGGAATTTTGCCATGGGCCAATGGTCTCAGAATCTGCCAGCGTTTGTCAGCTCGCAAGTCCCTGGATTGATCCGGGTCAAACAGCACACTTCGGTGGTATGGTTATGGCGCTTTCGCATAGCCACTAGCGATCTCCCAAGGTTCAGGTTTTTATTCGTTGAGCTCAACAAACTCAGGCATTGACCTTTCCCATCAGCCATCGCCGGCCAGCCTTGCCGGCGCTGACAGCCATCAACGCTGGTGGGACCTGTGGCCCGCGGGTCTGATGTTCGCAGTGCTGGCACTGCTGCCGTTTTCTCGTCTGTCTGCCGTGCCCGTTGCCTGCATGGTGGTAGGGGGGATCGTCGTGATGGTCCGCAGTCCTTTGGCCTTTTGGCGGCGGCGCTCGGTCAGGCTGTTCCTGGGGTTGCTGCTGGCATTCTGGCTGCCGACGTTTATTTCCTGCTGGGACGCGGTGCAGCCGGAGCGCTCCTGGAAGTCATCCCTGGCGATCTTGCGTTTCGCCCCCATGGGCCTATTCATGATTTACCACCTGGGTGATGGCCGCCAGCGCCAGGCCTTGTGGCGACTCAGTGCCGGCTTGGTGCTGCTGTGGTGCGTTGACGCCCTGGTGCAGGTGGCGCTAGGGGTCAATTTGTTGGGAATGCCGATGAGTCCGGACCGGCTGAACGGCGTGTTCGGCGACACCAATATCAAGTTAGGGCATGTGCTGGCGGTGCTTTCGCCGCTACCCCTGGAGTATGCACGGCGTTACCTGCCAAGGCCGGCGCTGTGGTTCACCTTGCTACTGCTGCTGCTGGTGATCGTCATCGTCAGCACCCGGGCTGCCTGGGTCATGTTTGGTCTGGTGATGCTGGCCTATGTGTATCTGTACGCCCAGGGCAGGCCGCGGCGCTGGCTTAAAGCCGGCCTCGTTGTAGCTACCCTGCTAAGCCTTACCCTGGCTCTGGGTTATCAGCTGTCGCCTTCCCTGGCAGAGCGATTTGACCGCTCGCTGCTGGTGCTGGAGGGGGATGCGGCATCGGTTGATCAAGCCCTGGGTTGGCGCCTGCCTATCTGGCGCACCGGTTTGTCCATGGCGGCTGAGCATCCAATCAACGGGGTGGGGATTCGCGGTTTTCGATATGCCTACGCAGATTTTGCCCGCCCCGATGACCGCTGGCTGGGTGGTCGAAACAACACCGGCGCTGCCCATGCCCATCAGATGGTGCTGGAGGTGCTGACGGAAACCGGGCTGGTGGGGCTGGCAGGCCTGATGGGCACACTGCTGCTGGGCTTGTGCAACTGGCGGGCGCTGCCGGTGCCGGCTAAGCACGCGGTGCTGCCTTTCGCACTGGCTTTGGGGGTGATGGTGTTTCCGGTCAACACCCACCTGGCCTTTTACTCCACCTTCTGGTCATTACTGTGCTGGTGGCTGGTGATGGTCTACTGTGGGTTTTCCCAGCAGGAGCGGTCTTTGGAGGACCCCCGAAATGCCTGAATTGTCGGTGTTTATCACCACCTTCAACAACGATCGAACACTGCCAGCGGTGCTTGCCAGCGTCAGCTTTGCTGATGAGATTGTGCTGCTGGATTCTTTCAGCACCGATCAAACCGTGGCTCTGGCCCAGGCGGCGGGCTGCCGGGTTTCCCAGGCGGAATTTGCCGGCTACGGTCCGCAAAAGCAGGCCGCCCTGGAGTTAACCCGGCACCGCTGGGTGTTGCTGCTGGATGCCGATGAAGTATTGACCCCAAGGGCTCAGCAGGTCATCGCTCAATTGTTGGAGTCTGAGCCGGCCTGCGCCGGTTATCGACTGCCCAGGATCGAACAGATGTTCTGGCGCCTGCAAAGTGAGTCATCGCGTCTGAACGATTTTTTGCGCCTGTTTGACAAGACCCGGGGGCGTATGGGCGACATGCCCATCCATGCGGCGCCGGAGGTGGATGGGCCGGTGGCTCGACTGGACGCGCCGTTTGTACACTACGGCGAAATCGACATCCATACCAAGGTGGACAAAATTAATCACTATTCCACCGGCCTGGTTAAGGATAAACAGCGCCGGGGACAGCGCTACACCCGGCTTCGGATGGTGCTGTATCCGCCCTGGTTTTTTCTCCGCGGCTATATTTTCAAGCGCCAGTTCGTCAACGGATGGGCGGGTTTTATCAGTGCAGTGTGTGGTTCGTTTTATGTCTTCATGAAATACGCCAAGCTCTACGAGTCCCGCCAGCCCAGGGATCCAGGGCTTTAGTGGTTGCAGCGCCTTGTCCTCTGAACTGCTTAGGCTCTGGCTAAGCCCCGCCAACTGGCCCCACGGGCTGGGTATCGGTTTGATGCGGCTGTCAGTCTGGATGCCCCATGGACTGCGGCTATGGTTGGGTGCACGACTGGGGGATCTGGCCTTCAGGTTGATGGGGCAGCGCCGCCGGGTTACTCAAAGCAACATCGATGCCTGTTTTCCTGAGCTTGATCAGGCCGCCAGGGCGGCGCTGGTCAGAGCGCACTTTCAACAGGCCGGTCGGGGCCTATTGGAAATGCCCCTGGGTCTATGGGGCAGTCCCCGGCAACTGGCAGAACTGGTGAGCTTTGAGGGAATAGAGCATCTTGAAGCCGCCCGTGCCCGGGGCCCCAGCCTGCTGCTGATTGCCCACGTGACCATGGTGGAACTGATTGGCCCGATGCTGAACCTGATCAGCCATCCGGCACCGGCATCCATCACCCGGGAGCACAAAAACCCGCTGTTGGATCTGCTGGTCCGGCGGGCCCGGCGCCGCTATGTGGACGCAACCCTTGAGAAAAAAGATACCCGGGGCATGATCCGCTGGCTGCGCGACGGCGGCGCGCTGTTTTACGCCCCGGATCAGGACTTTAGTTTTGGCGCTGAGTTTGTCGACTTTTTTGCCATCCCGGCGGCCACCACCACGGCAACCAGCCGATTAGCCCGGCGCCTTGACTGCACCCTGGTGCCAACCTGGCTTAGTCGCGGCGAGGACGGTCATTACCAGATGACTTTTTTCCCCCAGCCTGAGGGGTTTCCTTCCGCCGATGGCGCCGCTGATGCGCTCTGGGTTAACCGCTGGATTGAGTCCCAGGTCCGCCTGCAGCCGTCTCAGTATCTGTGGATGCACCGCCGATTCAAGACTCGCCCGCCGGGACAAGCGCCGTTTTACCCCACCCGGGCCAGGCGCAAAAAACACCGATAAGGTGGGCCGGGAGACCGGGGCAGGCCGCCTGGAAAGCCCTTGGAGGGGCTGGACGTTGGCAGGAAAAGCGGTGCTTGCAGGAAGGGTCAGCCCAAATCGCGAAGAATTTCTCTAGCCGCGTTGTGGCCGGGGGCGCCGGTTACGCCGCCTCCGGGATGGGCTCCGGATCCGCAGTGGTAAAGGCCCTTAATCGGACCCCGGTAGGCGCCGTAGCCTAGCAGGGGCCGGGCGCTGTAAAGCTGGTCCAGGCCCAGCGCACCGTGAAAAATATCGCCGCAGGTCAAGCCAAATCGCGATTCCAGGTCCGCCGGCGACAGCAGCTGGCGGCCCAGCACCGAGGCGCGGAAGTTGGGCGCCCACTGATTGACCGTATCAATAATGTGATCCGCTGCCTGCAACCGGTTATCGTCCCAACTTCGCCCATCAGGCAAGACCGGCGCAAAATGCTGACAAAAAAGGCTGGCTACGTGCTGGCCCGGCGGCGCCAGGCTGTCGTCGACGGTGGAGGGAATCAGCATTTCAACCACCGGCTGTCGCGACCAGCCGTCCCTGCGCGCGTCCAGATAGGCCTGCTCCAGGTAGTCCATGCTGGGTGCCATCACGATGCCGGCCTGATGGTGCAGCTGCTGGTGGCTGCCGGGCCGGCAGCTGAACTCTGGCAGCTCACTGAGGGCAACGTTCATGCGGAAGGTGCCGGAGCCGCAGCGATAGGCACCGATGGCGCGGCGAAAATCCTGGCTAAGGCAATCGGGGGCGATCAGTTTCTGGTAAAGCAGCTTCGGATTGACGTTGGACGCTATGGCGTTGGCGGTGACCGATTCGCCGTTGCTCAGCAGCACCCCGGAGCAGCGCCCCTGATGGGTGGAAACCGACTCAACGGGGGCTTCTAGCCGGATGCTTACGCCCAGTTCCCTGGCCCGACTGGCCATGGCCTGGGTGATGGCGCCCATGCCTCCCACGGCGTGGCCCCAGGCGCCGCTGCGCCCGTCCACTTCACCAAACACATGATGCAGCAGGACGTAAGCGCTGCCCGGGGTCGAGGGTGCGGCATAGTTGCCCACCACCGCGTCGAAGGCGAAAGCCGCCTTAATCTGTGGGTTTTCAAACCACTGATCCAGCACCTCACTGGCGCTTTTGCTAAACAGCCCCATCAGGTCGCGCTGGCGACCGGGACTGAGCCGGCGGAAGCGCCGTGACAGGATGATTACGTCCAGCCATTGACGCAGCGGGCCGCCGGGGGTTGGTGGCGTTTTCAGCACCAGTTCCCGCAATACCTGGGCCACATCTTCCAACATGGCGTAGTACGCAGGCAGCGCACTGGCGTCGGCCTTGGACAGGCGGCGGAATTCCTCCTGGGTCTGCTCAACGGTGTTGTGGATCATCAGGCCAGGGCCGTCACTATGGGGCAGGAAGTTGGCTGCCGGCCTGGGGGTGATCTTTAGCCCGTGGCGGGCCAGCTGCAGATCGTTGATGACCTTTGGGTTGAGCAGGCTAACGGTGTAGCTGGCAACCGAGTTGCGAAATCCTGGATGAAACTCTTCGGTAATGGCCGCGCCGCCTACAACGTTTTGGCGTTCTACGATCAGCACCTTCTTACCGGCTTCGGCCAAATAGCAGGCGCAGCTTAGGCCGTTGTGGCCAGCGCCGATAATGATGACGTCATGTTGATTCATTGCCGGCGCACGTTACCTCAGGAAGCTGCGTCCTGTCAGCACAATTGGTTACCATGGCGGTATGCCTGAACTACCTGAAGTTGAAACCACCCGCCGCGGGATCGCGCCCTACGTTCGTGATCAGGTGGTCAGCCAGGTGCTGGTGCGCCAGCCCCGACTGCGTTGGCCTGTGACGGAAAATCTGGCGAGGCTTTTGGTGGGGCAAACCATCGACAGCGTCAGCCGCCGAGCAAAATACCTGCTGCTGGGCAGCGCCAGGGGCACCCTGCTGATTCACCTGGGTATGTCGGGCAGCCTGCGGGTGCTGACAAAGTTTGCCGCCCCCGGGGCTCATGATCACGTGGACCTGAGCTTTGCCAGTGGCACCACCCTCAGGCTCACCGATCCACGACGTTTCGGCGCGGTCCTGTGGGCAGGCAAAGAACCCTTGGCTCACCGGCTGCTGCGGGCCTTGGGCCCGGAACCCCTGGAAGCGGGTTTTACCAAAGGTCACCTTTATCAAGCCTCCCGGGGGCGCCGCGGCCCGGTTAAAAACTTCATCATGGACGGCCATATTGTTGTTGGGGTCGGCAATATCTACGCCAGCGAAGCGCTGTTTCGGGCAGGTATTCATCCCCTGCGTGCTGCAGGAAGAATCTCCAGATCCCGATACGACAATTTACAGCGGCATATCCGCGATACTTTGGGTGCCGCGATTGAGGCTGGCGGCACAACCCTCAGGGATTTTGTCGACGGAGACGGGCAGCCAGGCTACTTTGGCCAGTCCCTGGCGGTTTACGGCAGGGCAGGACTGCCTTGCGTTACCTGCGCTGCGGCCATCCGGCAGCGTGTCATTGGCCAGCGGGCGAGCTACTATTGTGCGTCCTGCCAGCGTTGAGGCGGAGTCTGTGGGGGGTTTTTGATAATAAGCCTTTGCTTTTTCCCTCAGTCCCGTTAGAATACGCGGCTGTTTTCGCTCGACTCACGAGCATCTTATTAGTGGAGCTTTTGGCAATGTCCAGAGTATGTCAGGTTACCGGGGTGGGCCCCGCCGTTGGCAACAACGTGTCCCACGCTAACAACAAAACACGGCGTCGATTTCTGCCTAATCTGCAGAATCACCGTTTCTGGGTGGAAAGCGAAAATCGCTTCGTCAAACTGAGAGTTTCTGTGAAAGGTATGCGGATCATCGACAAGCGCGGCATTGAGCCCGTACTTGCGGAACTTCGTGGCCGTGGCGAAAAAGTTTAGGGAGATCGGTGAATGAGAGACAAAATTAAATTAGTGTCCAGCGCCGGTACAGGTCACTACTACACTACGGACAAAAATAAGAAAAATACGCCGGACAAGATCGAAATGAAAAAGTTCGACCCGGTTGTTCGTAAGCATGTGACCTACAAGGAAGCGAAAATCAAGTAAATCAATAAAAACGATTTTTGCACAAGTCCGTTAAAAACCCGCGCTCTGCGCGGGTTTTTTTATGGCTTATCGGTATGAGTCGACGCTGGATTCAGTCGCCGGACAGCTTCAGCGGCAGGGGTACCTGGGCCGGCTGCAGGCTGCTCTGATCGTTAAACACCCGCTTAAATTCCTTTCGACTGACCGACAGATAGCGATTATTACCGCCGATTTCCACCTGCTTACCCGCCGTCACCGCGCGCCCCTGATCATCGACCCGAACCACCATGGTGGCCTTTTTGCCGGTATGGCAGATGGTTTTCAGCTCCCGCAATTCGTCAGCCCAGGCCAGCAAATACTGGCTGCCCGGAAACAGTTCGCCGCGAAAATCCGTACGCAGCCCGTAAGCCAGCACCGGGATGTCCAGTTGATCAACCACGTCGGAAAGCTGGTACACCTGGCTGCGGCTCAGAAATTGTGCTTCATCCACCAGCACACATGACAGGGCGGTGGTCTTAGCGTTACGTTCTACCAGCTCCAGCAGGTCCTGATCGCTGTCAAAGGCAATGGCTGGGGAGCTGACTCCGATGCGAGAAGAGACTCGTTCCACACCGTCCCGGTGATCCAGCTTCGGGGTCAGGATTAAGGTGTTCATGCCCCGCTCCCGATAGTTATAGCTCGATTGCAGCAGGTGAGTGGATTTGCCCGCGTTCATGGCGGAATAGTAAAAGTAAAGTTTAGCCATGCCGTATCCTAACTGTCAGAGCCTGCAGCCTCTACTTGAAATTGGACCATTCAGACCCACCTAATTGGCGAGGCGAGTGGATGCGAAGCACCGGCGCATTAGAACCGGTGGAGACAACGGTCATACACATGGATTTGCTGGATGCCACCTTGCTGGCCCGTATTCAATTCGCGTTCACCATCGCGTTTCACATCATTTTTCCTGCCTTCTCCATTGGTCTTGCCAGCTTCCTGGCAGTGCTTGAGGGGCTTTGGTTAAAAACCGGCCGGCCGGTTTATCTGAGGCTGTTCAAATACTGGATGAAAGTCTTTGCCGTGGTGTTTGGCATGGGCGTGGTCTCTGGCATTGTGATGAGCTACCAGTTTGGCACCAACTGGAGCGTGTTTTCCGATCGAACCGGTCCAATTCTGGGTCCTTTGATGGGCTATGAGGTGCTAACGGCGTTTTTCCTCGAAGCCGGTTTTCTCGGTGTGATGCTGTTTGGCATGGGTCGGGTAGGGCCACGTCTGCACTACATGGCCACCCTGATGGTTGCGGTGGGTACGCTGATATCGGCGTTCTGGATTCTGTCCGTCAATAGCTGGATGCAGACCCCGGCCGGGTACGCCATCAATGAGGTGGGACAGTACATCCCTGAAGACTGGTTTAAGGTCATTTTCAATCCATCGTTTCCCTACCGGTTGGTGCATATGGTGCTAGCGGCCTATCTCACCACGGCTTTTGCCGTTGGCGCAGCAGGCGCTTTCCATTTACTGAAAGACCAAAGCAACGAGGCGGCCCGGGTCATGTTCTCCATGGCGCTGTGGATGGCTGCGCTGGTAACGCCGCTGCAGATTGCGGCAGGTGATCTTCATGGTCTCAATACCCTTGAGTATCAGCCAGCAAAAATCGCCGCCATGGAAGGCCATTTCGAAACCCGCCAGGGGGCCCCGTTGATTCTGTTTGGCTGGCCTGATATGGAGGCCGAGGAAATCCGCATGGCGGTCGAGATCCCCAAGCTGGGCAGCTTGATCCTGACCCACGAATTGGAAGGAGAGGTTCTCGGTCTTGAGGCCTGGCCCCGTGAAGACTGGCCCAATGTGCCCATCGTATTCTTCAGTTTTCGGCTGATGATCGGGATCGGCATGGCGATGCTGCTGGTGGGGGTTTGGAGCTTGTGGCTGCGCTATCGTAGGTCGTTATATGACGCTCGGGTGTTCCATCGGTTAGTGCTGTTGATGGGGCCGTCGGGGTTTATTGCAGTGCTGGCAGGCTGGATTACCACCGAGGTTGGACGCCAGCCGTACACGGTTTATGGGCTGCTGCGCACCGTGGATTCGGTCTCTCCCGTCGGCGCGCCGGCGACCCTGTTGTCACTCATGGCCTTTGCGGTGGTGTACACCGTGGTTTTCGGCATGGGTACTTGGTATGTGCTGCATATGCTGCGTCGACCGCCGCTGCCGGGGGAGGAGGAGGTTGCCGCCCACGAGCCATCGCGAGTAGCCCCCGCCGCCGCCACCACCCGGGAGTTTGAAGACAAGGCGTTACTGACATGATTGATCTGGCGCTGGTATGGGCGGGTCTGCTCAGCGTTGCCGTGCTCCTTTATGTGGTGATGGATGGCTTTGATCTGGGTATTGGTCTGCTTTTTCCATGGCTTAAGGTGGGGGACGAGCGGGACCGGGCTATGAACTCTATTGCGCCAGTGTGGGACGGCAATGAGACCTGGCTGGTGCTGGGCGGCGGCGGCCTGTTTGCCGCCTTTCCCCTGGCCTACGGGGTTCTGATGACGGCCTTCTATGCGCCGCTGATCGCGATGCTGCTTGGGCTGGTGTTTCGCGGCGTCGCCTTTGAGTTTCGCTGGCGCGATCCAGCCCACCGGGCTCTTTGGGACCTGAGCTTTACCCTGGGGTCGTTATTTGCGGCGTTCTGTCAGGGGCTGATTCTTGGTGCCTTTGTCCAGGGCATTGAGGTAGACGGTCGCGCCTATGCCGGCGGCTGGTTTGATTGGCTGACGCCATTTAGCGTACTGACCGGTGTTGCGGTTACCGTAGGCTATGCCCTATTGGGGGCGGGCTGGTTGATCATGAAGACTGACGGGAGTCTGCGCAGTCTTGCCTATCAGCTGGCCTTACCCCTGGCGGTGGCAATGCTGGGCCTGATTTCGGTGGTTAGTCTGTGGACGCCTATTCTCAACGCGGAGATTGCCCAGCGCTGGTTTAGCTGGCCTAACATCGCGGTACTGTGGCCCATACCTTTTGTTGTCTCTCTGTTGGGCGCGGCGTCAATTATTGGCATTCGGCGACGGATCGACATGCTGCCCTTTGCGGCCACATTGGGGTTATTTCTGGTCAGCTATATGGGGCTGACCGTGAGCCTATTTCCTTACGTGGTGCCCCGGTCTCTGACCATCTGGCAGGCCGCGGCGCCGGATTCCAGTCTCAGTTTCCTGCTGGTGGGCACCAGCGTCCTGCTGCCGATGATCCTTGCTTATACCGGATACGCTTACTGGGTGTTTCGGGGCAAGCTGAAGGCTGGTGAGGGGTATCATTAAGAAGGCACGTTTGGATTGGCCAGGTTGAATTGACCAGGTTGAAATGAAATGGTCGATGAGGTGGTGCTGATGAAGTCGCGATTACGACAGTTTGCCTGGTTTGCTGGCCTTTGGTTGGCGGGTGTCGCCACCCTGACAGCCATCGCCGGCATGTTGCGCTGGCTAATGGGGATATAATTCCTTCAACCGCCTTTTTTGATTCGGAGAAAAATCATGCTGACTCGCCGCCAACTGATGCTGACCAGTGCTGCCGCCGCCACCGGATTGACCGTCAACGGATTTGCCGCCGGGCAAGATTCGCTAATCCGCAGGGTGATTCCCAGTTCTGATGAAAAAATTGCCGCCATGGGCATCGGTACCAACCGCTATGGGGTGAGCGGCGCAGAAGAAAAAGCTCAGCTCAAAGCGACCCTGGCGGAATTTTCCCGTCTTGGTGGGCAGCTGATTGATACCGCGCCTTCTTATGGTCAGGGGGCGTCGGAACAGGTGTTGGGCGAGCTGATTAGTTCCCTGGGGCTGCGCGACCAGCTGTTTATGGCGACCAAAATTGATGGCCGCACCGATGGCCCACGACAAATGGCCGCTTCCTTAAGCAAGCTCAACACCGATCACGCTGAATTGATCCAGGTGCACAACCTGCGGGCGGTGGACACCCTGTTGCCGGCGCTGCGGGAAGCCCAGTCGGCTGGGATGATCAAATACGTGGGGGTCACCACGTCACGGCACGAACAGTTTGCCGAGCTGGAAGCGGTGATGCGCAATCAGCCGCTGGATTTTGTCCAGCTCAATTATTCCCTGGATGACCGCCAGGCGGCGGAAAAACTGCTGCCGTTGGCCCAGGATCGAGGTATCGCGGTACTGGTGAATCTGCCCTTCGGCCGCGGCCGCCTGTTTGAAAAAACCGCCGGCAAGGCCTTGCCTGACTGGGCGGCAGAGTTTGATTGCGGCAGCTGGGGTCAGTTCTTTCTGAAATATCTGGTGGCTCATCCGGCGGTGACCTGTCCGATTCCGGGTACCCGCAAGGTGGAGCACGTGCAGGACAATATGGCCGCGGCCATGGGCCGGCTGCCGGATACGGCGCTCAGAGCGCGTCAGGAGGCATTCATTGACGCGCTTTAGCCGCAGGAGGATGTCATAGCGATGCCCCAGGGCTTGGCCTTGAGGTACCCCCTAAACAGCCCGGTGTCCGATGTCTGAGCGGAACTGGCAGTTAGGCCAGTGGATTTTTTTCAGCGCTGCATAGGCGTTGTGCTGGGCTTCCGCCACGTTATCTCCCAGGCCACAGACACACAGCACGCGTCCGCCGGCGGTCAGTACCTGATGGTCTTTGAGCCGAGTGCCGGCATGGAAGACTTTTGCCGGGGCTTTGACCTGATCCAGGCCGCTTATGTGATCCCCGGAAGGGTAGGCGTCGGGATATCCACTGGCGGCCATAACCACCCCTAAACACGCTCGTGAATCCCAGGTTGCGGGGGTCCGATTGACCTGCCCATCCAGCGCGTCCAGGCAGTGGCGAGGAAGGCTGGAGGTCATTCTCATCATGATGGGCTGGGTTTCCGGATCACCGAAACGGACGTTAAATTCAAGCACCCGCAGCTCTCCCGCGGGCGTGATCATGACGCCGGCGTAGAGGAAACCGGTAAACCCATAGCCCTCGGCGGCCATTCCCCTAAGGGTTGGCTCAATCACCTCATGCATGATTTTCTGGTGCAGCTCCTGGCTTACCACCGGCGCTGGCGAATACGCGCCCATGCCCCCGGTATTGGGGCCGGTATCGCCATCAAAGGCTGCCTTGTGATCCTGCGAGGTGGCCAGGGGTAATGCGTTGTCGCCGTCACAAAGGGCGATGAAACTGGCTTCTTCTCCCTCAATAAATTCTTCGATCACCACCCGGTGGCCGGCGTCGCCGAAGCGGTTTCCTGCCAGCATGTCGCGCACTGCCTGCTGCGCCTGGTCCAGGGTCTGGGCCACCACCACGCCTTTGCCCGCGGCCAGGCCATCGGCCTTTACCACTATGGGCGCGCCGACGGTCTGCAGGTAGTCCAAAGCCGGCTGCAGTTCCTCAAAAGATGCAAAAGCGGCGGTGGGAATCTTATGGCGCTGCATAAAGGCCTTGCTGAAGGCCTTGGAGCCTTCCAGCTGGGCCGCCCCGGCAGTGGGCCCGAAACACCGCAGCCCGGCGTCCTGAAACCGGTCCACGATGCCGGCAACCAGGGGCTGCTCGGGGCCGACAATGGTGAGATCCACCCCTTCGCTCACCGCCACTGCCAAAAGCCCGTCAATATCGTCCGCGGCGACCTGAAGGTTGCGCAGTTTGGGTTCGCTGGCGGTACCGGCGTTGCCGGGCGCCACCAGCACTTCACTCACCTGGGGGTCCTGGCCACATCGCCAGGCCAGGGCATGTTCGCGTCCGCCGCCGCCAACGATCAGAATTTTCATTAGTGTCGAAAATGCCGCATGCCGGTGAAGACCATGGCAAGGTCATGCTCGTCCGCCGCCGCGATCACCTCTTTATCGCGCATGGAGCCGCCGGGCTGAATCACCGCGCTGATGCCAGCTTCTGCGGCGGCGTCGATGCCGTCGCGAAAGGGAAAAAAGGCATCGGAGGACATCACTGAGCCCGCCACGGTCAGGCCTTCCTGGTCGGCCTTCAGGCCGGCAATTTTGGCGCTGATAACTCTGCTCATCTGGCCCGCCCCAACGCCGATGGTCTGCAGATCCCGGGCGTAAACAATGGCGTTGGACTTCACGTATTTAGCCACCTTCCAGGCAAACAGCAGGTCGGCAATCTGCGCCGTTGTTGGGGCTTTCTTTGACACCACGGTCAGCTCGCTCTCGCCGACCATGGCGCAATCGGCGTCCTGAATGATCAGGCCGCCGCCCACCGGTCGAAAGTCGTAACCGCCGCCGGAGCTGGCGGGCCAGCTGCCAGTGGCCAGCACCCGTACGTTGGGTTTGGCCGCCAGCGCGTCGGTGGCCCCATCGCTGAACTCCGGGGCAATGATCACCTCGACAAACTGGCGCTTAAGAATGTCTTCGATCAGGGGCTGTTCCACGGGCTGATTGAAGGCAATGATGCCGCCAAACGCTGAGGTTGGGTCGGTGGCGAAAGCGCGTTCATAAGCCGTTGCAAGATTGTCGGCGCTGGCCACGCCGCAGGGGTTGCCGTGTTTGACAATCACGCACACCGCCGCCGCGCCGACAAAGGCCTGGGCACATTCCAGGGCCGCGTTGGCGTCTGCCAGGTTGTTGTACGACAGCGCTTTTCCCTGCACCCTTTGGGCGGCCGCAAGGCTGCCCGCCGGCGGCTCTTTGACGCGGTAAAAGGCGCCCTTTTGGTGGGGGTTCTCGCCGTACCTTAAGATTTCTCCCTGACGATAGCTCAGGGTGATGGTGTCCGGGAATGGGTTGTCTGTCTTGTCATTGAGCCAGCCCGCGATGGCACTGTCATAGGCCGCCGTGTGGGCATAGGCGGTGGCGGCCAGTCGCCGTCTCAGTGCTTCGCTGGTTGTTCCCTGGGTAGCTAACTCGTCAATCACTTGAGAGTAATCCGCAGGATTGACCAA
This sequence comes from uncultured Gammaproteobacteria bacterium, assembly GCA_964351665.1. GTDB lineage: Bacteria > Pseudomonadota > Gammaproteobacteria > Xanthomonadales > SZUA-38 > JANQOZ01. The sequence goes on along the minus strand of CAYGPO010000020.1, from coordinate 28,231 downwards.
GATGGTTACGCTGGCGTGGTTTTTGGCTGCTGCCCTGACCATCGCCGGGCCACCAATATCAATTTGCTCCACCGCCTCTGAGTAGCTGGCGCCGCCGGCGATGGTTTGTTCAAAGGGATACAGGTTAACCACCACCACATCGATGGGGTCGATGGCCATCTCCGTCATGACCTGGGCGTCCAGGTCACGCCGACCTAAAATGCCGCCGTGGACTTTGGGGTGTAGCGTCTTGACCCGGCCTCCCATGATTTCCGGAAAACCGGTGTAATCACCGACCTGGGTCACCGGGATCCCTGCTTTGGTTAGCGCCTTGGCAGTGCCGCCGGTGGACAGCAGGCTGAAGCCCAGCTGCTGCAGCTGTTGAGCCAGCTCAACGATGCCACTTTTGTCTGAAACGCTGATCAGCGCGCGGCGGGTGTGGGCAGTGGATGCGGTCATGGTTGGCCTTTTGCGCAAAGCGCACAATTATAACAGCGCCGACGCCCCCTAGGTTGAGTCCCAGGCCACCGGTTCTCATCAAGTCTGCAACTGCGTAAACTGCAGGCCGACCGGAAAAAACCTGATCACAAACTCGCCGCCATGTCTGAACTGCTGATTACACCTGCTGAAGCGACCAGCGCCATCGCTGCCGCCATGCCTACCGGGCGTGTTGCCCAGGTTCCCCTTGCCCGCGCCTATGGGCGAAGGCTGGCGGAAACCGTGGCGGCAGATCGCGACCAGCCTCCCTTTGACCGGGTCACCATGGACGGCATTGCGGTGCGCTGTGATGCGGTGGCCGCTGGCCAGCGACGCTTTAGGGTGGAGGCGGTGCACGGTGCCGGCCAGCCCCAGCCGGAACTAAAGTCCTCTGATGGCTGCCTGGAGGTGATGACCGGCGCGGTGTTGCCCATGGGGTGTGATTCGGTCATACCCGTGGAGGAAATTCAGCTGGTCGATGGCGTGGCAGAGCTTACCCAGCCAGACCAGGTGGCTCCCTGGCGATTTGTCCACAGGCGCGGCACTGACTACCCCATTGGTCAGGTGTTGTTGCAGCCAGGCTCCCTGATTCGTGGCCCGGAGCTGGCGGTGCTGGCATCGGTGGGGCGCAGCGAGGTGAGCGTCAGGCGTTGGCCCAGCGCGCTGGTGGTGGCCACCGGTGATGAGCTGGTAGAGCCCGGGATGCCGGTGGCGGCGCATCAGATTCGTATGGCCAACGACTACGCCATCAGCGGCAGGCTGGCCGGGATGGGTCTGACCGAAGTGGCGCGTATTCATTTGCCAGACGATCCCAAGGCGATTGCCCGTGAGATGCGAGGCGGACTGGAAAACTACGACTTAATTATCCTTACCGGCGGCGTATCCCGTGGCCGGTTTGACCACATTCCCGCGGTGCTGGAGCAGTTGGGGGTGAAAAAAACCTTTCACCGGGTCTCGCAAAAACCGGGTAAACCCATGTGGTTTGGCATCGGACCTTCTGGCCAGCCGGTGTTCGCGCTACCGGGAAATCCGGTTTCGGCCCTGGTCTGTTTCCATCGCTACGTTGAACCTGCGCTGCGCGCCATCAGCGACGACGTGCTGCCACCCAGAGTGGTGGAGCTGGCGACAAGCTTGAGTTTCAATAACGATTTAACCCGCTTTGTTCCGGTGCAGCTGGAACCCGGCGGGACTCTGGCCAAACCCTTGGAGCTCAATACCTCGGGGGACTTTTTTGCCCTGGCCGGCAGCTCAGGTTTCTGTGAGCTGCCCGCCGATAGTCGAGTATTTAAGGCCGGTACAGAGGTGGCATTTTTTCCATGGTAGTGAGAGATACCCGCTCCCGGCCGCTGCGGGACCTGCGAATTTCAGTGATTGATCGCTGCAACTTCCGTTGCCCCTACTGCATGCCCGCTGAGTTGTTTACCGAGGATTACCAGTTCATCGATTCCAGCCGGCGTCTAAGTCCGGAGGAAATTACCCGAGTAGCAAGGGTGATGGTGGGGCTGGGCGTGGAAAAAATTCGCCTGACCGGCGGTGAGCCTCTGCTGCGCAAGGACCTGGAGGCGATTGTTGCCGGCGTCAGTGCCATTGATGGTCTGAAGGACCTGGCCTTAACCACCAACGGCGTGCTGCTGGCCAAGCGGGCGGCGGCTTTGAAGTCCGCGGGTCTTGGCAGGGTCACGGTAAGCCTTGATAGCGTTGATCCGGCGGTCTTCAGCCGTATGTCCGGAGGCCGCGGCCAGCTGCTTGATGCCCTGGCGGGGGTTAACGCTGCGCTGGAGGCCGGTTTGTCGCCGGTCAAAGTCAACGCTGTGGTGCAGAAAGGGGTCAACGATGAGGGGGTTTTAGATTTGCTGGCGCAGTTTCGTGACAGCCCGGTGATCGTCCGACTGATTGAATATATGGATGTGGGAACCCGCAACGGCTGGCTGCGAGCCGAAGTCCTGCCCAGCGCTGAGCTGAAGATCAGGATTGAGCAGCGCTGGCCGCTGCGGGCGCTGGAGCCGGCCCATCCAGGAGAGGTGGCGCGACGCTTTAAATATCGCGATGGCAAGGGCGAGCTGGGCTTAATCAGCTCTGTCAGTCAGCCCTTTTGTGGTGATTGTAATCGGGCCCGGCTGTCCTCCGACGGCACCCTGTATACCTGCCTGTTCGCCAGCCACGGTGCGCCTCTGCGGCCCCTGCTGCGAGACGGAAGCAGTGATCAGACGCTTAACGACGCCATCGCCACGATCTGGCAGCGCCGGGCCGATCGCTACAGCGAGATCCGCAGCGCCGGGCAGGCATCCGGCGAGCCGGGTGATGACAATAAGGTAGAGATGTACCGGATAGGAGGATAACCATGGAGCTGGTTGTGAGCTATTTTGCCCTTTATCGAGAGGTGGCGGGCTGTGACACGGAAACGGTGCGCAGCGAGGCGCAAACTCCCCGACAGCTGTTTGCAGAACGGGTACGTTGCCATGGCGGACTGGAGCGTTTTGAGGCCTCACTGGTTGCGGTCAACGATGCCATGGTCAGCTGGGACTGCCAGTTGGTGGACGGCGACCGGGTACTATTTTTCCCGCCGGTAGCAGGAGGTTAAGGGTGTTTGAAATTTTCTCAGAGCCGTTGCAGTCGGCCCAGTTGGCGCAACGCCTGGCGGACCCCAGCTGCGGCGGCTATGTGTCCTTCGAAGGCTGGGTGCGAAACCATCAGGATGGTCAGGGGGTGGAGGCGCTGGAATACGAAATTTATCAGCCCCTGGCGCTAAGCGAGGGCGACAAAGTGTTGGCTGAGGCAGTGCAGCGGTTTGACGTGGTGTCGATGGCCGCGGTGCACGCTGTCGGTCGGCTGGATATTGGCGACCTGGCGGTTTGGGTTGGTGCGGTGGCCCATCATAGGGCGGCGGCATTTGACGCCTGCCGCTATGCCATTGATCAGATCAAGGTCCGCCTGCCGATCTGGAAAAAAGAGTACTACACCGATGGCAATTCAGGTTGGGTTAACTGCGAGCAGTGTGCCGCCCACGGCCGCGCCCAGCACGATCACTAAATCCTATGGCAGATTCCTAACGGCCAGCCACTCCTGCCAGTCGGCCTGGGTATCGATATCCTGGGCGGCCTCAGCCATCGATAGGGTGAGCAGATGGGTACTGGGATCTCGCAGCAGGGCCCTGGCTCCCTGGTCGCCGGACAGCTCCATCAGGCGGGCCCTCATCAGGGCGGGAAACACCGCCGGTACGCCCACGGTCTCGCCATAGCGCGCGGCAACCGTGGCATCGGGATGCTGCTGGTGAGTGTCGATCAGCAAGCACAGCTCGGTGGCAGTGACCGCCGGCTGGTCGCACAGTGTCACTAGTATGCTGACGCCATCGGGCAGCTGGGTGAGGCCGGCCAGCAATGAACTGGCCATGCCGCTTTGCCATTGTGGGTTGTGGCAGCTCAGGCAGGGCAGAGGCGTCTGGGGTTGGTAAGCACCTAACACACACACCACCCGTCCAGGGGTGGCGGCACAGGCCTGGGTGACGGCATGTTGCAGCAGGCTTTCTTTACCCATGGGTAAGGCCTGCTTGGGCTGGCCCAGGCGTCCAGACCCGCCCGCGGCGAGCAATACGGTCCAGATTTCAGGCATGGCGCTCAGGCACGGCAGACGGGGCAGTCTGGGTTGGGACCGATGTCCAGGGATCGCCAGCGCAGCTGGTCGCCGTCATACAGCTGCAGACCGTCTGGCAGCGGCCCACCGGTCAGCTGCATCAGGGCCATTTGGGCTGCGGCCACGCCGACTGCGCCGGCTACCGTGGACAGCACCCCAGCACCGGCGCAGTTGTCCATGGTGCCCGCCGCCTCGCCGTAGATGCAGGCATAACAGCCTGGCTGTGGATGGCCTCCGGGTTGGAACAGGGCCAACTGTCCCTCGCGACGAATTGCCGCTGCCATTACCCAGGGCTGACCCAGTGCCACAGCGGCCTCGTTGATCGCCATCCGGGTGGCCCAGTTGTCACTGGTATCAACCCAAAGCTGGCTCCGCCCGCCGAGCTGCGCTGCGCTGGGGCTGTCGATTCGTTGCTGAGATAGTCGAATGCTGATGTTCGGGTTCAGCTGCGCCAACCAGGCGCCGGCCACCTCGGTCTTGGGGCGGCCCAGGTCTGCGTCGCGATAAAGAATCTGGCGGCTCAAATTAGTCTCGCTGATTCGGTCAAAATCGCACAGCAGCAGGTCGCCGACGCCGGCAGCTGCCAGATATTGCGCTGCCGCACAGCCCACCCCACCCAGACCAACCAGCATCACGCTGGCGCTGCTGAGCCGCTGTTGGGAGCTGCTATCAAAGCCGCCAAGGGCCAGGTGGCCGTGATAGCGGCGGGTCATTGGGGAAGGGGCAGTGCGCTGCAGCCCAGTCGCCAGGACTGAATTTGACTGATCACCGACAGCGCAATTTCCTCGGGAAGTTCACCGCCCAGATTCAGACCCACCGGACCGTGCAGGGTGTCGGCGAATCCTTCAGGAACCCGCTCCATCTGCTCCAGCAGCCGCAGGCGCCGGGAAATGGGCCCCAGGCTGCCAATAAAAGGGATCCCCAGGCCGGCGATGGCGTTGAGAAAACGCCGATCAGCATCAAAGTTATGGCTCATGACCAGCACAGCCTGGCAGGCTTGCGCGTCCGCCGGCGTGGCGTTGTCAAAGGCGCTGATGGCCGCGACCTGGGGAAATCGATGGGCTTTGACCTTGCCTGGCCTGTGATCCCACAGGGTGATGTGCCAGTCCAGCTGATCAGCCATATCCAGCACCGGCAATACGTCCGAACCGGTGCCAAAAATGCCCAGCCGGAAGCGCGGCGCAATCCGGTGGCTGAAACACTCCTGCTGACCTTGTCCGGAAAGCCCGGCGGGGACGCTTTGGGGGTCCGATTGCCAGCACTCGCCGGTGGCCAGCCGGAGGCTGATCTGACCACCTCGTTGCTGCAGGTTTTTCAGCAGCTCAGTCATGGGATGATCGGCGCTGATGGGTTGCAATAACACTCGCACCGCGCCGTTGCAGCCCATACCCAGACCCCACAGTACGTCGTCGTCAGCCCGCATGTCGTAAAACGCGACTTTGCACAGGCCGCTGTTGGCTACCTCCCGGGCGTGTTCGATCAGGTCGTCGTCAAAACACCCACCGCCCACAATCCCGGTGAGCTGGTGTTGGGCTAGATTGATCAGCATTCGGGCGCCGGCCTTGCGATAGCTAGATCCTTCGGTGTCAATCACCGTTGCCAGCACGGCCTGATCATCACCGCTGAGTTGGTCCAGCGCACTAAGCAGTGCGCTGAGGCCGTGGCGGGTCACGGCGCCAGCCCCAGCATGTCCCGGGCAAAGGGCTCAAGGCCCTCGGGATGAATCCAGTCGCCGGATTTGCCGCCGGACTTATAGCGCAGGGTTACCGCTTCGATTCTTAAGCCAGCCTCTATGGGCTTGCACAGGTCCCACAAGGTTAGCAGCGCGACGCTGGCGCCGGTGAGTGCTTCCATCTCCACCCCGGTGCGTTCGGCGATTTCCGCCAGACAGTAAATGGCGATGGAAAAATCCTCGGCCAGGGGCTGATGACGAACCAGCACACGATTGAGATTAATCGGATGACACAGGGGAATCAGTGCAGGGGTGCTCTTGGCCCCCTGAATGCCGGCAATTTCCGCCAGCAGCAGGGCATCACCCTTGGGTAACTGGCGTCGTGTAACCAGCTCAAAAGCCTGTTGGCCCAGCACAATCCTGCCCGCCGCCAGGGCCCGGCGAGGGGTGATGGGTTTAGCGCTGACGTCAGCCATGGAGAAGCTGCCAGTGGATTCAGTCACCCAGCACCTCCGCAAAATTACACGGTCGGTTGGTGCTATCGAGCTGCTCTTTCAAAATGGCATTCCAGGCGGTTCTACAGGCCCCGGTAGAACCCGGCAGGCAGCACAGCAGGGTGCGGTTGGCGATCCCCGCAAGGGCTCGGGACTGCAGCGCCGAGCTACCAATGTCCGCCACCGAGGCGGCCCGGAACAGCTCAGCGAAACCGTCGATGGTTTGATCAAGCAGCGGTGACAGGGCCTCCGGGGTGACGTCCCGTGCCCGCAGCCCGGTGCCGCCGGTGGTGATAATTACGTCGATATCCGGCGCAGCAATCCAGACCGAGACCACCGCTCGCAGGGCATAGAGATCGTCTTTGCAGATTTCCCGGGCGCCTATCTGATGACCCTGACCAAGCAGCGCCTGGGCCAACCAGTCGCCGGATTTATCGTCGGCCAGGGTGCGTGTATCTGACACGGTTAGCAGCCCGGCGCGGAGGGATCGCCGGGGGCCTTTCAGGCTGTGATCAGTCAACGAAAAATTGCTGGCGGAACGCCACCTCGATGGAGTCGTCCTTCCCTTCAGGTACTACATCAACGACAAAATCCAGGGTTTCGGCATCGCTTACCCGCACAAAGCCCACGTAGTAGATGGCCCCGGCGTCTTCGATCCGGCGCATGTCGATATCCCGGCGCTGGCCCGTTAGATTGGTGGCGCTGGCGGTGACCGCCCCGTTGATGGGTTTGCCAAGCTCGTCGCTGGCGGCGCTGCGCAGCACCGTGACGTTCAACATGGCCCGGGATTGGGATCGGGTGATGCCGTAGGCCCGGGCCACGGCGGGTGGGAGTTTGTCGGTGCTGATTGCGTTGTAGTGAACCTGGATATCGTCCATGCCAACGTATTGTTCTGCATTAACGGGCAGTAAGGCCGGCATTGTGATGATGCAGAATGCTGCGACCAGTAGCAAGGCGAATTTATTCACTGACTGTCTCCTGATGAGTTGATCTACCTGATGGTACTCCGCCGGGCTGCAGCGGTCCAAAGTTAGGCCATTGCTGGTTGACGTCAGCCTAAGCTGTGTCCTGCCGCACCCGCCCATGCAGGCGAAGAAAGCGAGGCTGGCTGGCGTTAGTCAGAGGTAACTCAGAGCATCCTGGCCAGATCCATCAATGGTGCGATGATGACCATTCGAGACAGCTGTAGCAAAACCAGCACAATCATGGCGGAGAAATCCAGCCCGGCAATGGGTGGGATCAGGCGGCTGGCAGGCTTCAGAATAGGTGCTGACAGCTGATACAGCAGTGGCAAAACCGGGTTGTCCCCGTGGGGCGAGAACCAGCTCAGCAGGACTCGAACAAAAATCACCACAACAAAGATCATCACGGCCAGATCCAGCAGCTGAACGGCGGACAGGGCGATGATGTTCAGCAGGGGTGCGCCACCGCCACGAATTGCCAGCACAAGGACCAGTTGCACCGCTTGCAGGACCCAGGCCAGGGCGATGGCCGAAAGCTCAATCTTGCCCCAGTTGGGAATGATCTTACGCAACGGCAAAAGCACCGGATTGGTCACCTTGACGATGAACTGACACACCGGATTAAAAAAATTGGCCCTGACCAGCTGGAGCAGCACTCGCAGCATCAAGATGGTGATGTAAATGCCGAAAATAATTCCGACCAGGTATTCCCCAGCGTTGCCGAAATGACTGCCCATATCAGTCTTGCACGTCTTCGGCCAGTTCACGACCGCGAATGGCTGCACCCACCACCGCCTCCTGAAACAGGCTTTCGAAGCCGCCGTTGCGAAGAATTTCCAGGGCCCGTTCGGTGGTGCCGCCAGGGGAGGTGACCCGCTCGCGCAAAACCGCTGGAGACAATCCGGTTTGGCTCATCATCTGGGCCGCCCCCAGCGCCGTCTGGCTGGCCAGTCGGGAGGCGGTATTGGGGTCCAGCCCCAGCTCCTGAGCGGTGCGCTGAAGCACCTCGGTCAGCAAGAAATAATAGGCGGGACCGCTGCCAGACACGGCGGTAACCACATCCATCAAAGTTTCTTCGGGAATCCACACGGCATCACCGGCGGCCATCCCAAAGTCGAAGGCAATTTGACGCTGTTGCTCACTGGCTGAGGGGCTGATAAACACGCCGGAGATGCCGGCGCCCAGCTGGGCTGGCGTATTTGGCATGACCCTGGCCACCGACCACTGCTGACCCAGCCAGGACTGCAGCGTACTGGAGCGCACGCCGGCGGCAACGGAAATCATCAAAGGGGGATTGGCCAGTTCTGCGCGATCCAGGCTTTTGATCACTTCTTCCAACACCTGGGGTTTGACCGCAAGCACCAATGCGTCGGAGCTGGTGACCAGCTGCTGATTGCTGTCGGCAATGGACACGCCCAGCAGGTCGCGCAGGGCCCCACAGCGGTCAGGGTCCGGATCGAACACCGTTGCATTGGTGGCGGGATAGCCTGCCTTCACCAGACCCTGCAGCATAAATTCTGCGGCGGTACCGGCGCCGATAAATCCCAGCTTGACCGAATGATCCATTGGACTCCTGAACACATCAACGATGAGCTGCCAGTCTATGTGTTTCATGGCGGGCAAAAAAGGCCCATCGGCCATGGCTGCTCAAAGTTCGGTATAGGGTCGCCGAGGGGGCGGCCCTGTTATCCGTCAGATCGTGGACAAGATCAAGGACCGACAGCGGGCCAGATCACCCACGAGGGCCGAACAGCGCTGTGCCCACCCGCACCATGGTGGAGCCTTCGGCAATGGCCGCTTCAAGGTCGCTGCTCATGCCCATGGAAAGCACCGGCAGCGGCTGCTCAGGGCTGCTGATGGTGTCCCGCAGCTGGGCCAACCGGGCAAACACGGCCCGCAGAGCCTGGTCATCAGTGCTGGGGCGGGGGATACACATCAGGCCCTGCAGGCGGATACCCGGCAGGCTTGCGGCTAGTTCCGCCAGTTCCCTGGCCTGGTCCGCCCTGGCGCCGCTCTTGCTTGGCTCGTTTTCCAGATTAATTTGCAGGCAACAACTAAGGGGCGGCAGATCCCTGGGCCGGGCAGCGCTGAGTCTGCGCAGGATTTTGCCGCGATCAACGCTGTGGACCCAGCTGAAATGCTGCGCAATGGCGCTGGTCTTGTTTGACTGAACCGGTCCAATGAAATGCCAGCTCAAAGGCCGTGAGGCCAACGCTGCCATCTTTTCCAGGGCCTCACTGACGTAGTTCTCGCCAAAATCCACCTGGCCAGCGTCAGCCAGTTGAGCCACCGCGGAGGCCGGATGACGTTTGCTCACCGCCAGCAATGTTATCTCCGCCGGATCTCTGTTGGCGGCCCTGGCGGCTTCAGCAATTCGCTGACGAACCGAAGTAAGGGGATTGGAAGATGTATCAAAAGTTGTCAATGTTTTTTTGCATCAGCCTGATTGATCACGTATTTTACGGAGTGAATTGCCTTTGGGAGGAGGCACGGATGCCCTCCGGCATTCCCGGCCCTGGAGATTTGAATGGATATCGCTGAACTACTGGCCTTTTCGGTTAAAAATAACGCGTCTGACCTGCACTTATCAGCAGGCCTGCCGCCGATGATTCGCGTGGATGGAGATATTCGCCGGATTAACGTGCCGGCACTGGACCAGAAAACTCTGCATGCGCTCATTTACGACATCATGAGTGATAAGCAGCGCAAAGACTACGAAGAATTCCTGGAGTGCGACTTCTCCTTTGAAATCCCCGGTCTGGCGCGATTCAGGGTAAACGCCTTCAAACATAACCGGGGTTCAGGGGCCGTTTTTCGAACCATTCCCAGCGAAATTAAATCCCTGGAAGATCTGAACTGTCCGGCGATTTTTCGCGACATTATTTCCGTGCCCCGAGGCCTTGTTCTGGTCACCGGACCCACGGGTTCGGGAAAATCCACCACCCTTGCGGCGATGGTGGATCATCTGAACAAAACCGACCACGGTCACATTCTGACCATCGAAGACCCCATAGAATTTGTACACCAGTCAAATAAGTGTTTGGTTAACCAGCGGGAAGTCCACCGGGACACCCTCGGATTTAATGAAGCCCTGCGATCAGCGCTTCGGGAAGACCCGGATTTTGTGCTGGTGGGCGAACTGCGTGACCTGGAAACCATCCGCCTGGCGCTGACCGCGGCTGAAACCGGTCACCTGGTGTTTGGCACCCTGCACACCTCGTCGGCGGCCAAAACAATCGACCGCATCATCGACGTGTTTCCGGCCGGTGAGAAGCCCATGGTCAGGTCGATGCTGTCTGAGTCTCTGCGGGCGGTAGTCGCCCAGACCCTGCTCAAACGCAATGGCGGTGGTCGGGTTGCAGCCCACGAAATTATGATTGGGGTACCGGCCATTAGAAACCTGATTCGGGAAGATAAGGTGGCCCAGATGTATTCGGCCATTCAAACCGGCCATAACGTGGGCATGCAGACCTTGGACCAGTGTCTTCTGGATCTGGTGAGCAAGGGTATGGTGTCGCGAAAGATCGCCGGCGCCCGCGCTACCGACAAAAAACTGTTCCAGTAGGAGACGGTCATGGAGTTCAATTCGTTCCTTAAACTGATGGCCCACAAGAAGGCCTCAGATCTGTTCATTACCGTTGGCATGCCGGTGGCAATGAAGGTTCACGGCCGAATCAGCCCGATTTCACAAAATCCGCTGACCGCCGGTCAGTCCAGGGATCTGGTGCTGGGCATCATGACCCCAAGTCAGAAGGAACAGTTTGAGCGAAACCACGAATGCAACTTTGCCATCGGTGTGCAAGGCGTTGGGCGATTTCGTGTCAGCGCGTTTTATCAGCGCAATCATGTCGGGATGGTGCTGCGTCGAATTGAGACCAAAATTCCCACCATTGAAAGCCTGAACCTGCCGCCGATAATGAAAAACCTGGCCATGACGAAACGTGGCTTGATCCTCTTTGTCGGCGCCACCGGCACCGGTAAGTCCACCTCTCTTGCCTCCATGCTCGGCTATCGAAACCTCAATTCAACCGGTCATATCATCACCATTGAAGATCCGATTGAATTTGTGCACAAACACGAAGGTTGCATCATTACTCAACGGGAAGTGGGTATTGATACCGATACCTTTGAGATTGCGCTGAAAAATACCCTTCGGCAGGCGCCGGACGTGATCTTGATCGGTGAAGTCCGGGCACGGGAAACCATGGAGCACGCCATTGCCTTTGCTGAAACTGGCCACCTGTGTCTGTGCACCCTGCACGCCAACAACGCCAACCAGGCGATGGATCGGATCATCCACTTTTTCCCGGAAGATCGCCGCGACCAGCTGCACATGGATCTGTCCCTCAATTTGAAAGCGGTGATTGCCCAGCAGCTGATCCCGACCCCCGACGGCAAGGGGCGTCGAGCGGCGGTGGAAATTCTCATCAACACCCCATTGATGGCTGAACTCATCCGCAAAGGTGAGATTCACAAAATGAAGGATCTGATGAAAGAGTCGGTCAACCAGGGTATGAAAACCTTTGACCAGGCGCTGTTTGAGCTCTACCAGGCTGGCGAGATTTCCTACGAGGATGCCCTGCGCCATGCCGACTCCGCCAACGAGGTTCGGCTGCGAATCAAGCTGTCCCAGGGCGGCGATGCCAACACTCTGGCCCAGGGGCTCGATGGCATCGGGCTGGTGGACTCGGAAGAAGAATCGGGGATGCTGTAGAGCCGGCGCTTGGGGCCGCTGAACCGGCTCCGCTGGCGGTGGCTTCACCCTTTCAGATAAACAGGTCGATGAGCTCTTCCACGCGGTGAACCAGCACATCGGCACCGGCGGAGGTCAATTCCTCTGCACTGCCGAATCCCCAGGTTACCCCCACCCCATGCATGCCGTTGGCCTTGGCGCCAATCACATCGTGTTTTCTGTCACCCACCATGATCGACCGCTCCCTCACCCCGGCAGTTGTTCTGGCGTGACGTAATAGCTGGGCCTTATCGGTTCGTGTGCCGTCTAACTCAGAGCCGAACACGGCGTCAAAATAAGGCCGGAACTCGAAGTGATCGATAATCTGGTTGGCGAAAACCGCGGGTTTGCTGGTGGCGACAAACAGGATCTTGTCGGCAATTTTCAGTTGTTTCAGCAGTTCGTGAATGCCCGCATAGGGGCGGTTTTCCCGCCAGCCCCGGTCGCTGAACCGTTCACGGTAGTAACTCACCGCCAGCTCAGAGAGTTCATCACCCACCAGCCTTGCGAAACTCTCCTTGAGCGGCGGCCCGATGCAGGCCGTCAGTTCGTGATGGGCTGGCAGAGGTTTGTTCAACCGCTCCAGCGCATAGCAGATGCTCCCGACGATTCCCTGTTCGGGATCGGTTAGCGTTCCATCTAAGTCAAAAAAGAGGGTCTCTACCTGCTTCATAAGCTGTCCGGCGCCCTGTGGCCAGTTGGCCGTTTGATACAAAAGGCAACCACGGCCAGGGCTATAGTTAGATCAAATCCAAGGCTAATATGTTACCCAAACCCGTCAATCCCTCTGCTCGTCGTCAACGGCTCAGGGTACCTGCAAACCTGGAAACCTCCAGCCAGCCACCGGCAGGACAAATCCACCAATCGGGTTTGCCAGCAGATTGGTAGACTATCGGTCTTACTAGCGTCTAACTTTGTCGTTGCAGGAAACTAGTCCATGACCGATTCAATCACCTATACCCCGCCGGCGGTTTGGAAATGGGACAGCGAAAGCGGCGGTAAATTTGCCAATATCAATCGCCCCATCGCCGGCTCCACCCATGACAAAGACCTGCCAAAGGGTGAGCACCCCCTCCAGCTGTACTCCCTGGCCACGCCCAATGGTGTGAAGGTGACCATCATGCTGGAGGAGCTGCTGGAGCTTGGACATAGCGACGCTGAGTACGATGCCTGGCTGATAAGGATCACCGAGGGTGACCAGTTCAGCAGCGGCTTTGTGGGGGTGAATCCCAATTCAAAAATTCCAGCGCTGATGGATTACAGCGGCCCACAGCCAACCCGGGTGTTTGAGTCCGGTTCAATCCTTTATTACCTGGCCGAAAAGTTTGCTGCCTTTTTGCCCACTGAAACCGCTGCCCGCACCGAAGTGATGAACTGGTTGTTTTGGCAAATGGGCAGCGCGCCCTATCTTGGCGGCGGCTTCGGCCATTTTTATGCCTATGCGCCGGAGAAATTTGAGTATCCCATCAACCGATTTTCCATGGAAGTGAAGCGCCAGCTGGACGTTCTGGATCGTAATCTGGCGGACCGGGAATTTCTGGCCGGCGCTGACTACACCATTGCCGACATGGCCACCTATCCATGGTACGGGGCAGTGGTGCAGGGCACGATGTACGAGGCGGGAGAGTTTTTGCAGGTTCAGGAGTATGCCCACGTCATACGCTGGGCCCAGCAGATTGCCCAGCGCCCAGGCGTTGTGCGCGGCGCTATGGTCAACCGAACCTGGGGCGAGCCTCACAAGCAGCTGCCTGAACGCCATGCCGCCAGCGACTTTCAAACCAGCACCTCGGATAAACTGGAACAGAGCGACTGATACGGTGGGCGGAGCGGCCCATAAATCAGCCTTATAGCGGCACCGGCCTACCTTGAAATTCCCAATCCATCATCGGCGTGTTTCGGCCTGCCGAATGCCAGCCAGACTGAGCCGGCCGCCAGCTGATGCTGGGATCGAACCAAACGAGGTCCGATGAGGCCATGCCAACGTCAATGCCGGGGCATGCAATACCCAGCAAATCCGCCGGCCCATTGATCATGCGCTTTAGCAGCTGCAGCCGCGACAAATGCTGGTTTTCCACCAGCCGCAGACCAAGAACCAGCAGGGTCTGAATGCCGCTGATGCCAGGTTCAGTATCGGCAAAGGGCGACAGTTTGGCGTCAGCGGACAGCGGCGAGTGATCACTGCAGATGGCATCAATGGTGCCATCGGCAACCGCTCGGATCAGCGCGTCCCGGTCTCCGGTGGAACGAGCCGGGGGCAATATGTGACACTGAGGGTTATAGCCAATGAGGTCGTGCTCGGTGAGGAATAGCTGATGGATTGCAACATCGGCGGTCACCGGCAGCCCGGCGGATTTAGCCCGTTCCAGCATCTGCACGCCGGCGGCGCTGCTAAGTCGGGTGAGATGAACTTTGGCGCCGGTATCTGCGGTCAGGGCAAAAATTCTGGCAAGTCCAGCGGTTTCTGCGGCCACCGGAATCGCCGGCAGACCCAGCCGGGTAGCGATGGAGCCGTCATGGGCGCAGCCGTCAGCCAGGTCCACATCCTGGGGCTGAAGGAACAGAGTGATGTTCAACGACGCCGCGTACTGCATGGCGCTGCGCAGAACCCTGCTGTCAGCCAGGGCAATGCCACCGTCGCTAAGGCCAACACAGCCCGCCGCCTGCAGCGCCGCCTGGTCGGTCAGCTGTTTGCCTGCCTGACGCCGGGTCATGGCTCCTAGCAGATGAACCCTGGGGCTGGCTGGCAGTGGCGCCGTGCGTTCGCGAATCTGCGCGGCGCTGTCCAGGGTGAAACCGGGGCCGGGAGGGCAGATCAGCTGGGCGATGCCGCCGGCCCTGGCCGCCGCCAGCTCGGCTTCGGTATGGACCAAGACCCTTGCACATAGGTCGATCAGGCCAGGACAGACCCAGGTATTGCGGGCGTCCACCTCTTCAAACCCTTCTGACATGTCCGGTGCCATGTCCGGCGATTGACCAATGGCGGCCACCTTGCCCTGAGCAATCCACAGATCAGCCACCTGTTCTGTGCCCTTGGATGGATCAACCAGGGTCGCGCCGCGCAGCACTTTCTTGTCAGGGGTTGCGGAGCTGGAGGTCATCGATGGCTCTCCGTTGCGCCGCCCATGCACATGGCCATAATGGCCATACGCACCGACAGTCCGTTACTGACCTGTTCCAGCACCGTAGACTGGGGGCCGTCAGCCACCTCACTATCGATTTCTATGCCCCGGTTCATCGGCCCCGGGTGCATCACCAGGCATCCTTCTCTGGCCATGGCCAGTCGGCGTGAGGTGATGCCGAAGCGCTGGTAATATTCGTCGCTGCTGGTGAGCAGGGGGCCCCGCATGCGCTCTTTCTGCAGCCGCAGCCCAATCACCACATCGGCATCCACCATGGCATCGTCCAGATGGTTGTAACGGTGTACCCCCAGGTCTTCGATGCCTACAGGGATTAACGTAGCGGGCCCCACTACCCGAATTTGACGCACCCCGAACAGGTTTAGGGCCTGAATCTGAGAGCGGGCCACCCGGGAGTGGGCCACATCGCCAACGATGACCACCACCAGGTTTTCCAGATCCGGACGGTGTCGCCTGATGGTGAAAAGGTCCAGCATGGCCTGGGTGGGATGGGCGTGACGCCCGTCACCGGCGTTCAGCACGGCGACGCCTTCGGGCACGTGGCGGGCAAAAAACTCCGCGGCGCCCGCCTGGGGGTGGCGAATGACAAACAGGTCGCAGCGCATCGCCTCCAGGGTCCGCAGGGTGTCCAGCAGACTCTCGCCCTTCACCGCCGAGGAGGCGTTGACATCAAGATTTACCACGTCGGCTGACAGCCGCCGGGCCGCCAGTTCGAAGGTGGTTCGGGTGCGGGTGCTGGGTTCAAAAAACAAATTGAGTACGGTCTTGCCGCGCAGCAACGGAAGTTTCACCACGTTTTGGCTGGAAGCCGCGCTAAACGACTCGGCGGTTTCTAGAACGCGACTCAGCAGGGGGCGATCCAGGCCCTCAATGGACAGGAAATGACGCAGGCTGCCATCGGGCCGAACCTGCAGGTTGTTGCTGTAAGGATCGCGCTTCATTCCGCGCCGCCTTTGCTGGCGAGCGATAGGGCCAGGGGTTGGGGCCCGGTGAGTCTTAGCATTTGATCCAAGCCAAGGGATACCCTTAAGCCGACAAAATCCGGCTGAATAGGCAGCTGCCGGTCGCCACGATCTGCCAGCACCGCCAGCCAGATTCGAGAGGGTCTGCCGAATTCAAACAAGCCGTTGATGGCAGCGCGAATGGTTCGACCGGTGTGCAGCACGTCGTCAACCAGCAGCACCGGCCGATCGCTGATGTCCAGGGGCAGGCGAGTAGGTAGGGGGGTTTTGCGCATGCCGCGGCTGGCAAAATCGTCTCGATGAAAACCCACGTCCAGCTGTCCCAGCTCGGCAGGGTCAATATTCAGAGCGCGGGCCAGGCGTTGGGCCACCCAGCAGCCACCGGTATGAATGCCAACAATCACGGGCATTGAACTGGCGTCAGTGAAACTACTGGCGACGGCGTGGCAAAGTGATTGCAGAGCCTGCTCGGCGTCAGCTGGGGTTGTCGGCAAACCATGCCTCCAAAATGATCTGTGCGGCCACGGCATCTTCCCGCCCTGCCTGGGAACGTCGAGCGCCGCCGCTGGCCCGCTGTTTACGGAACCGGTCCTGGGCTGCCCGGGAGGTGTAACGCTCGTCAGCCTCCAGCACCGGAACGCTGAACCGATGGGTCAGCTGGCGGGCAAACTTTCTCGCCTGACGGGTCATTGTCTGGGATTCTCCCTCGAGGGTTAGCGGGATGCCTACCACCAGCGCGTCAGGTTGCCATTTTGCCATCAGTTGTTCAATCAGCGGCCAGTGGCTGCCAGCATCGTTGCGGGGCAAAACCTCAAGGGGGGTGGCGGTGCCGGTGATGCGCTGACCTGAAGCGACGCCAATTCGGCGCTGGCCGTAGTCAAAGCAAAGAAAGGAATGGGTAGGCAACTGGCTATAAGGCCGGCGGCGGCAGGCAGCCAGCCTGATTCAGGCGTGGCCCGCTGAGCTGGTCAGCATTTCGATGTTGACGCCCAATTTGGCGGCGGCATGATGCCAGCGGTCGTCCAACGCGGACTTAAATAAGATCTGCTCGTCGGCGTCGCTGCTGAGCCAGGCGTTGCTCAGCATTTCGGCTTCCAGCTGACCCGCGCCCCAGCCGGCATAACCCAGCGCGAGCAGAGCCTGGTCCGGGCCCTGGCCGCTGGCCAGTCCCTCCAGAATGTCCCGGGAGGTGGTCAGGGTAAATTGTTCGGTTACCGGAAAGCTGGACTTCCATTTTTGCCCATCTTCCCGATGCAGAACAAAGCCTCGGTCCTGATGCACCGGTCCACCCACCAACACGTTGCTGCTACCCCAGTCGGCGTCCAGGCAGTCGATGTGCAGCTGGTCCAGGACATCAATGACGGTAAGCTCGGAGGCTCGGTTAATGGTTATTCCCAGGGCCCCTGACTCGTTGTGTTGACAGACGTAGGTGACCGCGCGAGAGAAATTCGGGTCGTCCAGACCAGGCATGGCTATGAGGAGTTGGTCGCTCAGGTAGGCTGATCCATCCATGGCTCTAATGATAGCGGAAACCTGCAGCCCTGTTGTCAATAATCTGT
>CAYGPO010000020.1:0-10527 GCA_964351665.1 uncultured Gammaproteobacteria bacterium | reverse complement strand
AATTATGGCGGAGTACCGCGCCGGGCAGGAACTGCCAGGTGCGGGTGATGTGGAGGATATCTACCTTGTCGCGGATTTTTTCCGGCAGTGGCGCGTAAGGCGCGCCCATGCGCACAATCCGAATGGCCGCCTCGTCCAGCAACGGATAGCCGGAAGCCTGAATAACGTCGATGGCTTCAATGGAGCCGTCCCGACCGACTGCTACCGTCAGCACCAGCGAACCTTCCATTTTCCGTTGGCGTGCTTCTGCCGGGTAGTTAAGGTTGCCGATTCGCTCAACTTTTGACACCCAGGCCTGCATGTAGCTGGCAAATTCAAATTCCCGGGTGTTGGCAGAAATAAACTTCCGCCGGGGGCGTTTGGCGTAGGCCTGCAGCTCACGACCGATTTCCGCTTCCAGTCGCGCTATCTCCATACTGCGCTGCAGCAGCTCCTGGGCGGTGGGGGTGGCCTGGTCGGGCACAGGCTTGGCTTCTTCGGTGCGGGCCACCTGGGTTTCCGACAGCCGCGTGGTCAACACCTCCGTTGGCTGTTCCTGCTGAGGCGTGGGGTTGGCCGGTGCCAGTGGCATGGGAGCCAGCCCAGGATCGGGTTTGGGCATTTGGCCGGTAATCGGGCTTTGCGGCCTGACTCGCTCGATCTCAGTGCCGCCGCCCTGTTGTGATGCCTGGGCCAAATAGTCAGCTTCTTCCGGTGGCGTCTCACTTTTTCGCTGGACTAAGATAACGTCCAGTGAAGGCAGGTTCTCCGGCGGCTGCGCAGTGGCATAGCTGAAGGTGACGCCCAATATGATCACTGCGTGACTCAGCAACGCAAATACCAGCGTAACGCTCAGGCGATCCTGGGTAGAAATCTGGTCAGCGACGCTCATCAGGGGTTGAGTTTGCTCTCTATGCAGTCAAACAGCTGGCCGGCAATATTTAGATTGTAAGCCGCGTCCAGTTCCCGAATACAGGTAGGGGAGGTGACGTTGATCTCTGTCAGTCGGTCGCCGATCACATCCAGTCCGGCAAACAGCACACCCTGATCCACCAGCATCGGACCCACCGCGTCGGCAATGGCCCGGTCGCCTGCCGACAGCTCCATGGCTACACCCCTGCCGCCCTTGGCCAAATTGCCGCGGAAGTCGTCCTTGGACGGAATCCTGGCCAGGGCGTAAGGCACTGGCTGACCGTTAATCATCAGGATTCTCTTATCGCCTTCTGTGATCTGGGGCACAAATCCCTGAACCATAATCAGGTGTTTGCCCTGATCGCTGACGGTTTCTAGCACCACGTTCAGGTTGGGGTCATCGGCGCTGACTTTAAAAATTGAGTGGCCGCCCATGCCATCTAAGGGTTTGACGATGGCCCCTTTTTGTTTAAGGATAAAATCCCGTAAGATCTGGTGATCCCGCGCCACCAGGGTCGGCGGCGTGAGTTCCGGGAAGGCGCAAATGGAGGCTTTCTCATTAATATTGCGCAGCGCTGAGGGTCGGTTTACCACCAGCGCGCCGGCCTGTTCAGCCCGGTCCAGCACATAGGTGTCGGCCACGTACTCCATGTCAAAGGGCGGATCTTTGCGCATCAGCACGATGTCCATCTCGCCTAGATGCAGGGTTTTGGCCTCATCCAGCTGATACCAGTTGGCCGGATCCTCTTTGACCCTCACGCTGCGGGCGGCGGCGAAAGCGCGACCGCTTTCAATCCAAAGGGTGCTGGGCTCGATGTAGTAAGTCAGATACTCGCGACGCTGAGCTTCCAGCAGCATGGCGAAGGTGGAGTCCTTCTTGATATTGATGTGGCTGATGGGATCCATCACCACTGCAAGTTTTGTTGTCATGGGTGCCTTTTCGTCTCAGCGTCAGTACCGCAGCCGGCCCCGCCAGTGTCCCAGCGTGAGATGGGTTTACAAAATTTTGCGCATGCTCACATTCGCCCGTTCGGGGCGGTGGTATATTAACACTGCAGATTCTGAGCCGGATAGGACTGGCCCAGTCAGTGATTGTCAGTAATCGAGACAGCGGCAATTGGGGGCCGCCCGCGCAGCGAGATCAGTACCCTGCATGGGAAGTAAAACGTTAGTTGCCTGAGAGACTTAGGCAGATAACTTGACATCGCTACTCAACATTGGTTAAACAGGCCGGACGATCTGGCTAAGTAGCTGGCAAACCAAGCGGGGAATGTCGTGGAAGCAGCACAGGAAACATTTGGCCTGGACGGCCTGAAAGTGATGGTTATTGATGACAGTAAGACCATCCGTCGCACTGCCGAGACCCTGCTGAAAAAGGAAGGGTGCGATGTGGTCACCGCCACAGACGGATTTGAGGCGCTGTCAAAAATCACCGATCACCAGCCAAGCATCATTTTTGTGGACATCATGATGCCCCGTCTGGACGGCTATCAGACCTGCGCGCTGATCAAGAACAACCGGGTGTTCAAGTCGACACCGGTAGTGATGCTGTCCAGCAAGGATGGTCTTTTTGATAAAGCCCGGGGCCGAATCGTTGGCTCGGAGCAGTATCTGACTAAGCCGTTTACCCGGGACGAACTGCTCGGTGCCATCAGGCGTCACGTGGACGACGCCGGCAGGTAACGTTAAGCCATCTCTGGGGGGATCATGGCGCAAATATTGATTATTGACGATTCACCAACCGAGCTGCACGTTTTTCGGACGATGCTGGAGCGGCACGGTTTTGAGGTGACGACTGCTCAGGACGCTGAAGAAGGCATTAGCCTGGCCCAGCGGCAGTGCCCGCACTTGATTCTGATGGACATCATCATGCCAGGCATGAATGGCTTCCAGGCTACCCGGCAACTGTCGCGGGATCCGGCCACCCGGGATATACCCGTGGTCATTGTCAGCACCAAGAGCAATGAGACCGATCGGGTCTGGGGCCTGCGTCAGGGCGCTGTGGATTACCTGACAAAGCCGGTCAAAGATTCCCGGCTGTTGAAAAGTATCAAGATTGCGCTGGAGGCTGCCGCATGAGCGATAGCCCTTTCCAGACCCTGCGAGACGTTGAGAAACGGTCACTGATTCACGCTGTGGGATTGCCGGAGCAGGCTCTTGCCCAGGGCACTTGGTCCGGAATCGCCTTTCAGGTCGCCGACCTTAACCTGGTCAGCGAAATCAGTGACATTGTAGAAATTCTTACGGTGCCGTCGTTGACCCACGTACCCGGGGCCAAGAACTGGGTGATGGGAGTGGCCAACGTACGCGGCACGCTGGTGCCGGTGGTGGACTTCCGACTCTTTATCGATGGCAATCGCAGCGCCTTAAGCAAATACAGCCGAGTGCTGGTAGTGCAGCAGAGCGGCGGCGTAGTGGGACTGCTGATTGATGAGGTGCAGGGGCAGCGTCATTTTCTGGCGGAAGACGTCTCTGAATCACGTCATTTTGCTGAGCACGCCATCGGCCAGTACCTGACGCGGGAATATCTGAAAGGCGATGAATATTGGGGTGCTGTGGATTTCACACGCCTGGTTAACAATCCTTCGTTCATGCAGGCTGCAGCCTGAAAAGGGGAACAAACAATGTGCCAACACAATGACAGATCAACCGGCATGAGGTGCACGTCATGAGTTCAGCGGCAGGCTCTATGCAGGCTAGGGAAAGCAACACAGGGTTGTATCTGATCGGTGCCATGTTGGTAGCGGTGATCCTGCTGCTGGTAGCTAACTTCGTATTCCTCAACCAAGCCAACGAGCAGCAGCGACGTCATCTTGGTCTGATCACCGAGGTTCAGGTGCAGTCGCAGCAGATCGCCAAGTTGGCCAACGAGGCCGCCGGCGGCGCCTTCGCCGCCTTTGATGAACTGCGAGAAACTCGAGACAAGATTCAGATCAATCTCACCACCCTCACCGACGGTAATGACTCCGGCATTACCGCTTTGCCTAACGATGAGTTACTGCAGCAGCTCAGACTGAGGCTGGTGGATACCACCTGGGCGGGAATTCGGGGTGATGCTCAAACCATCCTTGAAGCCGGCGGCGAGGTGACAGATCTGGCCCAGGTCGTTGGGCAGTTTTCGAAAGACGTACCGGTGATGGGCGAGCGGCTGGATGACGTGGCCAAGGTGCTCACTGACATCAACGCTGACCGACAGCAAATCTATCTGGCCTCAGGCCAGCTGCTGGTGGCAGAGCGGATGCTCCGAAGGGTTGCAGAAATTCTGTCGGGAGCGATGAATGCGGGTCAGGCTGTGGATGGTCTGCAGCGCGATGTGGATCAGCTGCGCGGAATTCTTGATGGTCTGCTCAACGGTAGTCCTGAACTCAACATTCGCGCGATCCAAAACCCCGAGGCGCTGGAGCGACTGGGCTCGGTGTTCCAGGTGTTTAACGAAGTGGAAGCTAACTCACAGCTGATCTTGCAGGCTGCCGGCACGCTGTTCCGAGCCAAGGAGGCCTCCGACGGCATTTCCCTGGGTTCCGCCGTACTGCTGTCAGAAGCGGAGCAGCTGCAGGAGCGCTACGAAGTTCTGACCGAAGCCGAGCAGATGTTTCCGTCCCCGACCCTCGGATTTATTCTGGGTGCGGCGGCGGCGGCTTTGATTGCGCTGTTACTGTGGTATCTGTATCGAGATCAACGAGCCCGATTCCGGGTGACCGAAGACCTGAACCAACGAAACCAGGAGGCGATTTTGCGCTTGCTGGACGAAATGGGATCCCTGGCTGAGGGTGATCTGACGGTAAAAGCCACCGTTACCGAGGACATTACCGGGGCCATCGCCGACTCCATCAACTTCGCCATTGAGGCGCTACGTTCCCTGGTAACCACGATTAACGAAACCGCTGTGCAGGTGGCATCAGCCGCCCAGGAAACCCAGGCAACGGCCATGCATCTGGCTGAGGCATCTGAGCACCAGGCTCAACAGATCACCTCCGCCTCGGCGGCAATCAACGAAATTGCCGTGTCCATTGACGAGGTGTCCAAGAACTCTGCGGAGTCAGCAGATGTGGCCCAGCGATCGGTGGCCATTGCAGCCAAGGGGGCTGACGTAGTGCGTCAGACCATCGACGGCATGGACAACATTCGAGAGCAGATTCAAGAGACTTCGAAACGAATTAAACGTCTGGGTGAGAGCTCCCAGGAAATTGGCGACATCGTTGAGCTGATCAACGACATTGCGGAACAAACCAACATTCTGGCCCTTAACGCCGCTATTCAGGCCGCCTCCGCCGGTGAGGCTGGACGGGGTTTTGCAGTGGTTGCGGACGAAGTTCAACGCCTGGCGGAGCGGGCTTCCAACGCCACCAAGCGAATCGAAACTCTGGTACAGACGATTCAAGCCGACACCAACGAGGCCGTTATCTCCATGGAGCAAACCACCACCGAGGTGGTCAACGGCGCCCGTCTGGCGGAGGACGCCGGCGAAGCACTGGGAGAGATCGAGAAGGTATCCCACGACCTGGCAGATCTGATTCAGAACATCTCTGAGGCCGCCCGACAGCAGTCCGCAGCTGCCACCAATATTTCAGGCACGATGAACGTGATTCAGGAAATTACCACCCAGACATCGGCAGGTACCAGTCAGACCGCCGAGAGTATTGGTCACCTGGCAGATCTGGCGGCAGAGTTACGCCGCTCGGTCGCGGACTTTAAGCTCCCAGCCTGACGGCGGGAGTAATAAACAGCACTCATGATCAGCAGCCAGGCACAAGCACTTGCTACTCCGACCCTTAATGCCGCGGATGGCATTGATATGGACGATGCCGACTTTGTCCGCTGGGTCAGGTTGTTGGAACAGCGAACCGGGGTTTTGGTGCCGCCCAGTCGTCGTCAGTTTCTTGAGACCAACCTGCGTCTGCGGCTGGCTGAACTGAAATTCACCAGTCTTGAGCACTACTACGATCAGTGCTTGACCGGACCTAGAGGGGCCCTGGAATGGGCAGTTCTGGTTGACCGACTAACCGTGCACGAAACCCGATTTTTCCGCCATCCGCCCTCGCTGGCGCTGCTGCGCGAGACCATCTTGCCCAGTTATGTTGCGCGCACCCGCGGCCGGCAGGAGTTCCACGCCTGGAGCGTGGGTTGCGCAACCGGCGAAGAGTCTTACACCCTGGCTATGGTCATCGATGAGTATGTTGGCCGATCGCCCAGGCCATTTCGGTTCGCCGTGACCGGATCTGACGTCAGCGGTCCTTCCCTGAAGGTCGCTGAGGCCGGTATTTATGGCATTAATCGACAGCGGGAAATCCCGGCGGCTTATCGGTCTTACTGCGCCGGCTACAGCGACGAAGAATTCATCGTTGATAAGGGGCTGCGAAACAGAACCCGCTTTGCCCAGCTCAACATGCTCGATATTAGCCGCCAGCCCATGGGCGGTCTTGAGCTCATTTATTGCCAAAACGTTCTGATTTATTTTCCCCGCCAAAGGCGTGAGCAGTTCCTCAACCGGCTGGTTGAATGCCTTCGACCTGGCGGCTGCCTGATTATCGGTCCGGGTGAAGTCACCCAGTGGGACAATCCCGACGTGGTCAGAATTGAAGATCGGCGGGTGATGGCATTCAGACGCCGCGAAGGTGCCGGCTCCGCTGGGAAGGACAGCTCATCATGAGATTGCAGGACGATATTGATTTCACCACGCTGAGCTGGGTAAAGCAGGAGCTCGACGAGACCCTTAAGCAGGCCCGTCAGGCGCTGGAAGCCTATGTAGACGACGCAAGCGATGCCAGTCAAATGCGATTTTGTGCAACCTATCTGCACCAGGTCCAGGGCACTCTGCGAATGGTCGAGCTGTACGGCGGCGCGCTGGTGGTGGAGGAAATGGAGAAGGTCGCGCTGGAGTTGCTGGACGACCATATCAGTGACCGGGAAGAAGCCTACGCGATGCTGATGCGAGGCATAGTTCAGCTTCCCGACTATCTGGAACGGCTGCAGAGCGGCCATCGTGATATCCCGGTGGTGCTGCTGCCGCTGCTGAACGACTTACGCGCCGCCAGAGGCCAGAAGCTGCTGTCGGAAACGGCGCTGTTCGCGCCGGACCTGAGCCAGCCGTTGCCCGACAACCTGGCCAGGCCAAACCCGGAGCTGGGAGAGCGCCAGCTGCGGGTAGCGGCGGCGAAAATTCGAAAGGCTTTTGAGGCAGCGTTGGTGCAATGGTTTCGTGCCGACTCCGATTTTGGATTGCTGGAGCATCTCCAATCCTGTGCCGGCAAATTATTGAAAGTCACCCATCACGAAGACGGACGCCGTCTGTGGTGGGTCTCCGGCGCGCTGTTTGACGGTATGCGCACCGGTGCAATCACGCCCAATGGCGCCCTGAAACTTCTGGTGGGTAAGATCGACCGCCAAATTAAGGGGCTGGCGCTGAAGGGAGAGCAGTTTTTCGATTCGGGAGAGGCCCAGGAGCTGACCCGCGGATTGCTGTACTACGCCGCCCATGGAGGTAGTGGTTCGCGCCTCATTGACGACTTGAAGGAGCGCTACCGGCTAACCGCGTTGCTGCCCAATGCCGCTGAGTTAGAGCACGCCAAGGGAGCTATGTCGGGTCACAACCGGGAGCTGCTCAGCACGGTTTCTGGCGCGATCAAAGAAGACCTGATGCGGGTAAAGGATTCCCTGGATATCAGAGTCAGGCGCAGTGACCTGAGTGCTGACGGTTTTGATGAGCCAGCAGAGACCCTGGACCGGGTAGCTGACACCCTGGGCATGCTGGGCTTAGGTGTTCCACGTAGGGTGGTGCTGGAGCAGCGGGAAAAGATCGCCCAGGTGGTGGCGGGC
The DNA here is from genome assembly GCA_964351665.1 of uncultured Gammaproteobacteria bacterium. GTDB lineage: Bacteria > Pseudomonadota > Gammaproteobacteria > Xanthomonadales > SZUA-38 > JANQOZ01. The sequence continues at coordinate 2,820 of CAYGPO010000020.1, read as the reverse complement.
AAAGCAACAGTGGACGAGTCCCTGTTGCTGGATATGGCCGGTTCTCTGCTCTACGTTGAGGGCTCGTTAGACGACCACATTGACCAGCTGGGTAGCTCTACGGATACCTCCTCTGAGGGTGATGATGATCAGCGGGCCGAGGGCGTTGCTGAACTTCCCAGGTCTGAGGTCCGGCGCATTTTGGATGCGTTGATGAAGGAGGCCTCCGGCAACCTTCAGGTGATCAAGCAATCCATCGTCGAATTTATCGAAGATCCCCGAGATCATACGCGTCTGGAAAAGACTCCAGCACTGCTGGAGGAGATTGTTGGCGCGCTGAAAATGCTGGACCTGGATGAGGCGGCGGGGCTGTTGGGGGGCATCGTTGCCTACACCGAAGTTGAATTGCTGCATCGTCGCAGCGTACCGGGGCCAGAAGAACTGGACACCATCGCCGATGCGGTAGCCAGTCTGGAATATTACCTTGAAGCGGTTCGCGAACACCGGCCTGGTCGAGACAAGATCCTTGAAGTGGCCCGCCAGAGTCTTTCCCAACTGGGTTATCACGGTGATGAGGCGATCGCTGAGCGACGCCAGGAGCGAGCCGCGGCGCCGGTTGAGTCCGAGTCGTTTGCAAGCAATTTTGCTGATGATTCAAGTATAGACGAGGCGTCGTTAACTCAGAAAATGCAGGCTGTGGGTCCGCCCATTGCGGACAGTGGGCAGCAGACCCTGGACGATTCCCAGTCGCTGCCGCTGATGACAGAGACCGTTGAAGTGGCCGCCCAGGCCATCCCAGAGCCGGAGCCATTAGCGGTAAGCGACGGTAAGGCTGGCGATGATCAACCCGCCGATATATCCGATGACATAGACGAAGAGATTCGCGAGGTGTTCATCGAAGAAGTGGAAGAGGAGCTGGAGTCTCTCAACACGGTTTATCCGAAATGGCGAGCCGATGCTGAAGATGAACAGTCCCTGGGTACCCTGAGAAGGACCTTCCACACCCTTAAGGGCAGCGGCAGACTGGTAGGGGCGCTCACCCTGGGTGAGTTCAGCTGGCAGATTGAAAACCTGTTTAACCGAATCATTGAGGGTGCGGTACAAACCTCACCGGCGGTGATAGAGCTGCTGGATGCTGCGGTGGCCGCGGTGCCGAGTTTGTTGGCCGGCGTTAAGGGAGAAGGCCGTCCCGATGCCAACATAGAGGACATCAAGCGGGTAGCGGAGCGACTGGCCGCTGGGGAACAGGTAAGTCTTGCAGCGCAAGCGCCCCAGGCCGATGAGGCGACAGAATCAGCCTCCGATGAGCCGGCTTTGGATGAACCGGCGTCTTTGGTCGAAGCAGAGGCTGAATCTGGGATCGAGCTTGAGCTTGAGCCAGAAGGTGAGCTTGAGCTTGAGCCTGGGTTGGAGATTGAACCAGACAGTGAGCTGGAGCTTGAGTCAGAGATTGAGCCTGAGCTTGACCTAGATCTGGGTCTGGATCTAGAGCTTGAACCAGACAACAACCCAGACCCGGTGGGCTTAAGGTTGGCGGAAGTTGCCGACTTCCAGCCGGAAGATGAGCCGATCTTAATTGATGGTGAGAACGGCAACGCCGCTGAGAGCGCTGAAGCGGTGGCCGCTGATGAAGGCCAGGAGCTCACCCTGGAACTGCTGGACGACGACTTTGCCGAGCCAGCGCAAGACGTTGCCGACGGCCAATATGGAGGCCCGGCGAGTTTCGATCTGGGCTTCGAGGCCGATGAGGCCGAGGCCACACCAGTGGTTTCTGAAAGCCCGGCCGTTGAACTGTCGGCGGACGACGATCTGGACGAGCTGTTAGACCTGGATTTTCTGGATCTCGATACCCCTGAGGGTGAATCCACCGTTCCGGAAGCCGAGCAGGCGGCTGAACTGAATCTTGAGACCCTGGACCTTGAGCCAGCAGCGCAAACCGATCAACAGTCCGAGCCCCTGGAAGCTGACGACAGCGAAGAGCAGGAGTTTGATCTGTCCGGGCTGGATCTCGATGGTCTGCTGCCCGCTGACGATGAATCGGAGCAGCTGGAGTCTGCTGATGACGAACTGTCACTGTCCTTTGACGACCTGAATCTTGACGATTTTGACGACCCGGCCGAAACGGCTGGTGCGGCCCCGGATGAGTTGGAAAGCCCTGAGCTTGAGGCCGTCGATGAGGACTTGCCGACCAAGAAAATCCGCCTGGACGAGCTGTCCCTGGTGCCTCTGGAAGACGACCTGGAACTAACGCCCACTGATCAACCCGGTGCTATTGCGTTATTGCCTGATGCGGATGTTGAATCGGAGCAGCCAGCTGACCTGTCGGCGTCCTCGACAGATTCATCGGAGAATCTCAGCGAACTGTCGCTGGTGGATTTTGACGACGAGCTATCCTTGGCCGACGATGAAACCGGCGATCTTCAAACCGCTGATGTCAACGAAGACTACGATCTGGTCTCATTCCTGGACGAAATCTCAACCGAGGAGGTCCCCACCGGACCCGAACACGGCGATATTTCAAGCTCCCTGAATTTGCGCGGCGAGCCGGACACCCCAGAAGCGGCTGGGCTACTGGCGGTTGATGACTCTGACGATGCCTCCGATGAGCTCGAACTCCTGGACATCGACGCAATACTCGATGCCTTGCCCGGTGATGAGACTGAGCAGCCCCCTGTCAGCAGCGAGCTGGAGGAAACGTCCCTGGAGTTGGCGGCGGACGCCCCGGACGAAGGCCAGAGCAGCGAAGTTGGGCTGATTGCTGATCTTGAAGCGGAGCTGAGGGATAGCTCAAACCTGGATCTGGATACGGAGCAGGAAGCAGACCTCGAGCTTGATCTGGAT